>JAHEBS010000052.1 GCA_024642145.1 Marivivens sp.
CGCGGCTCGGTCGACGGTGTGATCGTTCATGGCCCCAAGATGAACGACAACCGCGTGGCACTATTGCAGGAAATCGGCCTGCCCTTTGCCGTTCATGGCCGCGCCTCGGGGCTTGCCCATGACTATTCATGGCTGGACGTGAACAACCGCCGCGCCTTTGAACGCGCCACGGATTTCCTGCTTGATCTGGGGCATCGGCGCATCGCCTTGATCAACGGGCTTGAAACCATGGATTTTGCCCATCGCCGACGCGCAGGATTTGAGGCCGCCATGGCCGCGCGAGGTCTCAGGCCCGATCCGGAATTGATGCGCAGCAACGAGATGACCGAGGTCTTTGGCTATCGATCCGCACGCGAGATGCTGGCCCGCGAGGCCCCGCCCACGGCCTTTTTGGTATCCTCGATGATCTCGGCCCTCGGGGTGCGTCGGGCGCTGGAGGAGCGCGGGCTAAGGATGGGGCGCGATGTGTCGGTCGTCACCCATGATGACGTTCTGTCCTATCTGGCCAATGGCGATGACGTGCCGATCTTTACCGCGACGCGGTCATCGGTCCGCACCGCGGGCCGGTTGCTGGGGGAAATGCTGATCCGCCAGATCCGCGACCCCTCGATGACCCCTTTGCACGAGTTGCTCGAGGCCGATCTGGTCGTCGGCCAGTCCACGGGCCCCTGCCCCAAAACCACCTGACACAACGAATGCGCCCGCAACGCAATTCTTGTTAATTCGGGGGTTGCAGAGCCACGCGACTGCGGCTAGGAGAGCGCCACCAGTCTGCGGAGAGGTGGCAGAGTGGTCGAATGCGGCGGTCTCGAAAACCGTTGTCGGTGCAAGCCGACCCAGGGTTCGAATCCCTGTCTCTCCGCCACTTACCCCCCATGAGCGCAACGACCACGACACCCGCTTTGGGACGTCATGATGCGGTTTTGGCTGCATGTATGTTGCGCCAACGCCAGGCCCTTAAGCCGCGCGGATATGAAAGGTCTTGGCCACGATCTGCCAGCCCTCGTCGCCGCGCACAAGCAACAGGAAATCGTCAAAGGACATGCCCGCCCATTCATCCTCGATATGGGCCGAGGCGATATCGCCCGCGATCGTCAGGTTCAGGATTTTCCAAAGGGGCACCGCATCGGGCGCGGCCATATCCTCGCACATGGCGATGAACTGGCTGCGGTCGTTCCATAACAGCGCACCCTGAAAGTAGCCGATTTCGCTCATCTTGGGGTGAAACGCTTTTTCCAGCCTTTGGCGATGGCCGAATGTCATGCCCTCCATATAGTCGCGCAGAGTGGCCTCGATATCATCTCGGTCATTTGTCGGCATTTGCATCCTCCTTTACGGTCGCATCACCCGACATGCACATGGCTGGGCGGGTCAAGGCGGCAGTTGACCGCGCGCGGGCGCTTGGGGTCAAGGTCATGGCGGCGCAACGCGGTCTTGCCTTCGACGCTGTGTTCGTGATGCTGGCCGCATGGCCTTTACGCTTCGCCAGTTGCAGTTCTTCGTCGCCGCCGCCGAACAGGGTTCGGTCTCGGGCGCGGCGCGGGAATTGTCGATCTCGCAATCTTCGGTGACCGAGGCCATTCGCGCGCTGGAAGACGACCTTGGCGTCATCCTGTTCGAGCGGCAGGCCCGCGGGCTGGCGATCACCCATCGCGGCTCTGCGTTTTTGCGCCACGCGCGCCAGATTCTGGCCGATGTCTCTGCCGCGCGGCAGGCGTTTCGCGATGATGCCGCGCAGGTCAGCGGGCGATTGTCGCTGGGCGTGACCTCGCTGGTGGCGGGCTATGTGCTGTCGGACATCCTCGCCCGCTATCGACGGGCCTTTCCCCAGATCGAACTGAACGTGATCGAGGATACGGGCGAATATCTGCAACACCTCTTGATCGGGGGTGAATTGGACGTGGCGGTTCTCTTGACCTCGTCGGTCAAGGACAGGCTTGCGTTGAACGTCGAGACCCTGATCGTTTCGCCCTACCGGCTCTGGATGCCGCTTGGCCACCGCCTTGCACAGCAAGAGTCCATCGGGATGGAGGAACTGGCCGACGAACCCTTGATCCAGTTGATGGTGGACGAGATCGAGGAAAGCACGCGCGCCCTGATGACGGCGCTCAAACGCAAACCGCGGGTGTCCTTCCGCACTCGTTCGGTCGAGGCCGTGCGCAGCCTCGTGGCCACCGGCGCGGGCGTGGCGCTGCTGCCCTCGCTGGCCTATCGGCCATGGTCGCTCGAGGGCGACCGTATCGAGATCAGGGATGTGTCGGGCGACTTGCCTTCGGTGCAGGTAGGCCTTGCTTGGCGCAAAGGCGCCCCGCTGAGCGAGGCGGCGCATAACTTTGTGCGTTCGGCGCAAAGCGCGCCGCAGGAACGCTAGGTCACAAGCCATCGGTTTTTCCGATAGTTACTATCTTCCTTTTGATATTGCGATTGCTCGAGAGCGATTCCAAACCTTACGCGTCACCCGCCCGCTGCGGGCGGTGTAGACTTGGGGAGATCCATAAATGCTGAACTTCGCTTCGAAGGCCCTGCGCGCTGTCGCCATTCCCGCCGCCTTCGTCCTGACCGCCTCGGCCGCCTTCGCTGCTGACGCGATCGACACCGTGAATGGCTATCTTGCCGCTTGGAACGCGCATGACAGCACGGCCGCCGCGGCTTTTTTTGCCGATAACGTCGAATATTACGACGCCTCGGTCGGCACGCCCGTCCAAGGCGCCGACGCCGCCAAGACCCAAGTGATCGACGCATTCCTCAACGCCGCCCCCGATGCCGTTTGGGCCATGGATGGCGACGCGATTGTTTCGGGCGACTATGTTGCCTTTGAATGGACCTTCTCCGGCACCAATACCGGCGATTGGGCCGACGGCACGCCGGCCACCGGCAAGACCTTTGAAATCCACGGGGCCTCTGTGTTCCATGTCGTGGACGACAAGATCATGCATCAGGCCGACTATTACGATGCGCTGGGCTTCTACACGCAGCTCGGGCTCATGTAATCCAGACGACCAACAGGGAGAACTCAATGAAAAAACTACTTATCGCAACAACTTGCCTCTCGCTTGTCATGGGCAACGCTGCCTTCGCGCAGCTTGCGGCCCTTGGCACGCCCGAAGGTGAAGTCGATATCGTCGCCTGGCCGGGCTATATCGAGCGCGGCGAAACCGACGCGGCCTATGACTGGGTGACCAGCTTTGAAGAAGCCACGGGCTGTCAGGTCGTGGTCAAGACGGCCAATACCTCGGACGAGATGGTCGCCCTGATGAACGAGGGCGGCTTTGACCTTGTGACCGCATCGGGCGACGCCTCGCTGCGTCTGGTTGCCGGTGGCAAGGTTCAGGCGATCAACACCGACCTGATCCCGTCGTGGTCCAAGGTCGATGACCGCCTGAAGGACGCGCCCTGGTTCACCGTTGACGGTGTCCACTACGGCGTGCCCTACCAGTGGGGTCCGAACGTCTTGATGTATAACACCGAAGCCTTCGGCGACACGCCCCCCACCTCGTGGTCGGTGGTGTTCGAAGAGCAGACCCTGCCCGATGGCGCATCGAACAAGGGACGTGTTCAGGCCTACGACGGCCCGATCTACATCGCCGATGCCGCGCTCTATCTGATGGCGCACCATCCGGAACTGGGTATCACCTCGCCCTACGAGTTGAACGAAGACCAGTATGCCGCAGCGCTTGATCTGCTGCGTGGCCAGCGTCAGTTGGTCAGCCGTTACTGGCACGATGCCTATATCCAGATGGACGACTTCAAGAACGAAGGCGTCGTCGCATCGGGATCTTGGCCGTTCCAGGTCGGCATGATGCAGTATGAAAACGCACCCATCGCCAGCGTCGTTCCCGAAGAGGGCGCAACCGGCTGGGCCGACACCACGATGATGCACGCCGATGCCAAGCATCCGACCTGCTCGTATCTGTGGATGGAGCATACGCTGAACTCGAACCTGCAATCCGATCTCTCGGTCTGGTTCGGTTCGGTTCCCTCGGTTCCCGCCGCCTGTACGGACGGCTCGGGCATGCAGACCGCCGAGGGCTGCGACTATAACGGTATGGCGGACTTTGACCGCATCCACTTCTGGACCACGCCGGTTTCGGCCTGCGCCAGCCAAGGTGAGTGCGTGCCCTACTATCGCTGGGTTTCGGACTACATCGCCGTCATCGGCGGACGATAACACCCTTCCCACCGGCCCGGCGCGCGACTCACCTGCGCGCCGGGCACCTTCATCTCACATTATTTCCAACGGCCCTGCGGGGCCGAACGGGTAGAAAATGACCAGCGCAGTCTCATTCGCCAAAGTTTCCCGCCATTTCGGCAAGGTCAAAGCCGTCGATCAGGTGGACCTTGAAATCGCCGAAGGCTCTTTCTTCGCCATGCTTGGCCCTTCGGGTTCGGGCAAGACCACCTGCCTGAGGTTGATCTCGGGTTTCGAACAACCCACCGCCGGTCATATCCGTATTTTTGGCGAGGACGTCAGCCAGACGCCGCCCAACCGGCGCAGTGTGAACACGGTGTTTCAGGACTACGCGCTGTTTCCGCACCTCAACGTGCGCGACAACGTGGCCTATGGGCCCATGGTTGCCGGCGTGCCCAAGGCGCAACGTCACGCCAAGGCCGAGGAAATGCTCGATCTGGTCAAGCTGGGCAGCTACGGCGACCGCAAGCCCGGTCAGCTTTCAGGCGGCCAACGTCAGCGTGTGGCGCTGGCGCGTGCGCTGATCAACGAACCGCGCGTCCTCTTGCTGGACGAACCGCTGGGCGCGCTGGACCTCAAACTGCGCGAAGCAATGCAAGATGAACTCAAGTCGCTGCAGAAACGTCTGGGCATCACCTTTGTCTTTGTCACCCATGACCAGCACGAGGCCCTGTCTATGGCCGACCAGCTGGTGATTTTCAGTGACGGCAAGATCGCCCAACAGGGTTCGCCCGAGGATGTCTATGCCCGCCCCAATTCGCGCTTTGTGGCCGACTTTGTGGGCTCGTCGAACGTCCTGTCGCCCGATCTGACGCGCGCATTGGGCGGCCCCGCCAAATGGGCCAGCCTGCGTCCCGAAAAAACCATGCTTGCCGCGCCCGCCAAGGCAGCGGTCAAAGGCACCGTTACCGCCGTGCGCTATCTGGGTGCGGCCAGCCGCGTGGTGCTGGATGTAGGTGGCAATGAAATCGCGGCTCTGGTGCCCGCGGGTCAGGATCTGCCGGTGCAGGGCGCCGAGGCCGGAATAGCCTTTGAACCCGATGCGCTGCATGTGATGGAGCGCGAGGTATGACGACCCGCACCGCCATCATGCCCGATCGGGGCTTGGGCGACCGGCTGAGCGCGCTGTTCTGGCGTCGGCCCAAGCTCTTGCTTATGCTGTTGATTACGCCGCCTTTGATCTGGCTTGGCGTGATCTATCTGGGCTCTCTTGCAGCCCTTCTGGTGCAAAGCTTCTTTTCGATCGACGAGTTTTCAGGCGTCATCAACTATGAATTGACGCTCAAGACCTATGGCGAGCTGTTTCGTGCAGCGAACCTCGACATCATCATCCGCACGCTTTTGATGTCGACAGCGGTCACGCTGACCTCGGCGGTCGTCGCCTTTCCCATTGCCTATTTCGCCGCCCGTTTTGCGCGCGGCCGCTGGAAGGCAGTCTTTTACCTTGGCATCATGCTGCCGCTTTGGTCGTCCTATCTGGTCAAGGTCTACGCGTGGAAACTGATCTTGGCCAAGGAAGGTATCCTGACCTGGGCCGCAACCAAGCTGCACGCGACCTTTGTCATGGATGCGGTCCTTGCCTTGCCGTGGGTCGGGGGCAATTCGCTGTCAACCTCGTTCATCGGCACGTGGATTGTTTTCGTCTATGTCTGGATGCCCTACATGATCCTGCCCCTGCAGGCCTCGCTGGAGCGGGTTCCGACCTCGATGCTCGAAGCCTCGGCGGATCTTGGCGCCACACGCGGGCAGACGCTGCGGACCGTCATTCTGCCCTTGGCAATGCCGGGGATGATTGCGGGGTCGATCTTTACCTTTTCGCTGACCATGGGCGACTACATCATCCCCCAGATCATCGGCACCTCGGCCCGTTTCATCGGGCAGGCGGTCTATCAGTTGCAGGGCACCGCGGGGAATATTCCGCTGGCGGCGGCCTTTGCCGTGGTCCCGATTGTCATCATGCTGATCTATCTGGCGCTGGCCAAACGTGCGGGGGCCTTCGATGCACTCTGAGAACAAACCCTCATTCGGCCTCAAGTTCGCAGCCATCGGCGGGCTGTTGTTCCTGCACCTGCCGATCCTGCTGATCTTTCTCTACGCCTTCACCACCGAAGAGCGGTCCTATCAATTCCCCCCGCCGGGGTTGACGCTGAAATGGTTCGCGGTGACGTGGAACCGGCCTGACATCTGGCCGCCGCTCTACCTGTCGCTCAAGGTGGGGGCCATCGCCACGATTTTGGCCATGATCCTCGGCACGCTGGTTG
This sequence comes from Marivivens sp., assembly GCA_024642145.1. GTDB lineage: Bacteria > Pseudomonadota > Alphaproteobacteria > Rhodobacterales > Rhodobacteraceae > JAHEBS01. The sequence goes on from JAHEBS010000052.1 coordinate 6,451, forward strand.
CCGCCTCGATGAGCCGCGCGCGGTTCTTCGGGCGCGAACAGATCGCGCTTTTGATCATCCTGCCCATCGCGCTTCCTGGCGTCATTACCGGCATCGCGCTGCGTTCGGCGTTTTCGGTGATGGATATTCCCTTCTCGACGCTGACGATCATCCTTGGTCACGCGACCTTTTGCATCGTGATCGTCTATAACAACGCGGTCGCACGCTATCGCCGTCTGGCCGGATCGCTGGCCGAGGCCTCGGCTGATCTGGGGGCCAACAGCTTTCAGACCTTCCGCCATGTGCTGCTGCCGAACCTTGGCACAGCGCTGTTGGCGGGGGGCATGCTGGCCTTTGCGCTGTCGTTCGATGAGGTGATCGTGACCACCTTTACCGCTGGCCAACAGGCCACCGTGCCGATCTGGATGCTTGAGGAACTGGTGCGCCCGCGCCAGCGCCCTGTGACCAACGTCGTCGCCATGGTGGTGTTTGCCGCAACCTTCTTTCCCATCCTCATCGCCTATTACCTGACCCGCGGCGGATCCGAGACCGCGGGCGGTGGTAAATAACAGGGAGTAACCCCATGAAAATGTTCAATGACTTGCTGATCGGTTCAAGTTTCGAGGTCGGGCAGGACGTGGCCGAGCAGGTGCTGAACCCGCGCACCGGCGGGCTGATTGTCGAAATCCCCGAGGCCTCGACCGCGCAGGTCGACCGTGCCGTGGCCGCCGCGCGCAAAGCCTTTGCCGGCTGGTCGCGCACGACGCCCGGCGAAAGGGCTGCGGCGCTTTTGCGGATCGCTGACCGTGTCGAGGCCGAGGCCGGAGCCTTTGCCGCGCTCGAGGCGCTGAACTGCGGCAAACCCATCGGCGCGGCCACCAATGACGAAATTCCCGCGATCGTGGACTGTTACCGTTTCTTCGCGGGCGCGGTTCGCACCCAGCACGGCATGCTTGCGGGCGAATATCTGGCGGGCCACACCTCGATGGTGCGCCGCGACGCGATTGGCGTCGTAGCCTCGATCGCGCCGTGGAACTATCCGCTGATGATGATGGCGTGGAAACTGGCGCCGGCGATTGCGGGCGGCAATACCGTGGTGTTCAAACCCTCGGAACAGACGCCGCTGACCGCGCTGAAGATGGCGCGGATTCTGGCCGAGGAACTGCCCGAGGGCGTGGTCAACGTGATCACCGGACGCGGCCATTCTGTCGGCAACTACCTGATCAACCACCCGCAGGTGGACATGATCTCGCTGACGGGCGACGTGGCCACGGGCAAGAAAATGCTCGACGCTGCCGCCAAATCGGTCAAGCGCACCCATCTGGAACTGGGCGGCAAGGCGCCGGTCATCGTGTTTGATGACGCCGATGTCTCCGAGGTGGTCGAGGGCCTGCGCGCCTTTGGCTATTACAACGCGGGGCAAGACTGCACGGCAGCCTGCCGCATTTATGCGGGCAAGAAGGTTTACGACAAACTGGTGGCCGACCTGTCATCTGCGGTGTCGTCGATCCAGCTTGGCAATGACGACGACAGCACCAATGAAATCGGCCCGCTGATTTCACTGCGTCAGCGCGACCGCGTGGCCTCTTTCGTCAACCGCGCGCGTGAATTGAACCATATCGAGGTCACTGCGGGCGGCGAGTTGATGGACAAGGGTTTTTACTATCGCCCGACCGTGATCGCCGGTGCGCAGCAGCAAGACGAAATCGTGCGCCGCGAGGTCTTTGGCCCCGTGGTGTCGATCACCCCGTTCGCGGACGCCGATACGGCTGTCGAATGGGCCAATGACAGCGACTACGGCCTTGCCTCGTCGGTCTGGACCCGCGATGTGGGGCGCGCCATGGAGACGGCCGCGCGCCTGCGCTACGGCTGCACATGGATCAACACCCATTTCATGCTTTGCAACGAGATGCCGCATGGCGGGCTCAAGCAATCGGGCTATGGCAAGGACATGTCCAGCTATTCGCTCGAGGATTACAGCGTGGTGCGCCACATCATGGTCAAGCACGGCTGAGCCAAGGTTGTGCGACGACAAAGGCCGGCCCTTTTAGAGGGCCGGCCTTTTCATGTCTGCGGTGCTGAACTTAACGACGCGGCAGGCGCACTGCGGCGTCCAGCCGGATCAGCGTGCCGTTGAGATAGGGGTTGGCGATGATGTCGCCTGCAAGCTGTGCGTATTCCGACGGCAGACCAAGGCGCGAGGGGAAGGGGATATTGGCTTCGATCGCGGCGGAAACCTCGGGGGGCAGCGCCTCCATCATCGGCGTTTTGAACAGGCCGGGCGCAATCGCCATCACGCGGATGCCCCATTGCCCCAGATCACGCGCGGCAGGCAGGGTCATGCCGGCAATGCCGCCCTTGGACGCCGAATAGGCCGCCTGCCCCACTTGCCCGTCTTCGAAAGCCACCGATGCGGTGTTCACGATCACGCCGCGTTCGCCGCTGTCCAGCGGTTCCATGGCCTGCATCAGGCGTGCGCCATAAGACATCACGTTGTAAGTGCCGATCAGGTTCACGCGGACCGTCTTTTCGAAAAGGTCGATGGCCAGCTTGCCCTCGCGCCCGACGATCCGCCCTGCAAGGCCGATACCGGCGCAGTTGACCACCGCGCGCGGCCCCTCGCCAAAATCCGCGACCAAAGCCTCATAGGCCGCCGCGACCGAGGCTTCGTCGCCAACATCCACCGCATAGGCGCGTCCACCGATCTCGGCGGCAACGGCCTGCGCGCGGTCGATATCGCGGTCAAAAATGGCAACCCGCGCGCCCTGCCCGGCCAGATGCCGCGCGGTGCCCGCGCCAAGCCCGCTACCGCCGCCGGTGACGACCGCCACATGTCCCTTGATCTGCATCATGCTCTCCCGCAATCAGGTTTCTGGCCGGAGCTAAACCGCTCGGCACGGCCGCGCCAAGCGGCGATTGCCGTCAGGTCAAACGACGTAGCGTCGTTCAGGCAGGGGGGCCTACCGTCAGGCGCACAGGCGACAGATCGCCAAGCTGTCCTTCCAGAACATCCCCCGGACCAACGGCACCCACGCCTGCGGGCGTTCCGGTCATGACGATATCACCCTGCCCCAGATGGTAAAACCGCGACAGGTCCACCAGAATTGCCGCCATGTCATGCACCATATCCGCAATGCGCCCCTCTTGCCGCAGGGCGCCGTTGACGGTCAGCCGAATTGTGCCGCCCGCGATGTCACCCGCCTCGGCCACAGGCGTCAGCGGGGCAATCACCGCGGCACCTTCGAAATCCTTGCCCGTGTCCCAAGGGCGGCGCTTTTCCTTGGCCGCAGCCTGCAGGTCGCGCCGCGTCATATCGAGCCCGACCGCGTATCCCCAGACCGCCGCCAACGCGCTGGCGCGATCGGCGCGGTAAAGCGGCGCGCCGATGGCAAGCACCAGTTCGACCTCATGGTGATAGTCGGCAGTTCCGGGTGGATAGGCCAGCACTGCGCCACTCTGGGCAAGGGCGGCGGGCGCTTTGGTGAAATAGAACGGCGCCTCGCGGTCGACCTCGTTGCCCATTTCGGCGGCATGTTCGGCATAGTTGCGCCCCACGCAAAAGATGCGCCTGACGGGGTAAAGCGCATCTTGCCCCCTGATCGGCAACGCGGCCTGCGGGGCGGGCGGGAAAACATAGGCGATCATGGCGGCTCCTTGGTCGGGTGCTGTCATCAAACCGCCGTGATCGCCACTGTCAACATGACCCGCGCAGGCATAGGCTCGGGTGCAGAGCAATTCTGCGGAGATCAGCGATGTCGCGTCAGCCCACCTATTTTATCTCGCATGGCGGTGGCCCTTGGCCGTGGATGCCCCAGATGCGGGGCATGCTGAAAAACCTCGAGGCGTCGCTTGCGGCGATGCCCGCCGAATTGCCGGAACCGCCCAAGGCCGTCTTGGTGGTTTCCGGCCATTGGGAAGACGACGACTTTGCGGTGATGAGCAGCCCCAAGCCGCCGATGGTCTATGACTATGGCGGCTTTCCGCCTGAAATGTATCAGATTTCCTACCCCGCCCCCGGTGCGCCGGACCTTGCGGCGCGGACGGCAAGCCTGATCGCAGAGGCAGGCCTGCCCACGCGGCTTGACGCCACGCAGGGCTTTGATCACGGCACCTACGCGCCCTTGGCGGTCATGTATCCGCAGGCCGATGTTCCGGTCTATCAGGTGGCCATCCAGCATCGCTATGACCCCGCCCGCCATTTTGCCCTCGGCCGCGCCTTGGCCCCCCTGCGCGACGAAGGCGTGCTGATCGTGGGTTCGGGGCTCAGCTATCATAACCTGCGCCTCTTTGGCCCCGCCGCGCGCACGCCGTCAGAGGCTTTTGACCATTGGCTCAGCGGCGTCATGGCGATGCCGTCGGACCAGCGCACCGCCGCCCTCGCCGACTGGGCGCAGGCCCCGCATGCCCGCGTGTGCCACCCGCGCGAGGATCACCTTGTGCCGCTTTTCGTGGCTTTAGGGGCGGCCGAAGGTGACAAGGCTACCCGCAGCTACCACGACGAGTTCCTTTTCGGGGGGGTGACGGCCTCGTCCTATCGCATGGGTTAGGCCATAAGCCGCCGGTATCATGCGCCTAAACCGGGGTTTATGGACGAATATGGTCGCGGGGGTCAGCTTGGACTTGATCACGGCCATGCGCCCTCGTGACCGTGATCTCGGGCCCACGGCCCGAGCGGGTTCCGGTCAGCATGCCTCATCTGTGAGCGCGCCCCGTGACCGTCAGTCCTTCGCGGCGCCACCCCCAAGGCTGGCTGGCCGGACCCCGCAAAACCCCGCCCATCCGCCTTATCGGCGTGACAAGGGCCACTTGCCCGCTATGATAGGACAAATGGGCGCGGATTGCTGCCGCTTTACCGCATAGCCCGCTGATTTGCATGGATAACTGGGGGGTTCCAGTGCGCCGTATCACTGTAGCCGCGATTCTGTCGTGTTCGACCATTCTGGCCAGCGTTGGCAATACCCACGCCGGACCCAATATTGCGCTGACCCCGATCGGTATCGGCGGCCACGTCGAGATGCCCTCGGCCTTTATGCTCGCGGACGGGGAAACCAGCTTTTCCTATTCGGCTGATTCCGCCCGCGACGTGCTGGCGCTGGGTTTTCAGGCGCTGCCGGGTCTCGATCTGTCGCTGGCCTTTCCGACCTACCACGCGGGTTCGCCCACGGGCTCAGACCCGAGCCTCAATATCCGCGCCACGCTTTGGGACAGCGCGGATGGCCGCACGGCGCTGGCGCTGGGCCTGAGCGGGCTTTTCGCCAATGACCGCAATGGCGGCGAATATCTGGTGATGAGCCACCGCGCCGGTGATTTCGAACTGAGCGCGGGCATCGGCTGGGGCATTTATGGTGCCGGCGGCCCGATTGGCGCGCCATTTGGCCCGCGCCCTGCCACCACGCCGGAACATTTCATGGGCTTTGACCACCTGTTCCGTGGCAACGCCGCACCCTTTGTGGGGGTGACTTGGGATACGCCGATCCCCAAGCTCAGCCTTTCCGCCGAATACGCGATCGACAGCATCAACAATACCGACGACCCGCGTGCGATGGTGCCGAATGTGGCGTTGCGCTACGATCTTGGCAAAGGCCTGCAGCTCGAGGCCTATAGCCGTGGGCTTGAGACCACCGGCTTCATGCTGACCTTCAATGGCAACCCGCAGCGCCCCTATGTGCCGCCCCATGCCGGCATCGGCCCGCAGCCCATCCTTATCCGTAGCGCAGACGCGGTGCGCGATCCCCATTGGGCAGATGATTCCGCGCAGCGCGCGGCCAAGCTTGAAGGGCTGCAAGCCGGTCTCGAACAGGAAGACATTCGCCTGCTTGAGGCGCATTTCACCGGCACGGAAGCCAGCGTGACCGTCTATGCCCCGGGCGAGGCGAACCGTGCCCGCACGACAGGCCGCGTGGCGCGGATGCTGGCGCGGATCATGCCCGCATCGGTGGAAACCTTCCGTATCATCCATGCCAACGACGGCTATGTCACCTCGGCCGTCGTGATCAGCCGCAGCGGCATGGAGGCCGCCGTCGACCAGCCCGAGGGCGCGATGATGGCATGGGACACGACCCAAATCCAAGGCGGGACAAGCAGCGCGAACGGGGCCGATTTCATGGCCGTCGATCCGCGTGGTTTCAGCTGGAACATTCGCCCTTCGATCGACTTTGATCTGTCGTCGACCAATGGCATCGAAACCTCGTTCCGCGTCTCGGCCAACGGCACCTATACCCTGTCACGGTCCAGCTGGATTTCCGGCAGCATCGGCTACACGCTGGCCGGACGTCCCACGCCGATCCCGCCGCCGCTGACCCCGCAGATCCGCAAGGATATCGGCGCCTATGACTTTACCCTGCCCTCGCTGGATTCGCTGACCTACACAACGCGGTTCAAGCTGGCCCCCGATGTCTATGCCCGCGCCAGCGTGGGCCTGTTTGAACGCCAATACGGCGGTGTCAGCGCCGAGGTGCTGTGGCGCCCCGCCGATAGCCGTCTGGCCTTTGGTCTGGAAGTGACCGAGGCGGTCAAACGCGCCTATCAGGCCCCCTTCGGGTTCCTCGACCTCAACGCCACCACCGCCATCGCCTCGGTCTATTGGGATACCGGTCTTGCCGGAACCAACGTCCAGTTCGACTTTGGCCAGTATCTGGCCGGCGACATGGGCGCGCAACTCAAGCTCAGCCGCCGCTTTACCAATGGCTGGGATGTGTCGCTGGCCACCGCTTGGTCGGAGAATATGGGCGACAAGGAACTGGGCTGGACCATCGGCGTGCAGATCCCCGTGGGCTGGACCTATCCCACCAACAACACCCGGCGCCTTGGCACCAGCCTTGGCGGCGCGGGTCTTGGTGAAAACGCCTCGCGCGTGCGCGGCACGGGCGAGATTTACGACCTGTTGCGGCCGACCAATATGCAGACCCTCAACGATGGCTGGGGTGACTTTTGGAACTGAGACGTATCGTCCCTGTCGCGGCGCTCTTGCTGGCCGCCGCCTGTGCGGGCAATAGCCCCAAGTCGCAACTGCTCAAGGCTGTAGTCGCGCGGGCCTTTGGCGCCTCGGCCGTGGCTGACGCGGGCGGCGGCGCGGGCCAACCCCTGCCGGGGGCCGATGCGCTCTATGCGCCGATCCATGAAAAAGGCGTGGCCGCCGTGCGGATCGAGGCCCCTGACACGGGGCTTGCCGACGTGCTGATCGCCATCGCGCTGGAGGACGACCGCCTGACCTATCTGGGCCGGTCGAACCGCACCGTGGTGATGCGGGGCGGGCTGCTGGTTGCGACACATGGTTTTGGCTATGATCCGGCCCCGATTGAAACCGACGGCGACGACCCGATTGCACGACCGCGCCCGACAGCCGCGTGGCCCGACAGCTATGCGCGCATCTACCGCACGTGGGGCATGGGTCCCGAAGGCCAGAGGTTCGACGTGACCTGCACCGCCAAAGCGGGCGATATGGGGACAATCGACTTTGTCACGCCGCCTGTCGTGGTTCAGCGCATGTCCGAAACCTGCCGCGGCAGTGGCATCAGGTTCACCAATACCTACGAGGTCGAACCCGAAACCGGCGCGATCTGGCGTTCGAGCCAATGGACCGGCCCGCAACAGGGTCTGGTCAAGGTCGATATCATCGAACCCTTCGAGCCCTGATCCACAACAATTGACAGCGGTGCTTGTGGCGGGAACTCTGGGTCAAAGAGAGGTCCGTCCATGAAACATATCCTTGCCATAGATCAGGGCACGACATCGACGCGCGCCATGATCTTTGGCCCCGATCTGGTGCCCTTGGCGACAGGCCAGAGCGAGTTTACCCAGCATTTTCCGCGCTCTGGCTGGGTTGAACATGACCCCGAGGATCTGTGGTCAACCACGGTCGAAACCTGCCGGTCGGCCTTGGCGCAGGCACATCTGACCGCCGCCGATATTGCCGCCATCGGCATCACCAACCAACGCGAAACGACCTTGGTCTGGGATGCGAAAACGGGTCGCGCCTTGGCGCGCGCCATAGTCTGGCAAGATCGGCGCACTGCCGATATCTGCACCGAACTCAGGGCCGAAGGGCTGGAGGACAGGGTCCGCGCCCAGACGGGTCTGCTGCTTGACCCCTATTTTTCAGGCACCAAGCTGAAATGGATCCTCGATACCATCCCCGGCGCGCGCGACCGCGCCAAGAGAGGCGAGATCCTCTTTGGCACGGTTGACAGTTTCCTGATCTGGCGGCTCACGGGCGGCAAGGTCCATGCCACCGATGCGACCAATGCCGCAAGGACGCTGCTCTACGACATCATCCAAGGGCAGTGGTCGAAGGACATCTGCGAACGCCTTGATATACCGTTGCAAATGCTGCCAGAGGTGCGCGACTGTGACGGCGATTTCGGTCTGACCGACCCCGCCATTCTGGGGGCCGCCATCCCCATCCGCGGGGTCGCGGGCGACCAGCAGGCCGCCACGGTCGGACAGGCCTGTTTCAGCCCCGGCATGATGAAATCGACCTATGGCACAGGGTGTTTTGCGCTGCTGAACACGGGGGATAAGCCGGTTCTGTCGCAAAACCGCCTGCTGACGACCATCGCCTATCAGTTCGGCGGCAAACCCACCTATGCGCTCGAAGGTTCGATCTTTGTCGCGGGCGCGGTGGTGCAATGGCTGCGCGACGGGCTGCGCGTGATTGCCAGCGCCGATGAAACCCAAAGCCTCGCCGAGGCCGCCGATCCGCATCAGGACGTGGTGCTGGTGCCCGCCTTCGTGGGCCTTGGCGCGCCCTATTGGAACGCCGAATGCCGAGGCGCCGCCTATGGCCTGACGCGCGCCACGGGCCCCGCCGAACTGGCGCGCGCGGCATTGGAAAGCGTGGGCTTTCAGACGCGCGATCTGATCGAAGCCATGCGCGCCGACTGGCCCGCCATGGGTGACACGGCCCTGCGCGTCGATGGCGGCATGACCGCCAGCGACTGGGCGATGCAGTTTCTGGCCGATATTCTTGATGCGCGCGTCGATCGCCCGCAGGTCTTGGAAACCACC
>JAHEBS010000206.1 GCA_024642145.1 Marivivens sp.
AGCGCGGCTGCGATCTGCCTGAGTTGACCTTGGCCGATATGCAATCTGTCCATGCCGATATCACCGAGGCGGTGTTCGAGGTTCTGGGCGTGGAAAACTCGGTCATGTCACGCCAGAGCTACGGCGGCACCGCGCCCTTGCGGGTGCGCGAACAGGTGGCCCGCTGGAAAGAGGCGCTGAAATGATCCGTCTGGTGATCGCCCTTGCGATGATGTCGCTGGTCGCGGCCTGTGGCGTCGATGGCGCGCCCCATCGGCCAGCGGCGGCGGATGTGACCCAAGGCAACTGATCGCGCTTGGGTTTCTAACGGTCTCTGCTAGGACATGGACCAAGGGAGACTCTCATGGATCATTTTCTCTATCGCGGTGGCGTCCTGCACGCCGAGGACGTGGCGCTGAACGAAATCGCGGCCGCGGTCGGCACGCCGTTTTACGTCTATTCCGCCAATACCTTGCGCCGGCATTTCCGGCTTTTCGACGAGGGTCTGTCGCCGCTGCCGCATCTGGTTTGTTTTGCGATGAAATCGCTCTCGAACGTCGCGGTGCTAAAGCTTTTGGGCGACATGGGCGCGGGGATCGACACGGTTTCGATCGGTGAATATCTGCGCGCCCGCGCCGCTGGCGTCCCGGGCGAGCGGATCGTGTTTTCAGGCGTGGGCAAAACGCGCGAGGAAATGCGCGTCGCCCTGACGGGCGGCATCCGCCAGTTCAATGTCGAAAGCGAACCGGAACTGGAAGCGCTCTCGGAGGTCGCCACCGCGTTGGGTCTGCGCGCGCCCATCACCATTCGCGTGAACCCAGATGTGGATGCCAAGACCCATGCCAAGATCGCCACGGGCAAGAAAGAGAACAAGTTCGGCATCCCGATCAGCCGCGCGCGTGAGGTCTATGCCCGCGCCGCCATCCTGCCGGGGATACAGATCATGGGTATCGACGTTCATATCGGCAGCCAGTTGACCGAGTTGGCGCCCTTTGAGGCCGCCTATCAGAAAGTGGCCGAACTGACCGCCCTGTTGCGTGCCGATGGCCATCAGATCACGCGGCTCGATCTGGGAGGTGGGCTTGGTATTCCCTATACCCGAGGCAACGAAGCCCCGCCCTTGCCCGAGGATTACTGCGCCATGGTCAAACGGGTTCTGGGCCATCTGGATTGCGAGATCGAGATCGAGCCCGGGCGGCTGATTGCGGGCAATTCCGGACTGCTGGTGTCCAAGGTCGTCTATGTGAAGGAAGGCGAGGACCGCCGTTTCCTGATCCTTGACGCCGCGATGAACGATCTGGTGCGTCCCGCCATGTATGACGCCCACCACGACATCGTGCCGGTGATCCAAGATAGCCCCGGCGCGCCCACGGTGCCCTACGACGTCGTCGGGCCGGTTTGCGAGACGGGTGACACCTTTGCCAAAGCACGCGCGTTGCCGATGCTGGCCGCCGATGATCTGGTGGCGTTTCGTTCGGCGGGGGCCTATGGCGCGGTCATGGCCAGCGAATACAACAGCCGCCCTCTGGTGCCCGAGGTGTTGGTGGATGGTGACCGCTGGGCGGTGATCCGCCCGCGCCCCAGCTATGAGGAAATGATCGCCCGCGATATCGTGCCGGACTGGATCTAAGCCTGATCAGGTGGTGCCGGTCGTCGGTTCGACCGCACCACCGATCTTGTCGATCAGCATTTGCATCAGACGCTCCAACCCCAGCCGCAGCGAATCCACCAGATCGGCGTAGGTATCCAGCGCGGGCTTGGCCGCGGGAAACCGCAGCGACAGGTCAGGCGCCATGACATAGAGCGCCATCAAGATTGTCGCCAACAGCACGGCCAGCGCAAAGCCACGGCGAAAGCCGTTGGGCGGACGCCGCACGGCGCTGGGCTCGGCCGCGTCGCCGCGTTCTTCGGTGGCGCGCAGGGTCGAGTTGATTTCTTCGACATCGGGCAGACGCTCGCGCCGTTCGGCGGCTTTGGCGGCGGGGGCCGGTTCTTCGGCCTCATCGCCGCGCATCCGCGCAAGGCGGCGCTCGGATTCCTGACGGCGCTGACGCTCGATGACGGGCTCTGGGGCCGCGGCGGCGGGCAGGGTTTCGGCCTCGGCGCGGCGCACGGCTTCTTCACGCGCGGCCTCTTGGCGCAGGATATCGGCAACATCGGGGTCAAGCCCGCTGCCGCGTCGGGCCACAGGCGAAGCGGCGGGTTCGGGGTCTTCGTCACTCTCGTCAGGCGCGGGCGCAGCCGCGGCAGGGCGCGCCCTGCGCGGCGTTACAGCCGGCAGATCGCCAAAGCCTTGCCATTCGCCGGATTCGTCCTCGGGCGCATCCTCGGGGGCGGCAACGGTTTCTTGCGGTTCACTGTCAAGGTCGGGTTCGGCCATCTCGACGGTCGAAACGCCTTCTTCTGCGGTGACCGAATCTCCGGGACGTTCAAACCACGTGTGGCCACAGTTCGAACATTGCACATCGCGGCCGGCGTCAGGGATTACGTCGTCAGGAACTTCGTATTGCGCCCCACAGTTTGGGCAGATCAAACGCATTTCCGTAAACCCCTAGCCTGTCTTCGCTCATAACCGTCAGATTGATGTGCTTTTAGCAGCAACATATGGTTTCGGGAAGCAATTGCGGCTTGTCGGGGTCAACTCGATTGAATTGGCGCGGCAATTTCGGCACAAGCGCCGCAAGTGCAGGAGTGATCGACCGTGATCGAACTGGATAATGTCAGCTATTCCTATGGCGGCGGCGAATTGTTTTCGGGCGTAAAGCTCGATCTTGCGCCGGGGTCTTTCCAGTTTCTCACGGGTCCTTCGGGGGCGGGCAAAACCACACTGCTCAAACTTTGCTATGGCGCGCTCACCGCGACGGGCGGGCAGGTGCGGATGTTTGGCGCCGATGCCGCATCGATGACCCGCGATCAGGTCGCGTTGACGCGGCGGCGCATCGGCGTCGTGCATCAGGACTGCGAGTTCCTTGACCACCTGCCGCTTGCCGAAAACGTGTCCTTGCCGTTGACGGTTTCGGGGCGCGGCGGCGAGGCGGACGAATATCTGCCCGAACTTCTGGCTTGGGTCGGCCTTTCGGGACAGTCGAGCCAGTTGCCGCCGCAACTGTCAGGCGGGGAACGTCAGCGCGCCGCTTTGGCACGCGCGGTCATCACCTCGCCCGAGGTGATTATCGCCGACGAGCCTACCGGCAACATCGACTGGGAAATGTCGCAGCGGTTGCTGCATCTGCTGATCGAGTTGAACCGCATGGGCAAGGCCGTGCTGGTGGCCACTCATGACATGAACCTGATTCGCGCGGCAGGCGCGCAGACGCAGGCGCGCGTCCTGCGGCTCAAGGGCGGGCAACTGCTGCAAGCGGGGGCGGACCTCTAGATGTTTCGCAGGTTTTTGACCCTTGTCCTTGGGGACGCGCAGGCGGACCGCGCCGTGCCGCCCACCGGATTTACCGCGACGCTCACCGTTTTCACCGCGGGCGTGATGGCCTTTCTGGCGGTCTTTGCGCTGGCGCTTTCGCTGGCGACGGGACGGCTGGCGGATAATTGGTCAACCGAACTGGCGCGCACCTCGACGCTGCGCATCTCGGCGGCCAGCGACCAGATCGACACCCAAACCAAGCTTGCCGTGCGCCTTCTGGAACAGACGCCGGGCATTGCTTCGGCCCGCCCCCTGTCGGCGGACGAACAGCGCAAGTTGCTAGAGCCATGGTTCGGCCCCGACCTGCCGGTCGAGACGCTGCCCATCCCGCAACTGATCGAGATTATCGAGGCCGATCAGGGCTATGACGCCGCTGGCCTGCGCGCGCGCCTTGCCGCCGAGGTGCCAGGTGCCGTGCTGGATGACCATACACGTTGGCGCGAGCCCTTGGTCGCGGCAGCGGACCGGCTGCGGTCGCTGGGGCTGTTCTCGATCAGCCTGATCGTGCTGGCCATGGCTGCAATTGTCACGCTGGCTGCGCAGGCGTCCCTTTCGGCCAATGCGCAGGTAATCCGTGTGATGCGTCTGGTGGGCG
>JAHEBS010000053.1 GCA_024642145.1 Marivivens sp.
TACGACACCGACATGGCCGAGGTCGCCGTGAACGAAAACGTGACGCTTCTGTCCTATTCGCCGCTCGCGGCGGGTTATCTGAGCGGCAAATATCAGGACGGCGTCATTCCGCAGGGCAGCCGCATGTCGCTGAACCCGACCATGGGCGGGCGTAAATCCGATCGGGTGTTGGGGGCGGTGGCGGCCTATCTGGATATTGCCCGCCGTTTTGGTCTGGAACCGGTGCATATGGCCCTGGCCTGGCAGCGCAGCAGGCCCTTTCCCATCGTGCCGATTTTCGGGGCCACCACGGTCGAGCAGCTTGATCTGATCCTCGGGGGGCTGGACATCCGGCTGTCTGACGAGGTGATCGCCGCCATCGAAGCCACCCATAAAGCCCATCCGATGCCCTACTGAGGTTTCGCGCTAATACCGCAAAACCGCCACATTTTGGCCCCGAGTCCGGCGCAGGTTCGCAACGGTTGATCAACCGTAGCAATCGGTGCCGTTATGAAACGAACATTCACTGCCATCAAAGATTTCTTCCGCCAATGGGGCCGGGATGAATCGGGCTCGGCGACGGTCGAGGCGGTATTGTGGTTTCCGGCTTTCATGGTCTTTTTGTTTCTGGTTATCGACGTTTCTTATGTTTTCTACGGTGAAAGCCGCGTGATGCGTGCGATTCAGGACGGTAACCGTGCCTTCTCGGTCGGTCGTCTGACCAGCACCACTGCCACCGAAAGCTTTGTGAACAGCGCGATCTCCGATCTGACCACGCAGGCCACGATTCATACCTCTTTGGCCAGCGGCATCATCACCACGACCGCCGCGGTTCCGATTGGCGATCTGACGATGACCGGCTGGTTTACCGTCTTTTCGGGCTTCAACATCAATCTGCGTAGCGAGCATTTCCTGGAGTACTAAAATGTCCTCCGCGACAAACATCTTGCGCCTGCTGACCGCCCCCTTCCGTCGCTTTGCAAAAGGCGAAGAGGGGGCGATGACCATTTTCGGCCTCTATATCTTTCTGACCATGGCCGCGATGGGTTCGCTGGGCGTTGACATCAACAATGTGATGGCGGCCCGCACCAAGCTGCAGACCACGGCAGATGCCGCAGCCCATGCCGCGCTCTATGCGCGCGACACCAAGGGACGCGAAGACTCGATTACGACGGCCGTCAATCTTGTGAATTACAACATGCCGCCCGAGGTCTATGGCACGATCTTGCGGCCCGAGCAGGTTTGGTTTGGCACCTATAACCGCAGCAGCCACACATTTACGGAAAATACGACATCACGCAGCGCCGTGCGTGTGCGGCTGGCGCGGAACACCTTTCGCGGAAACGCGGTCAACACATACCTCATGCGGCTGATCGGGCGCGAAAGCTTTTCGCTCGAGGTCTATGCGATTGCCGAAACCTATCGTCCGACCTGTTTCCGTGAAGGTTTCGTGGCCAACGGCGTGGTCGATCTGCAGTCCAACAACGAATATTACAACGGCTTCTGCATCCACTCGAATTCCTACGTGTCGATCAACCAAAACAACGTGTTCCAGAACGGCACGATCGTTTCGATGCCGGACCTTGACCTTTTGCAGCTTCCGCAGTCCGGTTTTGAAAAGAACGAGGGCCTTCAGGCTGCGCTGCGCGAAGGCGCCTATCGGATGCGCATCATCAATAGCCTGTCCACCGTGATGACCGGCGCGCGCACGTATGGCACGTCCTATACGCCTAGCTTTATCACAAGCGCGACCAAGATCTATCTGTCGGGAAATTCGTTTACCGCGTCCAACTTTACCTCTGGGCGCATCCATGAGGTCAGCTGTTCGTCTGGCACGGTGACCCTGTCGAGCGGTGACTACAAAAATGTGGTGATTGCGACGCCTTGCAAGGTAAAGTTCGGTGCGGGCACCACTCTGGAAAACGTAACCGTGATTTCGACGAGCCTTGATGCCAAGGCGATCACTGCGCCCAACGGCCTGCAGGTTGGCAAGGATGACAACTGCGCCGCAGGGGGTGGTGGTGTGCTGATGACTCTTGGCGGCATGGATTTCGCGGCTGATCTTGCCTCCTTTGGTGGCCAGTTCTTAGCCAAGGGTAACATCGCCTTTGCAGCGCGCGCGTCGGGCATCCGCGGCACGTCGATGGTGGCTGGCGGCACGATCAGCGGCACCTCCAACATGTCGATGGGCTTTTGCGGCACCGGTATGGATAGCGCCTACGAGGCCAACTATTTCCGCATCGCTGGTTAAGGCGGTCTGTCGCGCATAGGATCGCCCCTGTCGAAAACGGGGATTGTGCCTGCCCTTTCGCTTGATAGTTTCGGGTTCAAAGGGCCGCATCACGCGGCCCGCCTCGGGGCGCGTCTGATGGGTTATTCTGGCTTACGGGTCTTTGCCGAAGGGCTGACCGGCAACAAGGGCTGGCGGCCGGTTTGGCGCGACCCGACGCCCAAGGCCGAATATGATGTCATCATTATCGGCGGCGGCGGACATGGGCTTTCGACCGCCTATTATCTGGCCAAGAACCACGGCATCACCAATGTCGCCGTGCTGGAAAAGGGCTATATCGGCGGCGGCAACGTAGGCCGTAACACAACGATTGTGCGCGCCAATTATTTCCTGCCCGGCAATTCCGAATTTTACAGCCATTCGCTCAAGCTTTGGGAAAAGCTCGAGACTGATCTCAACTACAACGTGATGCATTCGCAGCGCGGGCTGATCAATCTGTTCCATTCCGACGGCCAGCGTGATGCCTTTGCGCGCCGTGGCAATGCGATGATCAATCAGGGCGATGACGCCGTGTTGTTGGACCGCGAGGGCGTGCGCCAGTATCTGCCCTATCTGGATTTCGACAACATCCGCTTTCCCGTCTACGGCGGGCTGCTGCATCCGCGTGGCGGCACGGCGCGCCATGACGCGGTAGCGTGGGGCTATGCGCGGGGCGCCGACAGGCGCGGCGTGGACCTGATCCAGAATTGCGAAGTCACCGGCATCGACATTGAAAACGGCAAGGTGCGCGGCGTGCAAACCACCCGTGGACCGATCCGCGCCAAAAAGGTCGCCATGGTGGCCGCCGGACGGTCCGGTCAAGTGGCGGCGATGGCCGGAATGCGTATTCCGGTCGAGAGTCATATCTTGCAGGCCTTTGTCACCGAGGGCCTCAAGCCTGTCATCGACCATGTGGTCAGCTTTGGCATGGGGCATTTCTATATCAGCCAGTCTGACAAGGGCGGGCTGGTCTTTGGCGGCGACCTTGATTTCTACAGTTCTTACGCGGCGCGGGGAAATCTGCCGATGGCCGAGCATGTGATGGAAGCCGCCATGACACTGATGCCGATGATCGGCAAGGCGCGGGTCCTGCGCAGTTGGGGCGGCATCATGGATATGTCGCCAGACGGCTCACCCATCATCGATAAAACCGATATCGAAGGCTTGTTATTGAATTGCGGCTGGAACTATGGCGGTTTCAAAGCCGTGCCCGGTTCGGGCTTTTCCTTCGCCCATCTCATAGCCACCGGTAACCATCACGAACCTGCTGCACGCTTCCGTCTCGACCGCTTCCGCACCGGACGCGGGATCATGGACGAAGAAGGCACCGGCAGCCAACATAACCTTCACTGAATTCGAGGACCTCATGAACCACTTTATCCGCCTTGCTACCGCCGCCGGCCTGATCGCGCTTGCGGCCCCCGCCATGGCTGATTGCACCAAGCCCGACGCCTGTGCCGAAGCGCAGCGTCTGGCCTCGACCATGCAGCTTGATTCCGGCGCCTATGCCGCACTGATGGAATTCAAGGGCGTCGAAGCGGTCGATGAGACTGTGATCGTGGAAATCATTCTCAAGGCCGGTGTTCCCGGCGATCAGGCCAGCCGCGATGCGCTGGGTCAAATGCTGCAAGACGCGCTGATGACCAACATGTGCTCGATGGAAGAACAGCCCCCTCTCTTTACGCTGGGCGGTGCCCTGCGTCTGCGCGGCTATGACACCAGCGGTGCCGTGATCTTTGATATCGTCTCGGGCCAGTGCTGAGGGAAAGATGCGACTGACATGCCCCCATTGCGGTGAAAGGGACCGGCGCGAGTTTTACTACGCCGGTTCCGCCGAACAACTGCAACGCCCCGCGCGCGACGCGGGCGAGGGGGCATGGAACGACTATCTCCACAATCGGGACAACCCTGCAGGCGACACGCGGGACCTCTGGTACCACGAAAGCGGCTGCGGGGCATGGCTGGTCGTCAGCCGCAATACCGTCACGCACGCCATTGCCAGCATCGAACTGGCCGCCGAGGTCAAGAGATGAGAATTGCCGGGCGCGGGCTTTACGACCAGAACCGCAAGGTCAGCTTTACCTTCGACGGGCGAAAGGTCGAGGGCGTCAACGGCGATACCGTGGCCTCTGCGCTTTTGGCCAATGACATCCGGCTGGTCGGGCGGTCGTTCAAATACCACCGCCCGCGCGGGATCCTCACCGCCGGTTCGGAAGAGGCCAACGCGTTGATCACCGTGGGTCGCGGCGCCGCCGCGGAACCCAACCTGCGCGCCACCGTGCAAGAGGTCTTTGACGGCCTTGAAACGCGCAGTCAGAACCGCTGGCCCTCGCTGGCCGTCGATGCGCTGGCGGTGAATGACCTGATGGCCCCGTTTTTCGGGGCTGGGTTCTATTACAAGACCTTCATGTGGCCGCGAAAGTTCTGGGAAGGGCTCTACGAGCCGTTTATCCGCCGTGCGGCGGGTCTGGGCGCGTTGTCTGGCCAGCATAACGAAGACCATTACGAACGCGCCTTTGCGCATTGCGATATTCTGGTGATCGGCGGCGGTCCTGCCGGACTGATGGCCGCGCTGACGGCGGCGCGGTCCGGCGCGGATGTCATCCTTGCCGATGAGGACAGCCGCTTTGGCGGGCGCTTGTTGGCTGAAACCGGCACGATCGACGGTCTGCCGGGTCATCAATGGGCCGAGGGCATCGTGGCCGAGCTGGCGACAATGCCCAACGTCAGGCTGATGACGCGGACCACGGTGACCGGCGCCTATGACGGCGGCACCTTTGGCGCGCTGGAACGGGTGGCCCAGCATCTGCCGCGCGCCGATCATCTGCCGCGCGAATGTTTCTGGCGCATCGTGGCCAAGCGTGCGGTGCTTTGCGCGGGCGCGCTGGAACGGCCTGTGGCATTCGCCGACAACGACCGTCCCGGCATCATGAATGCGGGTGCGGTGCGCGCCTATGTCAACCGCTGGGGCGTGGCGCCCGGGCGTGAGGTGGCGATTTTTTGCAATAACGACAGTGCGCATGACACCGCGCGTGATCTGATTGCGGCTGGCGTGCGGGTTGCTGCGGTGATCGATAGCCGCGCCGAGGCGCCGAAATCCGACGACTATCGGGTGATTGCGGGCGGCGTAGTTACTGGCACACGCGGGCGACAAGGTCTGCGCGAGATCGCGGTGACCCAAGACGGCAAGGAAAGCCGCATTGCCGCTGACTGCCTGGCAGTTTCGGGCGGTTGGAACCCGTCGGTTCATCTGACCTGCCATATGAACGGGCGTCCGGTCTGGGACGCAACGCTTCTGGCCTTTGTGCCGCGCCCCGGATCGGTGCCCGGTCTGTCCACGGCTGGCGCGTGTAATGGACGTTTTGCAACATCCGATTGCCTGGCTGACGGGGTCGAGGCCGCAAAAGTTGCCCTTTCCGAACTTGGCTTGAAGGCCGCTGACATAGCGGTGCCGCAGGCGGGCGCGGGTGACTACCGGATCGAGGCGCTCTGGGCTGTGCCGGGCAAGCGCCGCGCATGGCTTGATTTCCAGAACGATGTGACCGTGAAGGATGTGCGTCTGGCCGCGCAGGAAAACTTTAGCTCGGTCGAGCATATGAAGCGTTACACGACGCAAGGCATGTCACCCGATCAGGGCAAGAACTCGAACGTCGCGGCACTGGCGGTTCTGGCAGATGCCACGGGTCGCGGCATTCCCGAAACGGGCACGACCACCTATCGTCCACCTTTCGTGCCTGTGCCGATCGCGGCCATGGGCGCGGGCGCGCAGGGCAAGGGCTTTGCGCCGCAACGCTTCACGACATCGCATCAGGCCTCGGTTGACCGGCATGCGCCGATGATCGAGGCGGGGCTGTGGTATCGTCCCTCCTATTTTCCGCGCCCGGGCGAGACGCATTGGCGCCAGTCGTGCGACCGCGAAGTGACGATGGTGCGCAAGACCGTGGGCATCTGCGATGTCTCGACGCTGGGCAAGATCGATATTCAGGGCAAGGACGCGGCCCAGTTTCTGGATTTCGTCTATACCAATACCTTTTCGACCCTGCCCGTGGGGCGCGTGCGCTATGGGCTGATGCTGCGTGAAGATGGGCATGTGCTGGATGACGGCACGACCGCGCGCCTGTCAGACAGCCATTTCGTCATGACGACCACGACCGCCGCCGCGGGGCTGGTCATGCGCCATCTGGAATTCGTGGCGCAGGTGCTGCGCCCGGAACTGGATGTGCAATGCGTGTCCGTCACCGAGCAATGGGCCCAGTTCGGGGTCGCAGGTCCGCTATCGCGCGATCTGCTGGCCAGTCTGGTCGATGATCCGATCACGGACGAGGCGCTGCCCTATATGGGTGTCACCGA
Source organism: Marivivens sp. (assembly GCA_024642145.1). Classification (GTDB taxonomy): domain Bacteria; phylum Pseudomonadota; class Alphaproteobacteria; order Rhodobacterales; family Rhodobacteraceae; genus JAHEBS01. The sequence goes on from JAHEBS010000053.1 coordinate 6,599, forward strand.
TGTCAGCGTGGGCGGTGTCGCCGCGCGGCTGTTCCGCATTTCGTTCTCGGGCGAGCGCGCCTATGAAATTGCCGTCCCCGCCCGTTATGGCCAGTCGCTCTATCGTCAACTGGTGGCGCAGGCCGAAGTCATGGGTGGCGGGCCCTACGGCATGGAGGCGCTGAACGTGCTGCGGATCGAAAAAGGGTTCATCACCCATGCCGAGATCCATGGCCGCACCACCGCCTTTGATATCGGCGCGGACCGGATGGTCTCGCGCAAGAAGGATTGTATCGGTCAGGCCGCCGCCGCACGCCCCGGATTGGTTGATGAAAACCGCGAACAACTGGTCGGGCTGAAACCTGTCAATCCCGATGCCGCCGTCAGTGCCGGCGCGCATCTTTTCCGCAGTGCCGATCCGGCCACGCGGGTCAATGATCAGGGCTATGTGACCTCGGTCTGCTGGTCGCCGACGCTGACATCGAATCTGGCCTTGGCGTTCCTCAAGAATGGCCGCGCCCGTCATGGCGAGCGCGTGCGGCTGGTCGATCACCTGCGCAAGATCGAGACGCTCTGTGTGGTGTGCGATCCGCAGTTTCTGGACCCTGAAGGAGGGCGGATGCGTGGCTAGGCTGATTGCAACCACCCCATGTGGCGATCTGCTGCCCGCGGCAGGCGGCGGCGCGATCCTGACCGAGGCAGCAGCGGTCGATTGCTATTCGGTCGCCCCCTACAAAGGCATGGAAAAGGCCTGCAGCACGGCGCTGAAAAAGGCCTGCGGCATCGCCTTGCCTGAACCCAACCGCACAGCGTCCAATGACGGTGTGCGTGTGATCTGGTCCGGTCAGGGCCGCTATCTGGTCATGGCGGCGGATGCGCCCGATATTTTTGCGGGGATCGCGTCAGTCACCGACCAGAGCGATGCCAACGCCACTATCGTGCTGGACGGCGCCACCGCGCGCGCGATTCTGGCGCGGCTGACACCGATTGATCTGCGCGACAGCGCCATGCCGGTTGGCGCCACTGCCCGCAGCCTGATCGGGCATATGTCCGCCTCGATCACCCGTATCGCTGCGGATGAATACGAACTGATGGTGATGCGTTCCATGGCCGCGACACTGGTGCATGAGGTGACGGAATCCATGCGCGGTCTGGGCGCACGGGCCGCCGCCACTGGACTTGGGGGCTGAGCGGGCCGATATTCGTCCCCATGAGTCTGCCACCCGCCTTTCTTGACGAGCTTCGCTCGCGCCTGTCCCTTGCGCAGGTCGTGGGGCGCAAGGTCATGTGGGATGCACGCAAGACCAATCAGGGCAAAGGCGATTTTTGGGCGCCATGTCCGTTCCATCAGGAAAAATCCGCGTCTTTCCATGTGGATGACCGCAAGGGCTATTACTACTGCTTTGGCTGCCACGCCAAGGGTGACGCCATTTCCTTTGTCCGCGAGACCGAGAATGTAGGTTTTGGCGAAGCGGTCGAGATCCTCGCCCGCGAGGTGGGGATGCCCATCCCCGAGCGCGATCCCCAGATGCAAGAGCGGATGGACGAACGCACGCGTCTGGCCGCCATCATGGAACAGGCGGTCCAGTTCTTCCGGCTGCAACTGAAAACACAGGCAGCCGCCGAGGCGCGCGATTATCTCAAGCGCCGCGGGTTGAGCGAGGCGGCCCAAGAGCGGTGGGAGATCGGTTTTGCGCCTGCGGGGTGGCAGGCGCTGGGTGACGCGATGCGTGCCAAGGGCGTCACCGACGCCGATCTTTTGGCGGTCGGGCTGACCAAGGCCTCGGACAAGGGGCGGGCGCCTTATGACACGTTCCGCAACCGCATCATGTTTCCGATTCGCGATGTGCGCGGGCGCGCCACGGCCTTTGGTGGCCGCGCCATGGACCCCAACGACGGGGCCAAATACCTGAACTCGCCAGAAACGGTGCTGTTCGACAAGGGCCGCAGTCTGTTCAACCATGCCCGTGCCCGCGAAGCAGCCGGCAAGAACCAGCCCCTGATCGTCGCCGAGGGCTATATGGACGTGATCGCGCTGTCCGAGGCGGGCTTTACCGCGGCGGTGGCGCCGCTTGGCACCGCCGTGACCGAGGATCAGATCCGGTTGATGTGGCGGATGGCGCCAGAGCCGATCATCGCGCTGGATGGCGACACCGCAGGCATCCGCGCCGCCATGCGCGTCATCGACATCGCGCTGCCCATGCTAGAGGCCGGACAATCACTGCGCTTTGCCATTCTGCCCGAAGGGCAGGACCCCGACGATCTGATCCGCGCCAAGGGACGCGCGGCGATGCAGGGCGTTCTGGATGGCGCGCAACCGATGGTGCGCCTGCTGTGGCGGCGTGAAACCGAGGGGCGCGACTATGACAGCCCCGAACGACGGGCAACGCTGGACCGGACTCTGCGCGAAAAGGTGCGCCTGATCCGCGACCCGTCGATCCGCAACCACTATGTCGAGGAAATCAACAACCTCAGGCGCGAGCTGTTTGGTCAGGGGCGTGGGCAGGGTGGCGGCACGTGGCGCGGCCCGCGCAAACCCCCGTCGCCTGCGGTCCTGACCACGACACGGGGATCGGCGCTGGCGTCACAGGCGATGGACACCGACCGCCTGCGCGAGGCGGTGATCCTTGCCACGCTGGTGGCCAACCCCGAGGCGATTGATGATTTCGCCTCGGAAATCGAAAGGCTCGACTGCATCGACCGTGACCACGCCGCCTTGCGCGAGGCGCTGTTGCGGTTGCATGCGCCCGATATGCGCGCCGCGATTTCGCAGGAAATGGGCCCCGAAGTCCTTGAAAAACTGTTCGCGCAGAACCATGTGGCCATTACCCCCGCCGTCCGGCGGCCGGGCAACCGCGAGGTGACGAACCTGTGCCTTGCCGAGGAATTCGCCAAACTGTCCGCGCATCGGGCATTGGTGCGGGAACGCGCCGAGGCCGAACTGGATTTTGGCGATCTGGCTGACGAGGGTCTGACTTGGCGGCTGGGGCAAGCCACGCAGGCCGTAAATCGCGCCGACCGCGGTGATACCGAGGATCGGGCCGAATATCTGGTGGGCAATAACGGCGCCCATATGAACAAGGATGAGAAATCTGCCTTTGACCAATTGCTGGGGCAGATCGACTACAGCAAGGGCCGACACCGCCAACGGCACTGACAAAGATAACAGATTTGGGGTAGGGCGGTTGCGAATCGACCGAATCACAGGTTGATTCCCATTAGACGCCTGATTCGGACCGCCGAATCGCCCCATGAATGAACGAGGAGCGCGCTACATGTCCGGCAAAGAAACCGAAGACGTGAAAGACGACGAGCAGGACAGCGATATTTCCATGGACGTCAGCCAGGCTGCGGTCAAACGCATGATCGCCGAGGCGCGTGAACGTGGCTATATCACCTACGATCAGCTCAACGCCGTGCTGCCGCCTGATCAGGTCTCGTCCGACCAGATCGAAGACGTGATGTCGATGCTTTCCGAAATGGGCATCCAAGTCACCGAGAACGAAGAAAACGAAGAGAGCGACGACAACGCCGGTTCGACCGAACTGGTCACCACGGGCAACCGTGATGTGGCGCTTGCCGGTGCCGACAACGAAAAGCTGGACCGCACCGATGACCCCGTGCGGATGTATCTGCGCGAAATGGGCTCGGTCGAGCTTTTGTCGCGCGAGGGCGAAATTGCCATCGCCAAACGCATCGAGGCTGGCCGTAACACGATGATCGCGGGCCTTTGCGAAAGCCCGCTGACCTTTCAGGCCATCACGATCTGGCGCGACGAACTTTTGTCCGAAGAAATTCTGTTGCGTGACGTGATCGACCTCGAGGCGACGTTCGGCAACCAACTCGATGAAGATGGCGAAGAGCCAGTGGTCGAAGAAGGCTCGACCGGCACGCAGGCCGCGCGCGAGGAAACCGGCCCCGAGTTGGACGCAGACGGCAACCCGATCAGCCGCGAAGAAGACGATGAGGACGACGAGCAGGCCAACATGAGCCTTGCAGCCATGGAAACCGCGCTGAAGCCGCGGGTTCTGGAAACGCTCGAGATCATCGCCCGCGATTTCGCCACGCTGTCGGATATGCAGGACGCGCGTATGTCGGCCACGCTGAACGAGGATCATTCCTTCTCGGATGGCGAAGAGACCCGTTACCAGAAACTGCGTTCGGAAATCGTGCAGCTGGTGAACTCGCTCCACCTGCACAACAACCGCATCGAAGCGCTGATCGACCAGCTTTACGGCATCAACCGCAAGATCATGTCGATCGACTCCAACATGGTCAAACTCGCCGACCAGGCGCGGATCAACCGACGCGAATTCATCGACGAATACCGCGGGCGTGAACTGGACCCCAACTGGCTCGAAGATATGGCCGCCAAGGCTGGCCGTGGCTGGCAGGCGCTGATCGAACGTTCGTCGGACAAGATCGAAGAGCTGCGCTCTGAAATGGCTCAGGTCGGTCAATACGTTGGCGTCGATATTCAGGAATTCCGCCGTATCGTTCAACAGGTCCAGAAGGGCGAGAAAGAAGCGCGGCAGGCCAAGAAGGAAATGGTCGAGGCCAACCTGCGTCTCGTGATTTCCATCGCCAAGAAATACACCAATCGCGGTCTTCAATTCCTTGATCTTATTCAGGAAGGCAACATCGGCCTGATGAAGGCCGTGGACAAGTTCGAATACCGCCGTGGCTATAAGTTCTCGACCTATGCGACATGGTGGATCCGTCAGGCCATTACCCGTTCGATCGCCGATCAGGCCCGCACCATCCGTATTCCGGTGCATATGATCGAGACGATCAACAAACTGGTGCGCACCGGTCGTCAGATGCTGCACGAAATCGGCCGCGAGCCGACGCCCGAGGAACTGGCTGAAAAGCTGCAGATGCCTTTGGACAAGGTTCGCAAGGTGATGAAGATCGCCAAGGAACCGATCAGCCTTGAAACCCCGATCGGCGACGAGGAAGACTCGCAGCTTGGCGATTTCATCGAGGACAAGAACGCGATCCTGCCGCTGGATTCCGCCATTCAGGAAAACCTCAAGGAAACCACGACCCGCGTTCTGGCCTCTTTGACCCCGCGTGAGGAACGCGTGTTGCGGATGCGTTTTGGCATCGGCATGAACACCGACCACACGCTGGAAGAGGTCGGCCAACAGTTCAGCGTGACGCGCGAACGTATCCGTCAGATCGAGGCCAAGGCCTTGAGAAAGCTGAAACATCCCAGCCGCAGCCGCAAGCTGCGGAGCTTTCTGGACCAGTGATCATAAGGCGCCCCGCAGGGCGCCTTTTACTTTGCGGCGCCGGAAATCTGGTCGCCAAAGGTCACAAGAATTGCACCCGCCACCACGACCAGCACACCCGTAGCCCGGACCAATGATAACGGCTGCAAGGGTGTGCCCAGCCATCCGAAATGGCCCATGGCCGCGCCCATGACGATCTGGCCGGTCACCATCAGCACAAAAAACGCACCAGGCCCGATGCGGGGCACGAGGAATGAGACACCAAGGATGATCAGCGCGCTCAGGATGCCGGCAAGGAACATCCATTTCGGCACATCTGTCAGATGCCCGAGCCCAGTTGTCAGATTGCCGGCACTGCCGGCAATGATGAGCGAGGCAACGAAGGCGATGAAGAAGAACGGCACATTCCCCATCGTGGGCGCGCCCATGATGCGTGATGAGGCCGAGATCATCGGCAGATAGATGGCGGTGACTGCCCCCATCAAGAGGGCAAGTGTGAAGTTCAGGATCGACAAGGTCTTGGCCCCCCTTTTTGTGCCTTCGGGCAAAGTCTGAGCATGGGGAATGCGTTTGACAAGCTGATTTCACCACCGACGGGGCAGCCAAGCTATTTCAATAATCCCATCTCAAATCACCAAAGACGCCAGCAATTGCTTCAATAATTGCCCTTTTTTGATGTGGGTACGTAGGTCCCGCGCGCCACTGTTGTGGCGCAAATGATTCACTTTGTGTCTTACTCGATCTAGGGCTGGGGAAAACGGGCTACCCAAATCTTGGCCCGCCCCCTATAGTGGCTGTGGATAAAAGGGGGCAAACCCCTATCAGGCAGAGGCGAGGTCAGGACATGCGTTGCCCGTTTTGTGGAAACGTCGATACCCAAGTGAAAGATTCACGACCGGCGGAAGATCACGTCGCGATCCGGCGGCGGCGGTTTTGCCCTGCCTGTGGCGGCAGGTTCACCACCTATGAACGCGTGCAGTTGCGCGATCTGGTCGTCATAAAATCGAACGGTCGCCGCGAGGACTTTGACCGCGATAAACTGGAACGCTCGGTGCGCATCGCGCTGCAAAAGCGGCCGCTTGATCCCGAGCGGATCGATCAGATGATCTCTGGCATTGTCCGCCGGTTGGAAAGTCTGGGCGAGACCGACATCTCGTCCAAGATCATCGGCGAGATCGTGATGGAGACTTTGGCGCGGATTGATACCGTGGCCTATGTCCGCTTTGCGAGCGTCTACAAGAATTTCCAGGCGGCTGGCGATTTTGACAAATTTGTCAACGAGTTGCGACCAAGCAACAAGACCGATACCTGACAATTCGGTATGACGGAAAAGGGCCTCGCTGTTTCTACGGCGGGGCCTTGGCCTATCGCCAAAGATAGGCATAGGACGCGGCCAGCCCCTGCACCTTGGACAAGAGCCGGTTAAAGGCGCCGCGCGGTGCGCCTTGTCCGTTTACCAGTCTGTCCACGATGACCTCGACCGGTGCAGGTCGGCGGGTCAAGGGGTCCAGATACCGCGGGTAGTCGATCAATACGGCATGGATCAGCCCCGCCAGGCCGGGCCGGGCTTGGCGTCGTGCGGGGATCTCACCCAGATCACGCGTCAGTCCCCAGCCCGCATAGAAGGGCGCACCAAGGCAGGTCACGGGTTTGGCGCGCAAAAGCGCCTCGAAGCCCAAAGTCGAGGTCATCGTCCAGACCTCGTCACAGGCCGCGATTGCGGCGTCAGCACTCATCCCGCTCAGCGTCACGACGTTCAGACCGCGCAGATCATCCACGCGACCCGGCCGCAGCCCGGCTTCGACGTCGGGGTGGGGCTTCCACAGGATGACCGCATCTGGATGGGCGGCGCGCACTGCCTGCAACAGCGCAAGGTTGGTGCGGGTTCCGGTCGTGCCAAGCCGGATCGAGGCATCGTTTTCCACTTGGCCCGGCACCAAAATGCGATCCCCGACAGGGATTTGCGGCAGATTTGCGCCCGCAAGATTGTATTTGCTAAGCCCCGTGGCCACCAATCGCGCGGCCAAGGCCTCGGCCCGCTGGCGCTGATGGGGGCCCAGCGTGGCGCGCAGCGCGATCAAACGTTCCAGTCGGCTTTCGCGGTTCGGGTCATAGTAGATGCCCAGATCATCAAGCACCAACGACAGGGGCGGCACCAGTTCAGCACCCAGACCGCGCGAGCGCAGGAAACCGTCCTCGCAGCGGCATGTATCCGCGGGCGCCTCGCTGCTCCCCCAGACCATCTGTCGCTGGTCCTTTCGGGCCTTTGGATCGGCCCGAAACCGGACTGCCCGCGTGCCCCCGAAAAACGCCTGCAGATGCGGGCGTTTCCAAAGGCGCATTCCCGTGGCTTGCCAACCAAGATGATCCTCGCGCCACGCGCGGGTTTCGGCCTCTAGCGTTGAAATCGCGGTATCAAGATCGCAAAGCCGGTCGCGGTAGGGGTCATACCAGACCGGATAAAGGATCATCGCCGCTGCAAACAGTTGCGCGCGCGTCAGGCGACGCTGGCGGCGGGCCATGGGCACCATGTCATCGCTCAGGCCCCATCCGGCGTAGAACGGCTGGCCGTAGACCACAGGCCGATGCCCCGCGAGGATTGCCTCGAACCCCATGTGGGACGAGACCGTATAGACCGCGATCGCCCCCTCAAACAGCGCCCAAGGCGAGGCGGGCTGATCGAACAGGGCCATGTTCTCGGCCAGATCCTCGGGCCGGAAATGGCCCGCACGGGCGCCGAGCGCCGTTTCCGGATGGGTCTTGATGATGATGCGGGCGCGCGGATGTGTCTCGCGCGCGTCAAACAGCATTTCCATGAACCGATGCCTGTTTGCACGGCTGGCCCGCACCGAGGCATCGCCTTCGGTCTGATCGATGACCAGCACATAACCCGCCTCTGGCACCGGCGTCTCGGGGTCAAACCCTGTGTATTTCGACAGGTGCAGCGCACGTATGCGCTCGATCCCCGCCCGTGCGGCATCCAGCAGGGCGGTGTTGTCAAGTGGATGATCGGTAATGATTTTCTCAAGGCGCGAAGGTTTGTCAGGGTCAAAATGCATACCCAGATCGTCTATGACCAAGCCCAACGGGCCGCCACCACCCGCCCGCGCGGGGAATACCGAACGCAGAAACGCGTCTTCGACCCTGACCAGCGGAACGCCCTGTTTCGCCGCCACCGCCTCGCCGCGGTGGGCATAGGGGCTTTGACCCCAGACGCCCACCAGATCACCTTGGTGCGGCAGACCAAGGCGCGGGCCATAGCCCGCCAGCGTCAGGATGCGGCG
>JAHEBS010000054.1 GCA_024642145.1 Marivivens sp.
TGCCGGGCGCCTTCCTGCGGGCTGCGGATTTCGACGACAAGCTGGGCGAGGACAACAATCCGGACTGGAAAACCGTCGCGGTCGACCAGACCTCGGGCAACCTGATCGCACCCAACGGTTCGATCGGTTTCCGTTGGGGCGAGGAGGGGCGCTGGAACCTAGAAGAGCGCAAGGCCGCGGCCCAGACCAAACTGCAGATGTCGTTGATCCTTGACGACGATCACGATGCGGTCGAAGGCGTGGACTTTCCCTATTTCGGTGGTCAGGCCACACCTGCCTTTGCCGCCGACAAACACCCCGAGGTCCTGACCCGCAACGTGCCGGTCAAGACGCTCAAACTGGGCAAGAAGACGATCCGTGTCGCGACGGTCTTTGACCTTTTCTGCGCCAACTATGGTCTTGACCGTGGTCTGGGCGGCGATTGGGTGTCCAAAGACTATAACGACCAGATGCCTGGCACGCCGGCTTGGGCCGAAAAGATCACGGGTGTCGCCCGCGACAAGATCATCACCGTGGCGCGCGAATTCGCGCTGAATGCCGAAAAGACCAACGGCAAGTCGATGATCATCATCGGCGCGGCGATGAACCATTGGTACCACATGGACATGAACTACCGTGGCGTCATCAACATGCTGGTGATGTGCGGTTGCGTGGGCCAGTCCGGTGGCGGCTGGTCGCACTATGTGGGGCAGGAAAAGCTGCGCCCCCAGACCGGTTGGGCGCCCTTGGCCTTTGCGCTGGACTGGGCACGTCCGCCGCGGCACATGAACGCGACCAGCTTCTGGTATGCCCATACCGACCAATGGCGCTACGAGACTTTGGCCGCGAGCGAGATCATCAGCCCGACCGCCCCTGCGGGCGACTGGGATGTGAACATCATCGACTACAACCTGCGCGCCGAACGCATGGGCTGGCTGCCCTCGGCTCCGCAACTCAAGACCAACCCCTTCGAGGTCGCCAAAGCCGCCAAGGCCGCGGGCAAGGACATCCCCGCCTATGTGGCCGAGGAGTTGAAATCGGGCCGTCTGGAAATGTCTTGCGACGATCCGGATGCGCCGGAAAACTGGCCGCGTAACCTGTTTGTCTGGCGCTCGAACCTCTTGGGTTCGTCGGGCAAGGGGCACGAGTATTTCCTCAAGCATCTCTTGGGCACCGACAACGGCGTGATGGGCGGCGATCTGGCCGAAGAAGGTCTGGCCCTGCCCAAAGAGGCGAAATGGCACGATAAGGCGCCCGAGGGAAAACTCGATCTTCTGGTCTGCATCGACTTCCGCATGTCGACCACCGCGGTCTATTCGGACATCGTGCTGCCCACCGCGTCCTGGTATGAGAAAAACGACCTCAATACCTCGGACATGCACCCGTTCATCCACCCGCTGCAGGCGGCTGTGGACCCTGCCTATGAAAGCAAATCCGACTGGGAAATCTTCAAGGCCATCGCCAAGAAGTTCCAAGAGGTGGCGCCCCAGATCCTTGGCAAGGAAACCGATATCGTGGCCCTGCCGATCCTGCACGATACGGCGGGCGAGATCGCCCAGCCCGAAGTCAAGGACTGGAAAAAAGGCGAATGCGATCTGATCCCCGGTAAGACCGCGCCTGCCTATGTGCCGGTCGAGCGGGATTATCCTGCGCTCTATGACCGCTTTGTCGCCCTTGGTCCGCTGATGGACAAGGTCGGCAATGGGGGCAAGGGCATCGCTTGGGACACCAAGCACGAGGTCCAGCACCTGCGCGACCTCAACGGTGAATGGACCGAAGGCCCCGCCAAGGGCTGCGCCAAGATCGTCAGCGATATCGACGCGACCGAGGTGATCCTCATGCTCGCGCCGGAAACCAACGGCGAAGTGGCGGTCAAGGCGTGGAATGCATTGTCCAAGGCTACGGGCCGCGAACACGCCCATCTGGCGCTGGCCAAGGAAGACGAAAAGATCCGTTTCCGTGACATCGCGGCCCAGCCGCGCAAGATCATCTCGTCACCGACTTGGTCCGGCATCGAAAGCGAAAAGGTCTGCTACAACGCGGGCTACACCAACGTTCACGAACTGATCCCGTGGCGGACACTGACGGGGCGGCAACAGCTCTATCAGGACCATCTCTGGATGCGTGCCTTTGGCGAGGGCTTTATGTCCTACCGCCCGCCGGTCGATCTGAAAACGATCACCGACAAGGTCAATGTGGACAAGGACAAGCCCCATCTGGTGCTGAACTTCATCACGCCCCACCAGAAATGGGGCATCCACTCGACCTATTCGGACAACCTCTTGATGCTCACGCTCAACAGGGGCGGTCCGGTGGTCTGGATCAGCGAGAGCGACGCCAAAAAGGCCGGCATCGCCGATAACGACTGGGTCGAAGCCTACAACGTGAACGGTGCATTGACCGCGCGCGCGGTGGTGAGCCAGCGCATGAAAGACGGCACTGTCTTTATGTATCACGCACAGGAAAAGATCGTGAACACACCCGGCAGTGAACGCACGGGTCTGCGCGGCGGCATCCATAACTCGGTCACCCGCGCCACGCTCAAGCCCACCCATATGATCGGCGGCTATGCGCAACAGTCCTACGGATTCAACTACTACGGCACCGTGGGGTCCAACCGCGACGAGTTCGTGATCGTTCGCAAGATGAACAAGGTCGATTGGCTTGACCAACCGGCCGCCAAGGAGGCCACGGAATGAAGGTCCGCGCACAAATCGGCATGGTGCTGAACCTCGATAAATGTATCGGGTGCCACACCTGCTCTGTCACCTGCAAGAACGTCTGGACCACGCGAGAAGGCGTTGAATACGCGTGGTTCAACAACGTCGAAACCAAGCCCGGCACCGGCTATCCGACCGACTGGGAAAACCAGAAGAAATGGAACGGGGGCTGGATCCGCACCAAATCGGGCAAGCTGCAGCCCAAGCAGGGCGGCAAATTCCGGATTTTGGCGAATATCTTCGCCAACCCCGATCTGCCTGAAATCGACGACTATTACGAACCTTTCGATTTCGACCACGATCACCTGAAGTCTGCGCCCGAGATGCAAGCCTTCCCGACCGCGCGCCCCTATTCCAAGATTACGGGCGAGCGGATCGAGAAGATCGAAAAGGGTCCGAACTGGGAAGAGATCCTTGGCGGCGAATTCGCCAAACGGAGCCAAGACTACAACTTTGAAGGCATCCAGAAGGAAATCTACGGGGAATACGAGAATACATTCATGATGTATCTCCCGCGGCTTTGCGAACACTGCCTCAACCCTGCCTGCGCCGCATCCTGCCCCTCGGGCGCGATCTACAAGCGCGAAGAGGACGGTATTGTCCTGATCGATCAGGAAAAATGCCGCGGCTGGCGGATGTGCGTGTCGGGCTGCCCCTACAAGAAGGTCTATTACAACTGGTCTACCGGCAAATCCGAGAAATGCACGCTCTGCTACCCGCGCATTGAATCGGGCAATCCCACAGTCTGTTCGGAAACCTGCGTGGGCCGCATCCGCTATCTGGGTGTGATCCTTTATGACGCCGACAAGATCGCGGATGTGGCTTCGGTCGAGGACGAAAAGAACCTCTACGAGGCGCAGTTGGGTATGTTCCTTGACCCCAAAGACCCCAAGGTGATCGCCGCTGCGCGCGCCGAAGGCATTCCCGAGGACTGGATCAAAGCGGCCAAGGACAGCCCTGTCTGGAAGATGGCGATGGACTGGAAAGTGGCGTTCCCGCTGCACCCCGAATACCGCACCCTGCCCATGGTCTGGTATATTCCGCCGCTCTCGCCCATCCAGAACGCGGCCACGGCCGGTTCGATCGGCATCGACGGCGATATGCCTGATGTGCGCAGCCTGCGTATCCCGCTGCGCTACCTTGCCAATATGCTGACCGCTGGTGACGAGGCCCCCGTGGCCACGGCGCTGGAGCGTATGTTGGCCATGCGCGCCTATATGCGGGCCAAAACGGTGGATGGCGTCATCAACGAGGCGCTGGCCACCAAGGTGGGTCTGAACGCCGCCCTGATCGAGGATATGTACAAGATCATGGCGCTGGCCGATTACGAAGACCGTTTCGTGATCCCGACCACCCACCGCGAGCAGGTCGAAGAGGCCTATGACATCAAGAGCGGTTGCGGCTTTACCGATACCAATGGCTGCTCGACCGGGATCAGCAAAGGCAATCTGTTCGGCGGCAAGAAACGCCCGCTGAAAATGCCGCATGAGGTGCAATGATGGAACTTCGTGACCGTAGCCTTAAGGCGCTTTCGCTGCTCTTGAGCTATCCCAGCCGCGACCTGCAGGCGGCCATGCCGGAAATCGGTGGCGCGCTTGCGGCCGAAACACGTCTGACCGCGGCCCAGCGCCGCGATCTGCGTCCCCTCGTCGATATGATCGGGGGGACTGACATCTATGACCTTGAAGAGGGCTATGTGGGTCTTTTCGACCGTTCGCGCAGCCTATCGCTCAATCTTTTCGAGCATGTGCATGGCGAAAGCCGTGATCGCGGCGGCGCAATGGTCAGCCTGCTGGAAAGCTATCGCGAGGCGGGGTTCGAGCCCGCCACCGCGGAGCTGCCTGACCATCTGCCGGTGTTGCTGGAGTTTCTAGCCACCCGTCCCGACGCCGAGGCGAAAGAGGTGCTGGCAGATGCCGCGCATATCTTCGAGGCGCTGGCCGCGCGGCTTGCACGGCGTGAAAGCCCCTACGGGGCAGTCTTTTCGGCGCTGCTGCAGCTTGCAGGCGCCGAGACGGACAGCGCGGTGGTGGCCGAACTCTTGGCCCAGCCCGAGGACGACCCTCAAGACCTCGAGGCGCTGGATCGCGTCTGGGAGGAAAGCGAGGTCGTCTTCGGGCCAGACCCCAACGCCGGCTGTCCGGCCAGCCGCGACATGCTGGCCAAGATGGACCTTCCCGTCACGCCCGCGCCCGAATGGGCGGCGGAATGAGTGGAGACTGAGATGCATAACTTCTTCTTCGGTATTTACCCCTATATCGCGCTAAGCGTCTTGGTCGTGGGCTCGATCGCCCGCTACGAGACCGATCCCTTCACGTGGAAAACATCGTCCTCGCAGCTTTTGCGCCGCAAACAGCTGATCATGGGTTCGGTGCTGTTCCACCTTGGCATTCTGATGATCTTCGGCGGCCATTTCGTGGGTCTTTTGACCCCGATCCAGATCTTTGACGCGATGGGCGTCAGCCATAGCGCCAAGCAGATGCTGGCCATGGTGCTGGGCGGCGTGTCGGGTGTCGTCTCGCTGATCGGCGGGCTCTTGCTGTTGCATCGTCGTCTGTTCGACGCGCGCATCCGCAAGACCTCGTCCTTTGCCGATATCGCCATTCTGGTGCTGATCGTGGCGCAGTTGTTCCTCGGGCTCGGCACGATCTTTGTCTCGGCCCAGCATCTGGACGGCCATGAGATGACCAAGTTCATGGCTTGGGCGCAGATGATCTTGACCTTCCGTGCTGGCGCTGCCGCGCAGATCGCGGATGTGGCGATGGTGTTCAAGTTGCACATGTTCCTTGGCCTGTCGCTGTTCCTTGTCTTCCCCTTTACCCGCCTTGTGCACATGCTCTCGGTTCCGGTGCGCTATGTCCTGCGTCCCGGCTACCAGATCGTGCGTTCGCGCAAGCGTCATCCGGCGGAGTAGGTCATGAACAAGCCGCTCTTGCCCCGTATCGCCGTCAACGGCGTTGAAATCCCCCCGGCGGCTATTGCCGCCGAGGCCCAGAACCACGCTGCCCCCAAGGGTAAACCCGGCCTTGCGTGGATGGCCGCGGCGCGTGCCTTGGTCCTGCGTCAGTTGATGCTGGACGAGGCGCAGCGGCGCGGGTTGACCGCTGACCCGCAAGAAGTAGCCCCCGGCCAGTTCGAGACCGACGAAGAGGCGCTATTGCGCGCGGTCATCGACGAGGCGGTCACCGTCATCGCCCCCAGCGAAGATGAGGTCCGCGCACTGTGGTTGGCGGAACCGGACCGGTTCCGCTCGGCCCCGCTCTGGTCGGCGTCGCACATCTTGCTGACGGGCGAGGGCGCTGCGGAACGGGCGGCGCTGGTCGCCACCGATCTGGCTGCCAAGCCCGCAGCATTTGCCAATACAGCGCGCGAGATCAGCCAATGCCCCTCGGCCGCCAACGCCGGCAATCTGGGCCAGCTTACGCCCGGCCAGACCGTGCCCCCGTTCGAGGCCGCTTTGCGTCAGTTGAAGGAAGGCGAAATCACCGCTCAGCCGGTTGAAACCCAGTTCGGATGGCATGTGATCCGGCTTGATGCCCATGCGCCGGGTCGGCCCTTGCCGTTTGAAACCGTGGCCCCGCGTATCCGTGAGGCCATGGAAAAGAAACATTGGGTCGAGGCGATGCATGCCTTTGCCCAAAGGTTGCTGGATGCGGCCGATGTCGAAGGCATCTCGTTGCAGCCCGCCGCCGCCTGAGGAAGGAAACCCGATGAAAATTGGCTATGTGGTGAACCGTGGTCATGTCGGGACCGATGCGCTCTTGGCCGAGGTGGCCGCGCGCCTGACAGCACGCGGGCATAGGGTCGCGGGTCTGGTGCAGACCAACACCGACCGTGACGACGGCTGTCGCTGCGATATGGATGTGCAGGTTCTGCCTTCGGGCGAAACCTTTCGCATCTCGCAATACCGCGGCCCCGGCGCGCGCGGCTGCAGGCTCGATCCGTCGATGCTGGAAGCAAGCGTGGCGCTTGTCTCGCGCGCGCTTGCCGACGCGCCCGACCTGCTGATCCTCAACAAGTTCGGCAAACACGAGGCCGAGGGGCGTGGTCACCGTGAAACCATTGCCGCGGCGCTGGACATGGGGCTGCCGGTGTTGCTCGGGGTTAGCCCGTTGAATTACGAGGCTTTCCATGCCTTTGCCGGTGACATGGCCGAGGAGGTTATCTGCGAGGCCGCCAAGCTGGTCGCTTGGGTCGAGACAGCGTTGGGCGCGAATAATCGTGCCGAAACTGGTCAGGAAGGGCCCGCGCTCTATCTTTGATCTGGCCGCATTGTGACGGTTAATTCCCAGATGTGAGGGCGAACACCTTCGTCCTAGCATCGACTGCCCGCATGGTCCTTGTGATCCTGCGGGCGCTTTTTTGTCAGGGGATCACCCAGACGAATTGCAACCAAAAGTTGCATGATTTGGCAATCCAATTATACTCAGGTTGCATTGGCGCCACGTGGGCCGCCATGAGGCGCCCGAGAGTCATGGAACCCGAAACCGTCCTGATCGTCAGCGATTTCGCCAATATCAACGGCGGGCAGGCCAAGGTTGCCATCGACTCGGCGGTCTTGCTGGCCGAGGCGGGGCTGAACGTCATCTTCTTTGCCGGCAGCGGCGAACCGGACCACGCGTTGGACCATCCCCGCATTCGGGTCGAGGGGCTGGGACAGCGCGATATAGCGACCGAGCCAAACCGCGCCAAAGCCGCAATGCGCGGTCTCTGGAACGCCCCTGCGGCGCGGGCGCTTTGGGCATTGGCCAACAGTCTGGACCCCGCGCGGACCGTATTGCATGCGCATGGCTATGCCAAAGTCCTGTCCCCCGCGATCGGCCCTGTGTTTGCCCATGGGCCGTTGGCTGCGGTCTTTACCATGCACGACTACTTTCTCGCCTGTCCCAATGGCGGTTTCTATGACTACCAGCGCGGCGAGATCTGCACGCGGCACGCGATGGGGGCGGGCTGCCTGTCGGTGAATTGTGACCACCGTCACCCTGCGCACAAGGCTTGGCGGGTGCTTCGGCAGATGGTCACGGCAGGGCCGGCGTCGATGCCACGCGGGCTTCGCGACGTCATCTATATCTCGCAATCCCAGCGCCGCCTGATGGCCCCCTATCTGGGGGCGGACACGCGGCTGCACCATGTGCCGAACCCTGTAAGTTTCGGCGACACAGCCGAGGCCAAGACCAACGAAAACAGGGCTTTCGTTTTTGTCGGACGCCTAGACCCCGAAAAGGGTGGTCTGATGTTCGCGCGGGCAGCCAAATCCGCAGGACTGCCCGCCGTTTTCGTGGGCGACGGGCCCGAGGCTGGCGCGATCCGCGCGGCAAACCCCGAGGCCGTGTTGACGGGATGGCTCCCTGCGGCCGAGGTGCGGCGTCAAATAGGCGGCGCGCGGGCCTTGGTCATGCCAAGCCTTTGGGCCGAGCCATTCGGACTGGTCGCGCACGAGGCGCTTGGCCTTGGCGTGCCGGTGGTCGCCGGACATTGGACCGCCGTGGCCGAAGCCATCGTCGATGGCGTCGATGGCGCCCTTTTCGACAGCGCCACCGTCCCCGCACTGGCCAAGGCATTGACCCGCGCACAGGCGCTTGGCCCCTTTGACGCAGCGCCGCATCGACAGGCCGTATCGCCCAGCTTGCATCTGGATCGGTTGTTGGCGGTCTATCGCCGCGCGCTTGGCCCTGCGAGGGCGGGCTGATGGGGCTGGCGGCACTCAGTTGGATACTGAACGCGGGTCTTCTGGCCATGCTGTTCTGTGTTGGCCTGCGCAAACACCGGCCCGCGCTGATCGCCGTGGCGGTTATCCTTGGGTTGCAGACCGTGGTGCGCCCGTTGATCTTTTTATTGGGGCTGGATCTGCCATACCCTCAGGCCTTTTTCGACGCTCAGGAATGGGATCTTGTCACCACGACCAACACGGCGGTGCTGGGGTGGGTGTTTTGCTTGGCGATTTCCTATGCGGCAACGGGGCAGGCCGCCACGGCCGCGGGTTGCCTGTTGCCGCGTGTCGGGCGACGAGGCGATGCGCTTGCACGACCTGCCCTCTTGATCGTCGCTGCCGCCCCGCTGGCGCTGGCGCTGGGTGGGACGGCGCTGTTGTTGCACCGATATGGCGGGTTCAGCGGGCTGATCTTTGCCTCGAAAGTGACCAAGGACCTTAAGGGGCTGTTCATCATCCAAGAGGCCGCAACGCTGGCCTGCCTTCTGGCGTGGTTTGGATTGCTGTCGAGCCTTCGGCGCGGGGGCCTATGGCCCTTTGGTTTCGCCGCGATGATATTGGCGGCGCTGAGTGCAAATTTCGCTTGGGGCAATCGCTACAACATCGCGATCCTATTGGTGGTCTTTGCCCTGAGTTGGCATCTGCATGTCGGCAGGCTCGGCGCGTTGCGGATCATGGTCGCGGCGCTTCTGGCGGTTGTGGCGATGCAAATGCTGAAAGAGATCAGGGCAGATGCCTTTTCGCAGGTGCTGGCCGCCGATATCGGCGCGGCGCAGCCCTTTTGGCTCGATCTGTCCACGTCGCTGCATTTCGTCGAGTATGATGCGCTGATGCTGGCCCTGCGGGATGCGGGGCAGCTTTTCGATCTGCGGCATGGGGCCGATTTCATCAACGGGCTGGTCTCATGGGTGCCGCGCAGTCTTTTGCCGGGCAAGGAAACCTTCAACGTCGGCGCGTGGTTCCGTCAGATCTACCAGCCGGGTATCGTCAATGGCTGGCCAGTGACGACCATCGGTTCTTGGTATGTCAACTTTGGCACCGCGGGGATCTTGTGCGGTGCCCTCTTGTCGGGATTTGTGGTCAGGGTCTTCGATCAGGCCTACCGCGACATCCGCCGCAACGCGTGGAGTGCCGCGATGGGGTCGGGCCTTGCGTTCCTGATGATCGAGGGCGGCGTGAACACCGGATTTCCGCAGCGGATCGTGCTGTTGATCATTCCGCTGTGGCTTGCGGCCCTGTTCTTGCGGCTACGCTGGCACCCGCGCCAGACGCCGCTGCCTGCGGGCTATGCCGGACCAGTAGCCCCGCGATAAGGCTGGCCTGCACCAGCGCCGCGACCACCAGCGCGGCAGCTGCGCCCTCTAGCCCATAGGTCCGCGCGCCGACCCAGCAGGCGCCAATGGTTACCGCCAGCCCCGCGACCTGCAGCCAACCAAGCGCGCCGAAACGCCGCTGGGCTGCGGTCGCGGTCTGCAACGCCACGGCGACAAACCGCAAGGCCAGCGCGCCCAAGACCATCGTCAGCGCGGGGCCATAGCCTGCATAGGCCGCGCCGAAAGCCAGATTGAGGATCGGCCCACCCGCCGCAGCACCCACGGCCAACAACCCAAGCCCTGCCAATGCTGCAATCGCCACGCAGCGCCGCACCAGACGCGCAAAGGCGCGCCGCTGCCCGTCTGCCCAGAGCCGCGACAAGGGCGGCGCGATCGCGGCACCAAGGGCATTGGCGAAAAACATGCCCGCATAAAGCGCGTAGGAGATCGCGGTGAAATAACCGAGTGTCACCAGCCCCAACACATGCCCCACGATGATGCGCGGCGCGTTGTTGGACAGGGCTGCGGCCAGCGCGTTGATGCCCAGCGGCCAGACCTCGGCCATCAGCGTCCGGACCTCGGGCCAGCGCCCCAGCGCCCGCGCATCGGGCGGCAACAGTCGTCCGATCATCCGTCGGTCATGGGCAAGCGCAACCACGCTCCAGACACCCAGTTGTGCAAGGGCGGCAAGCTCAGCGCGGCGGGTGAGCCAAAGAACGAGGATGAAAAAGGCCAGCGCCGCCGACCCACGCAAGGCCTGCGAACGGGCCAAAAGATCGATCCGTCCGCTCTTTTGGAATTGGCCGTAACATAGGTCACAATAGGTTTCGACGATCTTGCCCGCCGCCACGGCGACGAACATGAACAGCCCGCGCGCATCGGCCATCACGACGGGGCCCAGCGCCAAAAGGACAGCCGCGGCAAGGCCAGAGGACCAAAGCCGCAAGGTGGCGTAATCGCCAAAGCGGAACCGCCCGCCCGCGTCGGTGGCCAGCGCGGTCTGTAACCCCAGATTTGCGGCCATGACGACGGGCGTCGCTACGGCCAGCGACAGTCCAAACCGCCCCAGCATTTCAGGACCCGACAGCCGCGCCAATGCCATCAGGACGCCAAGCTGCGTCAAGAGATAGACAAGGTTGCCCCCCAACGCCCAAAGAGCGGCGCGGCGCAGCTTGGGGTCGGCGCTATCCATCGGTCGCAAACCTGATGCCGAACGATGCGAATAGCCGCGCGTTTGGTTCGGTGAAGGATTGGCGCAGTTCAGCGATCAACGCGGCGTCCACGGGCGTCGGCCCGTTCGGGCGGCGGGTGTTGGCCCGATGGTAAATCCGGCGCAACCCGTCCCGCACCGCCCCCTGCGGCACCAGCCCGCGCAGGGCGACATTCAGCCCCTGCAAGGTCCGGTTGCGCGGGGCATAGGTCTCATTGTCGGCAGTGAACCGATAATCATCATAGAACCGCCGATCGAGCCCGACCCAATCCGCCACGCCCTGCGTGAACGCCCGCGGATCGGCGCACAGGTCGTCGAATGCGACGACGCGCATGCGGGCAGGTCCCAGAGCGGCCAGCCACGGCCCCAGAAAGTCGGCATATCGGGCGTAGGTCAACGCCCGAGCGGCAAGTTCGTTGCCACCAAAGTCATGGGTTTTGGCGCGACAGGCCGCAAGATAGTCAGCAAAGCCCATTTCGGGCGGAATCCATGACCAGTTGTCACGGAAATAGGTGAACAGCGAATAGATCTGCGCGGCAGGCTCGCGCAGCACAAACAGGCATTTTGGCTGGCTGGGCAGGCGCGGGATTTGTGACAGGGCCACGCGCGCATAAAGATAGGCTGGCGTGGCTTCGACAATCACCCGCGGCTTTTGACCCGTCGGCATGGGGAACTGGTCGCGCCATGTGTCCAACCCAAGCCCCACATGTGCCGTGGGGCGAAACATGTGGGTATCAGGGTCGGCAAAGAAATAGGTCTCTTTTTCGCGCGATCCCAAGGCATCGGGATGATCGGCCAGCCAGCGGTGTAGCGACGAGGTGCCCGCCTTGGGCGCGCCCGCGATGATCAGGTTTGGCAGCCAATCAAGGCTCATGATCCAAGCTCTTGGTAGAGCGACAGCATCTGCGCCTGCAGCCGCTCTGGCCGGAACCGCGCGGCCCATGCCGCGCGCGCCGCAGGACGCATGGCGTGCAGGGTTTTGCGGTCAAGACCCGTCAGGACCGCCGTCAGCGCGTTGACATCCAATGGAAAACTCTGACCCGTGACCCCTTCGTCGATCAGCGCGGCCATGCCGGAGTTTGTCGAACAGATCACCGGCGTGCCGTTGCGCAGCGCCTCGGGGATGACCAGCGGCAGGCCCTCCCACCGTGAGGGGACGATGACCGCATCGGCCGAGCGATACCAGTCGTCGATCCGCGCGGGCGCGACCCAACCGACAAAGGTCGCGCCCTGCGGCAGGCTGAAGCCACCTGCGTCATTGCGGACAGCCGCGCCCATGATGTGCAATCGCAAATCGGGGCGTTCCTGCCGCGCCTGCGCAAAGGCGGCCAACAGGAGATCGAGCCCCTTTTGACGGTCGAACCTGCCAACGAACAACAGATGCAGCGCGGCGGGTTCCGCGGCGAAAAGGTCGTCACGCGCGGTGGCATCGGGCGCGCAGACCGCGTTTTCGACCACGATTTGCCGCCCGCGATACCCAAAGGCACGGGCCAGGTTCAGGTCTGACTCAGAGACGTTGACGACCGCATCGGCAAGCCCGCCCAACCGACCTTCGATGGCGCGGACGATGCGCTGCTTCAACCCTTTAGGGGCATAGCGGGCCACCGCCCAGCCATGCGCGCAGTAGATCGCGGCGATCCTGCGCCCCGAAAGCCGCAGAGCGGCCAGCCCCGCCAGCGCGAAAGACGAATGAAAGAAAACCACATCGGGCCGCCACCGCGCAATTTCGCGGCGCTGGGCCAAGACCATGCGCAACAGCGCCATCGGCCCGCGCCCTTTGGCTTTGTAGACATGTGCGGTGGCCATTGGGCCCAGTTGCACGGCATGCGTCTGCGGCAGGACCAGACGCTGCTCGACCTCGGACGCGGGCATTTGCGCCAGCAAGCTCAGATAGGTCGCCACGCCACCGCTGGCGGTTTCGCAGACATGAAGAACTCGAACCGCCACACGCCCTATCCCTGTTTTTGGATGCTCATATACAACCTAAAGATGAGAATACAGCTACACCGGCCTCGTGCAAGGCCGGTGTCTCTGTCGCGTCGCCAAACGGTCTGTCAGACGGAATAGAGCGCCACGCGTTTGAGCGTGGTGGGACCGGTCGTGGGTTGCCAGTTGCCGCCAGCCAAAGTCACGCGGGTCACGGTCTCGACGTCGGAACCGTCGGTCAGGACGGCGTCGAAAACGCCCGCTGGCGCGGTCAGCGACAGGACTTCCGCACTGCGGCTGGTGGCCGGCGGCAGAACGCGGCTGGTCGCGCTGTTGGACGTTTCGATTTGGGGCAGCGCGTAATCGATGCTGCCGATAACGCCGGTCAGGCGGCAAAGCTCCAGACTGTCAGAGCCGGTGATGATCTTTGAACGCAGGCTCGCCTCGAACAACCCGTTGCCCAAGGCGCGCAGCGTGGCCACGGGCGCGGTATTGTCCGCATTGCGGTTGATGATGGCGGTCTGGGCCACAAGATCGTAACGCGCGCCCGTGCGGGCCGCACCCGTGGTGCCGATGCCGATCCAGAGATCGGCCACATGGCTCGCGCCCGCATGCAGGATGCACGAAAAGGTCAAGATCGTGCCAATAGACAGACCGCTGATCGCCGCTTCGTTGAACTGCAGATAACCAGCCCCATCGTCATCGGTGACGCGGGTCAGGGCCACGCCACCGATAACCGGTCCCGCCGCAACCGCGCTTAACGCCACGGCAGAGGTCTGGGCGGGGTTCAGGCGATTGGTTGTCGCGGGTTCGATCTTGAGCGCGCGGCCCGTGCCGGCCGGCACATAGCGCGCGGCATTGGCCGTGACCGTTTGCAGCCCGCTTGCGTCGAAATAACTGGCCCCGCTTGCGCGGGTAAGCGACCAAGGCGCGGTATGGATTGCCGCGTCGAAGTCCCAGACCGCGATGGCAGGTCGCCCTGCACGCAAATAGGTGGCCAACGTGCCACAGCCGCCCAACTGATTTTTCAGCAGCGACGCCTCCATCACTGGCCTGCCAGAATATGCGAGGCCGTGGTGCCGGTCGCATGAACGCGCGCAACCTCGAGCGCGTGCCAACCGGGCATCACGCTCATCAATGTCACAGTGCTGCCACCTGCCGTCGTCACGCGCAGGTTGCCGCCCGTGCCGACATAAAGCCACTGGCTGACCGCAGCGAGGTCCTGACTGTCACTGGGCGTGACATCGACAAGATAGCGCGGTCCACCGGCGGGCTTGCGCGTAAAGGACTGGAAGTGGTCGGTTGCAGTCATGAAGAGGCTCCTCTCTGGGTTAGCGCGATTGTCGCCCCAACCCGTCAAGGATCGGCTACAGCAGCGCGCGTTGCCCCATTTGCCCAAAGAAATGCGCCGGTGATCTTGTCACATGACTGTAACGTTCCCATGTGAATCGCGGGCTGAAATGACCGGAGCGCGGGCATGCCGAACTCTTTTGCCAATCCTGCGGCGGGGCTGACCCATCGCGCGGTATTCATCTCTGATCTTCATCTGGGTGCGCGGGCCAGCCAGCCATTGGCGGTGCTGGATTTTCTGCGCGGCTGCCGTGCCGAGACGCTCTATCTGGTCGGCGACATTCTCGATATCTGGCATGTCGGCAAGGTCCATTGGACCGAGGCCCATGACGCCGTTCTGGCCGAGCTTGCCCGCCATGTGCGCAACGGTTCGCGGGTTGTCTATCTGGTCGGCAACCATGACCGCGAGGTCCGTAACGACCGCCGTTTCGATGTGGCAGGGGTCGAGTTCCGGCAAGAGATCATGCATCGGGCGGCCGATGGCCGCACCTATCTGGTCCTGCACGGCGATCAGGGCGACAGACGGATGCTGCGCTGGCATTTCATGACCCGCGCCGGTAGCCGCATCGACAGCGGGCTGCGGTCGCTTGATCGCCGGTTGCGCGACCGTTTCGGCGCCGTCTATTTCGAGCGCAACCCGATCAATCGGGGCTTGGCTGCGTTTCACGACCTGTTGGCCATGGGCGAGGGCTATGAAAACCGCTTGACCGAAATGGCACGTGCCGCAGGGGCGCAGGGCGTTATCTGTGGCCACTCGCACCGTCCCGGTTT
>JAHEBS010000207.1 GCA_024642145.1 Marivivens sp.
GGCTTGTTGATCGCGGGCAGTTCCTGCAGGCCGCCAAAGCCCCCCACGCCATAGTTGGAATCCGGCGCCTCGCCCTCGGCCGCGGCCTTGAGATCCCAGCCGGGGCAAAAGAACTTGTCCCCTTCGGCGCGCAAAATCGCGACGCGCAGATCGGGGTCATCGCGAAAATCGCGGAACGTTTCCCCCATGATGCGGCTGGTTGCGGCGTCAATTGCATTGGCCTTGGGGCGGTCGATCGTGACCTCCAGAATGGCGCCTTCGCGGCGCGTCTTGATCGGGCTCATGGTCTTCTCCTTATCAGGGCGTCTACGGCAATCGCGTCATCGGACGTGCAGATCAGCGGGTTTATCTCAACCTCTTCGACCTGACCGGCATGGGCAAGCACATAGGCCTGCACCGCATCGATTGCCCTGAGAATCGCGGCACGGTCGGCCGCTGGTTTTCCGCGGAAACCCCGCAACAGTTTGTCCGCCTTGAGGCTTGTCAGACACTGTTCCAACGTGTCGTGCGAGGCTGGGATCAGGCAAGAGGCGCTATCCTTGATTGCTTCGGTCATGACCCCGCCCCAGCCCAGTGTCAGCACAAAACCATGGGCCGGATCTTTGACTACACCGATCAGCAACTCGGCCAGACCGCCGGTGATCATCTCTTCCAGCAAGAAAGACGTAGCCCCCATGCGCGCTGCCGCGGTCTCGGTCTCGGCGCGCGACATCAGGTTCAGGGCGACGGCGCCGGCTTCGGACTTGTGGGCGAAACCCTCGCCTTTCAGAACCAGCGGATAGCCGACCTTGTCGGCAGCACCACCAACCGCGGTCAAGGCGCCCGCCCGCGCCGAACGTGGCAGGCGCAAGTCGTGGGCAGCAAGATCGGCCTTGGACTGCGCCTCGGTCAGGGTCGGCGCGTCCGCTGGCGCGGGCGCCGGCAGCAGGTCGCGTTGCAGATCAGGCGCGGGCCGCAACAGGGCCGCCTCTGCCGCGGCGATCGCCTCGGTCAGACCGTTCATCGGCACAACACCGCCCGCCATTAGCCGCGCGGCAACATCCTCGGGCATCAGTTCAGGCAGCGTTGCCACCATCGCCACATTGCCCCCAGTCTGCGCGCGGGCCCCCAGAGCGGCCTGAATGGTGCATTCCCAATCCTTGGGGTCGCAGCGATCCGCGCGCGGGAAATCGACGATCAGCAGGGTCAGCGCCACAGCCGGATCAACCATCGCCGCCCAGGCTGCGGTCATTGCCGCGGTGTCGCGCCATATATAGGTGTGATAATCCAACGGGTTAGCCAGCGCGACCTTGGGGCCCAAGGCCGCGAAAAGGTCGTCGTGCTGGCGCGTATTCAACGGCGGAAACCGCAGAGCGCGTCCCACGGCAGTATCTGCGGCCAGCGATGCCTCGCCCCCCGAACAACTGATCGAGGCGATGGTATCGGCCCGAAGCGGGCCCGTGACATGCAAAAGCTTGAGCGTCTCGAGAAAGGTCGGCAAATCATTGACCCGCGCGATGCCCAACCTGTCCAACAGCGCCTGCGCGCCCGCATCACCACCAGCCAACGAGGCGGTGTGCGATACGGTGGCGGCCTGCGCCTCGGCCGAACGCCCGACCTTGAGCGCGATCAGCGGCACACCCCGTTCCCGCGCTTTGCGGGCCAAGGTCTGCCATGCAGCGGGATCGCCAAAACCCTCGACGTGCAGACCGATCGCAGTGACCCGCGGATCGTCCAAAAGGCCCGCCGCAATTTCCGCCTGCGTGGTCTGGGCCTGATTGCCGCAGGTGACCACATAGGCAATGGGCAGACCACGATGCTGCATCGTCAGATTGATGGCGATGTTCGACGACTGCGTCAGGATCGCCACGCCGCGTTCGACCCGCGTGCAGCCATGCTGGTCCGGCCACAAAAGCGCACCATCAATGGCGTTGATCATGCCATAGCAATTTGGCCCCAAAATCGGCATGGGACCGGCCGCCGCCAGCAGGCGCGCATTCAGGTCGTGGCCATCGGCAACCTCGGCAAATCCGCTGGCGAAACACACCGCGCCGCCAGCACCCATGCGCGACAGTTCGGCCACAGCGCCAATGGTCGCGTCGCGGTTGATCCCAACAAACGTCGCATCGGGGGGCGAGGGAAGGTCGGCAAGCGCGACATAGGCGCGGTGGCCGCCGATCTCGCCGCCCTTGGGGTAAACCGGCCAAATCTCGCCATCATAGCCGGCCTTGCCCAACTGGCCCACAACCGCGGCACACCAAGCGCCGCCGCCAATCACGGCCACAGATTTCGGTCTAAGCAACCTTGAAAGATCGCGCGTCATGTTTCGCCTCGCTGGCCGCGAGGCGAAGCCTCCGGCGGGGGTATTTGGAGCCAGAAGAAATCGGATTCTTCATTGTTCATTAGGATTGATTTGGCAGCGTCCACTTGCGGCACAGGCTGGGGAGCCGATGACCGCGTCAGGAGAAACCCCTCGTGCGCAACGCCGCACGAGGGGGCCCCCGAATTCATTCTTTTGACCGCAAATACCCCAGGGGGCGGCCCGAAGGGACGGGGGGCAGCGCCCCCCTCTTGGTTGACGGGCCGTGGGCACGCCAGATCCATGTCAGGCGCCCAGCGGACGGAACAGGTCACGACTGATGATGTGGCGCTGGATTTCGCTGGTGCCATCCCAGATCCGCTCGACGCGTGCGTCGCGCCAGAACCGCTCGATCGGATAGTCATCCATCAACCCCATCCCGCCGTGGATCTGCAACGTGGTATCCGTCACCCGCGCCAGCATCTCTGACGCGTAAAGTTTGGCCGAGGCGATCTCGCGGTTGGCGGGCAGGCTCTTGTCCAGACGATCGGCGGCTGCAAGCGTCAAAAGGTCGGCCGCGTCGATCTCGGTGATCATATCGGCGATCTGAAAGCTGACGCCTTGGAATTTGGCGATTTGCTGGCCGAACTGTTCGCGCTGGACCGCATATTCCAGCGCATGGTCAAACACCCGCCGAGCGCGTCCCACGCAGAAAGCGGCGACCGTCAGGCGCGTGGCGTAAAGCCATGTATTCATGACGTCAAAACCGCCATCAACCTCGCCCAGAACCTGCGCATCGGGCAGGCGGCAGTCGTCGAATTCGAGGATCATGTTCTTGTAGCCACGGTGGCTGACGGACTTGTAGCCGTCGCGGATGGTAAAACCGGGCGTGCCACGGTCGACAAGGAAAGCGGTGATCCGCTTTTTCGGGCCCTTGGGGGTCTGGTCTTCGCCGGTGGCGATAAAGACGATGATGAAATCGGCATGGTCGGCGCCGGAGATGAAGTGCTTGGTGCCGTTGACAACCCAATCGCCACCATCACGGCGGGCCGAACACTTCATGCCGCGCACGTCCGACCCGGCACCGGGCTCGGTCATGGCCAGCGCATCCATGCGTTCGCCCCGCACGGCGGGCATGAGGTAGCGTTCGATCTGCTCGCCCTGACAGGCCATCAAGATGTTCTGGGGACGACCAAAGAAATGCGTCAGCGCCATCGAACCGCGCCCCAGTTCACGCTCGACCAGTGCGAACTCGACATGGTTCAAACCCGCGCCACCGACACTTTCGGGAAAGTTGCAGGCATAGAACCCCAGTTCCTTGGTCTTGCGTTTGATTTCAGCGGCCAATTCATGTGGCACTTCGCCGGTGCGCTCGACCATGTCTTCGTGCGGATAGATCTCGTTTTCGACAAAACTGCGGACCGTATCCACGATCATCTTCTGTTCGTCACTCAGGCCGTAAATCATGATGCCCTCCAGGCAGAATTTGGCGTGACGCTACGCGCGATTTGGCGCACAATCATGCAGAAATGGAAAAGATCGTGCGGAAATGGGCAGTTTCGGATGCCCCGCTGCGGCGGGTGGGCGTGCTGCTGTTCAACGCATTTTCCAACCACTGTCTTGCCAACACGGTCGAGCCCCTGCGCGCC
>JAHEBS010000055.1 GCA_024642145.1 Marivivens sp.
CAATTCCCGCTTGGAGCGCCCATGTTCACCGCAACCCTTCTCACCGCCCCAGATAGCCCATCACTGGACGCGGCACTGATCGAATCGCTGCGCAATGCTTGGGGCGGTGGTGACGCGCGCTGGCTTGCGCCGGACGAGGCGGCAGAGTTCGCCTTGCCTGCGTTGCCCGACAATGTCGAGGCCGTGTGGACCAGTCTGCAGCCGCAAGGTGTCGATCTGGTGGTCCAGCCGACGGCGGGTCGGCGCAAGAAGATGCTGTTGGCCGATATGGACAGCACCATGATCCAGCAAGAATGCATTGACGAACTGGCTGCCGAGGCGGGCGTGGGCGAACGCGTCGCGGCCATCACCGCGCGTGCGATGAATGGTGAACTGGATTTCGAGGGCGCATTGATCGAGCGTGTGGGCCTGTTGCGTGGCCTGCCCGTCGCCGTGATCGACCGCGTTCTGGACAGCCGGATCACGCTGATGCCGGGCGGGCCCGCGCTGCTGGCCACGATGAAGGCTGCGGGGGGCTATGCGGCGCTAGTTTCGGGCGGGTTCACCGCCTTTACCGCACGCATCGCCGCCACGCTCGGCTTTGACGAAAACCGCGCCAATACGTTGATCCACGATGGGGCCGCGCTGACAGGCGAGGTCGGCCGCCCGATTCTGGGCCGTGAAGCCAAGGTTCAGGCGCTCGAGGAAATCACCGCGCGGCTGGGCATTGCCGCGGCGGATGTGCTGGCCGTGGGCGATGGCGCCAATGATCTTGGCATGTTGACGCGCGCCGGTGCTGGCGTGGCGCTGCATGCCAAGCCTTCGGTTCAGGCGCAGGCCAAGATCCGCATCAACCACGGCGACCTGACGGCGCTGCTTTACATTCAGGGCTATGCCCGATCCGAATTCGCGGGCTGATCGATGTTTCCAGTTTCCTATGAAGTCCTCGCGGCCCTGTTGGCCGCGGCATTCGCCGCCGGATTTGTCGATTCCATCGCCGGCGGCGGCGGTCTGATCACGGTGCCTGCGCTGATCCTTGCCGGTGCGCCGCCGGTCACGGCGCTGGCCACCAACAAGGTGCAGGGCAGTTTCGGCGCGGCGACGGCCGCATGGACCTATGCGCGCGGTGGCCATGTGAACCCGCGCAAACAGTTGGGCGCGGCGGCGATTGCCTTTGGCGCGGCGGTCTGTGGCGCGCTTTTGGCAAGCCACTTGCCCACGCAGTTCATCCGCATGGGCCTGCCAGTGCTGCTGATCGGGATCGCGCTCTTCTTTGCCTTCAAGCCGGGACTCGACGACATCGACCGCCATCAGCGCATGACGCCACTGATGTTCACCGCCTCCATGGTGCCACTGATTGGTGGCTATGACGGGTTGGTAGGGCCGGGCGCAGGTGCCTTTTACATGATCGCCTTCGTGGCGCTGGCGGGCTATGGCGTGCTGAAAGCCACTGCCCATACCAAGTTTCTGAACTTTGCCTCGAACGTCGGCGGTCTGGTCGCTTTTGCCTTTGTCGCGACGCCGTGGTGGGGCGTCGGGCTGTTGATGGGCCTGTCGCAGATGGCGGGCGCGCGGCTGGGTTCGCGCATGGCGATCAGGGTCGGCGCGCGGGTCATCAAGCCGGTGCTTGTGATCAGCTCGACCGCGTTGGCGCTCAAGCTGATCTGGGACATGATCTGAGACTGATCAGAACAGAAGGCCGATCCCCGCGACGGGTTTGACCTCGCCCACGGCAAGCCCCGCCCAGTTGCGCAGGGTGGGGTCCAACCGCTTGACCGCTGTGGGGTGGTCGCGCTCCAGCACACCGTATTTGATGAGCAGCGCAGCGATCACCGACTCGGCGGCGCGTTGGGTGCCGTCTTCGCATTTCACCGCGATCCCCAGCCCCTTTTCCGGCAAGATCGCCACGAACACGCCCTCGGCACCGGTCTTGATCGAGGCGCGCCCCGCCATGGCCCGCATCAATTCGGTGCAGGCCCGACCCTCGCCCGCGACCAGTTCGGGGTAGGCGGCCATGGCGCGGCGCAGGCGCACGGCGGCTTTGGAACGCGGATCGTCGCGGTCATCGGCGGTGGCGAAAAACGCCATGGCGCGCGCCAGACCTTTGAGTGAGACGGCAAAGTTCGGGGCCGAACAACCGTCGATCCCATAGCCGGGCGAAACCTCGCCGGTCACGTCTTCGTAGGCTTCGCGCACCAAGACCTGCACGGGGTGGTCGATGTCGGTATATTCCGGCCCCGCGCCAAGGTGCTTGGTAAGCGTCAGGAAACCGGTGTGCTTGCCCGAGCAGTTGTTATGCATGCGGCAGGGTTCGTCATAGGCGCGGATCATTGCGTCGCGCGCATCGCGTTCGCGGGGTTCTTCGGGACCGCAGCGATAGTCGCTGTCTTGCAGGCCCAACTTGCCCAGCCATGCCCCCACACGGTCGGTGTGGATCGCTGCGCCCTGATGGCTTGCGCAGGCCAAGGCCAGTTCCGCCTCGCCCAGTCCTGCGGCATCGGCGGCACCGGATTCGACCAGCGGCAGGGCTTGGATCATCTTGCAGGCCGAGCGCGGATAGATCACCGCGCCGGGGTCGCCCCAGCTTTCGATGATCTTGCCATCAACATCGCAGACAACGGCATGACCATGATGCAGGCTCTCGATCATGCCGCCGCGCCACACCTCTACGAGTTCGATACCCTTGCTCATTCTGGCCTTTCCGGCGGCATTCCGCCCAAAGTTTCGCGGCTGGGGGCTTTCCCCCGACCCTAGGTTCTTGTTATCCATACCGCTATCGGGTCGGTCCGGACACATCCAGAGGAAACGGTGCCACAAAGAATGCACCACCGGACCTCAAGAGCGTAATTAGCGCGGAGGCTTAGGCAGTAATGAAACTCAGAACCACCGGCGCGGTGTTGGCATTGGTGACCATGGCAGCGGCATGGCCTGCCTTGGCGCAGGAAACCGTGAACAAGGTCTCCGAGGCCGATGACTGGACCACCTTCGAATATCCGCCCGTTTGCACGGCCAGCGTGACGAGCGGTTGCCGCGCGTCGAGCGACAAGCCGCAGGAATGTTTCGCAGGCTCGCAACCGGTCTCGACCCAGTTCTTCAAGAACGGCTCCAGCGTGCAGGCCAGCACCGGACAGGCCGAAGTGCTGATTCTCTACCGGCCTTCCGAAGGGATCGTGGGTCAGGTCTCGTTCACGGGTGGCTATGCCTTTGGCGATGGGTCCAAGGTTCGGCTTGAAATCGGCACCAACACCTTCGAATTGTTTACCCAAGGCGAATGGGCATGGGCCAGCAGCGCCGATCAGGACGCGGCAATCGTTGCGGCCATGCGCCGTGGCGCTGACGGCACGATGACCGGCACCTCGAGCCGTGGCACCACCGTGGTGCAGAAGTTTTCGCTCAAAGGTTTCACGGCCTCGGTGGACGAGGCGCAGCGCCGCTGCAACTAAACCAGTCCCGCCGCACATAGCCGCCGCGCCGATTTCTTTTGAAACCGGCGCGGTTTATGTTTAAGGGGCGTCGTTCCTGAACTCCGAGGCTTCCCATGTCGGCCAATGCTCCGATCACGCAAGACGTCCTGACCATTCCGCGCAAGCTGCCGGAAGGGCCGGTCAATATCGTGGGGCTGACCCGCGATGAATTGCGCGACGCGCTGATCGCCGCCGGCACGGCGGAAAAGCAGGCCAAGATGCGGGTCAATCAGGTCTGGCAGTGGATCTATCATTGGGGCGTGCGCGACTTTGCGCAGATGACGAACCTCGCCAAGGAGTATCGCGCACTGCTGGCGGATAACTTTGTCGTGGCCCTGCCCGAGATGGTGACCAAGCAGGTCAGCGAGGACGGGACGCGCAAATACCTTGTCCGTATCGCCGGCGGGCATGAGGTCGAGATCGTCTATATCCCCGAAGAGGATCGCGGAACGCTGTGCGTTTCGTCGCAGGTGGGTTGCACGTTGACCTGCACCTTCTGTCACACGGGCACGCAAAAACTGGTCCGCAACCTGACGGCGGGCGAGATCGTGGGCCAGATCATGCTGGCGCGCGACGATCTGGATGAATGGCCCCGCCCCGGCGTTGGCACGGGCGAGGACGGGCCGCGTCTTTTGTCCAACATCGTGCTGATGGGCATGGGCGAGCCGCTTTATAATTTCGACAACGTGCGCAACGCGATGAAGATCGCCATGGATGGCGAGGGCATCGCCCTGTCGCGCCGCCGCATCACGCTGTCCACGAGCGGTGTCGTGCCCGAAATCGCGCGTTGCGCGACCGAGATCGGCTGTCAGTTGGCGATCTCCTTCCACGCGACCACTGACGAGGTGCGTGACGTTCTGGTGCCGATCAACAAGCGCTGGAACATCAAGACGCTGCTCGACACGTTGCGCGAATACCCCAAACTGTCGAATTCCGAACGGATCACCTTTGAATATGTGATGCTCAAGGACGTCAACGACAGCGACGAGGACGCGCGCCGTCTGGTCAAGCTGATCCGTGGCATTCCCGCCAAGATCAACCTGATCCCGTTCAACGAATGGCCGGGGTCGCCCTATGAGCGGTCCGACTGGAAGCGCATCAAGGCTTTTGCCGACATCATCTACAAGGCCGGCTACGCCTCGCCGATCCGTACACCGCGTGGCGAAGACATCATGGCGGCTTGTGGCCAGCTTAAATCCGCGACCGAGCGCGCGCGAAAGTCGCGCCGCGAGATTGAAAAGGAAGCGGGTCTGGGTTGAAACGGCAGTAGCGCCGCGCCAATTCCCACGTTAGGAAGTCCCCAAGACTTCGCGCGGGGAGGCGAGATGACTGGTCATATCACCATTAACGGAATCGACTTCACCACTGGCCCCGTGCCGTGGCGGATGGCGCAGGCCGTAACCTCGACGCCGATCATGCAACAGGTCACCCAGCGCGAGGTGTTCCGGTGGGATGCCGCCGCGCAGACGCCGTCGGTCGGGCCCATGGTCTCGCCCAATCTCAGCGCGCGATTGGTCAATGGTCTGGTGTTCTATGTTCCGCGCAGCCAACCCGGTGCCGCGGTGGCCATGAACGAGCCCGCCTCGCAGCGGATGGCTGAACGGTTCTTGGGTCTGGTGGATGCGCAATCGGCGGCCGAGGTGAACAACGCCCTGTCCGATATGGTGGGCCGCCCGTCCAAGACATTGCCTGTGGCGCTTTTCACACCGCTGAACGCGGCGGCCAGCTATCGGCTGCACATGCGGACCGAATATTCGGTGGTGCAATTGCGCCATGCGGGCGAGGATCTGACGGCCTATTTCTGTATGCCCACGCGGATCGCCATTCGGGGCGAGATCGGCCCTGTGGTGGATCAGGCGGCTTTTGACGAGGCTATCGCACGTAACCCCGCGCTCAAATCCATGACCGCCGATACGATCGTGCCTGCGAAAACACCGCAAAACATCGCGCTGCGCCGCGTTGCCCTGCAACAGCGCATTGCCGAATTGCGCGCCGAGCTTGCTGCTGCGCCGGTGCCTGCGGGCCTTGGTGCGGTGGTGGCGGACGAGGTTTCGCGTCAGGCGCTGGCGCGCGCCGAGCAGGAATGGGACGCGCTCGCCAAGTCCGCAGGACCCAGCGCGCGCGCCTCTTGATCAGACCATAAGCGCCCGCGCCTCGGCGGGCGAAAGGGCGGCAGGACGATCGCAAGTGGTGGTCATGTCCACCCATTTGCGCGTCTCGCCTGATTTGAGGATGCCGGTCATCACGTCCACCGCATGGACCGCGACATCAATGTTGCAGCGGTGTTGACGACCCTCGGCAATGGCAGAAGCCATGTCAGCCAGACCCGCACAACGATAGTTGGCCATGTTGCGCCCGTCCTGCATCTGCTGGTTCGGCACGCCAAAGGGGTGGCCACTATCGTCAATCGCCTTCATCTCGCCGTCACGCTCCGAGGCCAGCACCTCGCCGCCGAAGAAGTTGGGGTCGGGCACATACATGCTGCCTTCGGTGCCATAGAGTTCCATGTTGCGATGGCTGTTTTTCCAGACATCCCAGCTTGCACCCATCTCGACGATGGCGCCGTTCTGGAATTCAAGCACGGCGTGGATGTTGGTGGGCGTCTTGACCGGAACCTTTTCGCCATTACGCGGGCCATTGGTGATGGTGCGTTCGGCAAAGGCCGAACCGGTCATCGCGGTTACGGCGCGCACGGGGCCGATCAGCTGGATCAGGTTGGTCACGTAATAGGGGCCAAGATCAAGGATCGGGCCCGCCCCCGGCAGGAAGAAGAAATCGGGGTTGGGGTGCCAATGTTCCATACCGCGGCTCATGACGTGGCAGGTGCCGCCGATGATGCGGCCGATCTTGCCCGCGTCGATGGCGGCGCGCGCCGCCTGATGCGCACCACCCATAAAGGTATCAGGGGCCGAACCCGCCCGCAGTCCCTTGGCGGCTGCGAGTTCCTGAATGGCCTTGCCCTCGTCCAATGTCAGGACGACAGGCTTTTCCGAATAGGCGTGTTTGCCTGCCTGCAGGATGCTGCGCGTGATGTCGTAATGCGCGGCGGGGATCGTCAGGTTCACCACCATGTCGATATCGCCGGCCTTCAGCAGCCCCTCGACGCTTTCCGCGCGCACGCCGAACTCAGCCGCGCGGGCCTTGGCCGAATCGTGGTTGATGTCGGCCACCGCGCGCACCTCTAGCGCTTTGAACAGCGGGGCAAGGCGCAGGTAAGAGGCCGAAATATTGCCGCAGCCGATGATGCCGATGCCAAGTTTGGTCATTTTCGTTTCCTCAGAATGTCATGGCCGACGCGAGCGACCGCGTGGCGAACCGTTTGTGGTCCTTGGGATTGTCATGTTCAAGCACGATCCGGCCGCAGCCAACGCCATCAAGCGCGGCCATGATCGGTTTCCAGTCGATGGTGCCGTGGCCGACATCGGCCCAGCCATCTTCGTCGGCGTTCTCGCCCTTGGGGGCGATATCCTTGACGTGGGCGGCGATGATCTTGGACCCCAGCTTGTTGACCCAGCGCACGGGGTCATGGCCGGCACGGACGACCCAGCCGATATCAAGCTCGATCTTCATGTCCGCGCCCGCGTCCGCGATCAGCTCGATCGGCAAGAGGTCGCTATCGGTTTTGGCGAATTCGAAATCGTGGTTGTGCCACCCGAAGGCAAAGCCCGCGTCCTGAAACGGCTTGCCCGCCTCGACCAGTCGCTGGCCAAAGGCGGCCCAGCCGCGCGCGTCGGTCGGGCGGTCATCGGGCATGACATAGGGAACGATAACCGCGCTCATCCCGAGCGTGGTCGCGGCCTTGAGCATCTCGGCGCGCTGGTCCTCGATCTGGCTAAGCCCGAAATGCCCCGTGGGCATCCTTAGCCCGCTGGCATCCAGCATAGCACGCAGACCAGCGGCATCGCCGTAAAGACCGCCAAAGCCCTCGACCTCTTTAAAGCCGGCTGCTGCCAGCATCGAAAGCGTATCGGCCAGAGGCGGGAAATTGCGCGAGCAATAGAGTTGATAGGAAATCGCGGTCATCGGGGGTCCTTTCGGCTGGCCATTGTGGCGGTGTGCAGGTCGCGGACCGTGAACCGCACCTTGGCGGTCGGGTCGCGCGGGATAAACGTGACCGTCTGCGGATAGCCCGGAAAGACGGTGAAGGCGTTGGTTGAAAAACGGCCCGGCTGGTCAGCCTCGAGCGATACAAAAAGCGCGAGATTTTCGGCGCTGAGGGTGATCGCGTTGCCGTTGACCTCGGTCTGCAGGTTCGGCGCGGGCAGGTCATAGGCCTTGTAGGGGCGGGGTGCGAAATGGTCGCCGCCGCGCTGCCCCTCTGGCGTTTCCCAGATAAAGGTCAACAGCTCGTCGGGCCTGACCGCGCTGCGGTCGATGGTCAAAAGCGTCTCTGACGCACCGCCGACAAGGGCCGTGCCCTTGCCCAGATCGCGGATCTGATTGGCCATGTTTACCGCGCGCGCAGTGACGGTCAGGTGGACCGGCTCTGCGCCATCATTGACGCCGACCAACCGATAGCTCTCTGCCTCGGGCACTGCCACGACCGTCAGCGGCGCGAAAAACCGTTGCGCCTGATAATGCAGCATCTTCCAGCCGCCGCCGTGGTCCAGCGAAGACCACGAACAAACCGGCCACGTGTCGTTGAGCTGCCAGTAAAGCGTGCCCATGCAATGCGGTTTCAGGCTGCGCCAATGGGTAACGGCGGTCTTGATCGCCAGAGCCTGCTGGATCTGGCTGAGCCAGACGAAATCCTCGAACCGTTCCGGCCAGCGGAAATAGCGGAACATCGTCTCGGCAATGCGGGCGTTGCCACCTTTGTTCTTTTGGTGGCTCTCGAACACCGGCGAGGCGATGTTCCAGTCTTTTTCATCGGCAAAGCCACGGATAACATCCATGGACGGGTAGGACTGGAACCCGAATTCCGAACAGAACCGCGGCGAAACATCGCGATAATGGTCAAAGTCGCGGCCTTCGTGCCAGACCGACCAGAAATGCATGTCACCCGAACCATCGCTGTGCCAGCTGTCGCCGAAATCCAGCGGGCCAGGGCAGGGCGAGGATGGCCACCAGAGGGCGTCGGGCTCGACCCGTTTCAGCGCGGTTTCGATGCAGCGGTTCAGGCGGTCATAACTTACCAGATAGCGGTCACGGTTCTCGCGGCTTTCGGGAAACCATGTCAGCGCGCCAACCAGTTCGTTGTCACCGCACCACAGCGTGATCGAGGGATGGTGGGCCAGACGGGCGACATTCTCGGCCACCTCGGCTTCGACCTCGGCCAGAAATTCGGGCGTCGAGGGGTAGAGATTGCAGGCGAACATAAAGTCCTGCCAGACCATCAGCCCCATCTCGTCGCAGAAGTCATAGAACCAGTCCGGTTCGTAACGCCCGCCACCCCAGACGCGGATCATGTTCATATGGGCATCGACGGCCGATTGCAGCAGATCACGCACGCCGTCGCGGCTGATCCGGCCCGCCAGCGCGTCGGCAGGAATCCAGTTGGCGCCTTTGGCAAAGACCTCGCGCCCGTTGATGCGGAAAGCAAAGCGCGACCCCGCCGCGTCAGTCGAAGTGTCCAGTTCGACATGCCGCAGACCGATCCGGCGGGTGGTGGTCGCGCCGCCAGCAGTGATGGTCAGATCATGCAACGCCTGAGGACCCTGACCGGCCGGCCACCACAGAACGGGATTTTCGATTTCGATGGTGGCGGTAAAGCTGCCATCCGCGATCTGGC
This sequence comes from Marivivens sp., assembly GCA_024642145.1. Classification (GTDB taxonomy): domain Bacteria; phylum Pseudomonadota; class Alphaproteobacteria; order Rhodobacterales; family Rhodobacteraceae; genus JAHEBS01. Next base: position 9,175 of record JAHEBS010000055.1, read on the forward strand.
CCTTAACCTCTTGGCCGCAGACTGCCACGACCACATGATCCCCGCGCGCATGGGCAACGCGGCCCGACACGGTAAGCGTCACCTGACCTTGGTCGTGGCGCTGGGCGATGCGCAGGTCGGCCACGCGCGGTCGGCTGGCGGGTTCCAGCCGGATATCGCCGTATAGGCCGATGGGCGCCAGCGCGATATTCCAGTCCCAACCATAGTCGCAGGCAGGTTTGCGCAGCATATTGCCGTGCGGTATCGGGCAGTTCTGCGCCGCATAGGGCACGAAAAAGGGCTGGCGCGCCTGCGCCTCGGCGGCGCGGGCAACGGGCGAGCGCAGATAAATCTGCACAGTATTTTCGCCAATTTTCGCCAATTCCCGCAAATTGACACGGTAATGGCGAAAGGCATTGGCGGCCGATAGCACTTGTTGGCCGTTCCAATGCACCTCGGCCACGCAATCCAGCCCAGAGATCACCAGTTCAACATCGGTATCGGTCAGCGTCACGTTGCGCGACATGACCCAGTCACGCTCGGCTATCCAGCGCAGGTCATATTCGTTGTCGGCAAAATAGGGTTCGGGTGCCAGACCGGCCGTGACGAGCGCGCTGATCGCGTCGCCCGGCACGGCCATGGCGCAGGCATGGTCCCCGCCGTGATCTTGCAAGGCCCATGACCCTGCCAGATCGACAGTGCCAGAGGCCAATGTTTGATTCACAGCCGCTCCTCGGTCTTGACATCAAAGAGCGACGCGCGCGCAGGCTCTAGGCCGACCCGCATGGTTTCGCCGCGATGCACCCGCGCCTGACCATCCATGCGAATACGGAAGGGCGCACCGCCCAGATCCGCCCAGACCAAGGTGTCCGAGCCCATGGGCTCGACAATGTCCACCGTCACGTCGGTCTGGAAAGGCGCGCCTGATACCAATTCGCCCGTGACCACGTGTTCGGGGCGGATACCGATCACGGCCGCACCGTCAGTCGCCTTGCCGCCAACGAAGTCATAGCCCTTGAGGTCAAGCGCAAGACCCGGTGCGGTGAACTTGCCGCCTTTGATCGTGCCTTCGACAAAGTTCATCGAAGGGCTGCCGATAAAGTCGGCCACGTATTTGTTCTGCGGGCGGTTATAGATTTCGTCTGGCGTGGAATATTGCATCACCTTGCCGCCCTTCATGATCGCGATACGGTCGGCCAGCGTCATGGCCTCGACCTGATCGTGGGTCACGTAGATCATGGTGTTGTTAAGCTGGGTGTGCAGGCGTTTGATCTCGACCCGCAGATCGGCGCGCAGTTTCGCGTCGAGGTTCGACAGCGGTTCGTCGAACAAGAACACATCGACATCGCGCACCAGCGCACGTCCGATCGCGACGCGCTGACGCTGGCCGCCGGAAAGGGCGGCGGGTTTGCGATCAAGCAGCGGTTCGATTTGCAGAATGCCGGCGGCACGGGCCACGCGGCGTTCGATCTCGTCACGTGGGATACGCGCGTTCTTGAGGCCGAAGGACAGGTTCCCGCGCACCGTCATCTGTGGGTAAAGCGCGTAGGACTGGAACACCATGCCGATGCCGCGCTGGCTGGGTTCGTCCCAGGTGACGTTCTTGCCACCGATCCAGACCTGACCATCGCTCGGCTCCAGAAGGCCGGCGATACAGTTGAGCAGCGTGGATTTACCGCAGCCGGACGAGCCCAAAAGCACGATGAACTCGCCATTATTGATATCGAGGTTTAGCCCCCTCAGCACCTTGACCGCACCAAAGTTGAGGTCGAGATCCTTGATCTGGACGGAGAAGTTATCAGCGTTCATAGGATCTTAGCCTTTCACAGCGCCAGCAGCGATGCCGCGCACAAAGAGTTTGCCAGAGATGAAATAGACGGTGAGGGGCACAAGACCGGTAATCATGGTCGCGGCCATGTTGACGTTGTATTCCTTAACGCCCTGCACCGAGTTCACGATGTTATTGAGCTGCACCGTCATCGGGTAAAGGTCGGGCTTGGTGAAAACGACGCCAAAGAGGAAGTCGTTCCAGATACCCGTGACCTGAAGGATGATCGCCACCACAAAGATCGGCATCGACATGGGCAGCATGATCCGGAAGTAAATACCCCAGAACCCCGCGCCATCGACGCGCGCGGCCTTGAACAGTTCTTCCGGGACCGAGGTGAAGTAGTTACGGAACAAGAGCGTCAGGATCGGCATGCCGAAGATCGTATGCACCATGACCAGACCGCCCAGCGTGCCGTAGATGCCCATTTCGCGCAGCAAGATCACGATCGGGTAGAGCATCACCTGATAGGGGATAAAGCTGCCGAAGATCAGGATGGTGAAAAAGGTCTCGGAACCTTTGAATTTCCAGTTCACCAGCGCATAGCCGTTGACGCTGGCCACCGCGATCGAGATCACCACCGAAGGGATGAGGATGCGGACCGAGTTCCAGAAACCGCGGCTTAGACCGTCGCAGTTCAGGCCGGTGCAGGCCTGCGCCCAAGCCTTGACCCAAGGCTGGAACGTGATTTCGACAGGCGGTGCAAAGATATGGCCAAGGCGGACCTCGGGCATGCCCTTGAGCGAGGTTACGATCATCACGTAGAGCGGCAGCGCATAGTAGAGCGCGACCAGACCCAACGTGCCGTAGATCATGATATTGCGACCAGAGATGGCGCGGCGCGGCTTGGGGCCACGCGGGCCTGCGGCGGCGATATTGGTGCTAGCATTAGCCACGCTTGCGTCCTCCGAATTCGAGATAGGCCCAAGGGATCAGGATGATGATGACGCTGGCCAGCATCATGGTCGATGCGGCCAGACCCTGACCAAGGTTCTGGGCGGTGAACATGTAGTCGTAGACGTATTTGGCGGGCACTTCCGACGATCCGCCGGGGCCGCCCGAGGTCATGGCGACGACAAGGTCATAAAGCTTGATGATGCCCGAAGCGACCAGCACCAGCGACGTGATGAACACCGGGCGCATCATGGGGATGACGACGAAAATGTAGGTTTTCCATGCGGGAATGCCGTCAACGCGCGAGGCTTTCCAGATTTCTTCGTCCACGCCCCGCAGGCCGGCCAGCATCACACACATGATGAAACCCGTGCCTTGCCAGAGGCCGCCGATCAGGATGCCGAACATCACAATCTTTGGCGTATAGAGCGGGTCGAAGGAAAAGCTTTCCCAACCAAGCGAGCGCACCGCGTTCTGGATGCCGAGATTGGGGTTCAACAGCCACTGCCACACAAGGCCCGTGACGATGAACGACAGCGCAAAGGGATAAAGCAGAATGGTGCGGAAGGCGTCCTCGAAGCGGATCTTCTGATCCAGCAGGACCGCCAGCAAAAAGCCGATCGTGATGGTAAAGACCAGCGCAAACACACCGTAGAGCAAAAGGTTATGGATCGAGGTTTCCCACCGGCCAGTATTCCAAAGACGCTCATACTGGGCGAAGCCGACAAAGTTCAGGCGGGGGAGTAGTTTCGAGTTGGTGAAGGAATAGACGACCGTCCAGATTGTTCCGCCAACAAAGACCACAAGGGTGGTGAGGATCATCGGCATAGCAGCGAACTTGGCGTTCAAATTCCGCAGCAACTTAGGCCTACGGCGCACTGCGCTCATCGGGGGCCTCGCTTTCCGGCAAATGAGTGAAGAAAAAAAGGGGCCGCCCATTGCGGACGGCCCCCCGTTTTAGGACCGATCAGTCGTTCTGAAGGATGGCAACCCAACGGGCCTGCGCATCTTCAGCGGTCATGTCGGACTTCCAGAACTCGACCATAAGGTCGCCGACCTGGGTCTGGGTGTCAGGCGTCCAGACCATGTCGCCACCGGGGACCATGTGGCCCTCGGCAAGAGCGGAGAGGCCCTTCTGCATGCAGACGTCAGCGGCGGACAGATCGACGTCGCCACGGATCGGGAGCGAGCCCTTCTTGAGGTTGAACGCAACCTGCACTTCCGGCGAAACGAGCAGGGCGGCAAGGCGCATCTGCGCAGCAGTCTTGTCTGCATCGTTAAGCTTCGGGAAGTAGAAGGCGTCGCCACCGGTCGACAGCCAGACATCGGGGTTACCGAGACCCGGCAAGCACGAGTAGTCTACGCCAGCAACCTGATTGGCGACGGCGAATTCGCCGCGTGCCCAGTCACCCATGATCTGGCCAGCGGCCTGACCGGTGATGACGAGGTTGGTCGCCAGGTTCCAGTCACCGACGTTCGAACCAACGGCCAGTTCACGTGCGTCAGCCGCAGCTTGGAACACCTTGGCGAACTCGGGGCCAGCGGCCACGTCCATGTTGTGGTCGACGTTGACCGCACGCCAGGCGTCGATACCGGCGATGGCGACCTGCATGGCGCCGAAGGCCAGCGAGGACTGCCAGGGCTGGTCGCCAAGTGCCAGCGGCACGATGCCGGCCGCGCGAACCTGCGGAGCCGAAGCCACGAACTCGTCCCAGTTCTGCGGGACGGGGAGGCCGAGGTTTTCATAGACGTGGTTGTTCAGCCACAGCCACTCGGGCGAGTGGATGTTGACCGGGGCGCAATAGACTTTGCCGTCAACGGTACAGGCGTCGAGCAGGTTGATCGGGTTGATGAAGTCACGCCAATGGCCGGCATCAGCAACTTCGCTCAGGTCCTGCATGAGGCCGGCCTGCACCAGTTCAAGGGCCTGCTGGCCGTGGTTGAACTGGGTGGCGCCCATCGGGTCGCCGCCGGTGATGCGGGAAATCATGATGGGACGGGCAACGCCGCCCGAACCAGCGATCGCACCGTCGATCCAGTGATCGCCCGACGCGTCAAAGGCCTTGGCAAGTTCGGCAACAGCGGCGGCTTCACCACCCGAAGTCCACCAGTGCGTGACTTCGAGATCAGTTGCCATCGCTGCGCTAGCGCTAACAATTGCGCTTGCAGCAAGCAGTTTGGTTGTCAGTTTCACGATTTTATCCTCCCTGGCTAAATCGTTGTAGAAAGTCCTATATCGATTTAGATTGACGTGACAAGAAATTTTGAGTGGGTGTGATAGCGAAAGGCGCAACGATATTGCGCAATGGATTGGGCGGTTGAACCTCCTAAAGTTTTCGTAAATTTACCGACTAAAATGTGACCGCCAACTAAGGCACTCTAATTTTGGGAGTTCTCGTCCAAGTGCCCCGCAAGTCCGACAAGAAAACTGATCCCCACGAGGGTCTGGCGCTGGGTGAAAAACCTACGCTCAAGACCATTTCGCGACTCAGCGGACTTGCCGTTCCGACCGTTTCGCGGGCCCTGAATGACGCGCCGGACATCGGCGCCGAGACGAAAATCAGGGTCCGCCGAATCGCCAGCGAGATCGGGTATGTGCCCAATCGCGCGGGTGTGCGCCTTCGCACTGGCAGAACAAATGTGATCGGGCTGGTGCTGGGCGCCGAGGTCAACATGATGAACCACACCGCGCAGCTGATGACCTCGCTGACACGAACGCTGCGCGATACGCCTTACCACGTCGTCGTGTCGCCGCGCCTGCCGGATGAAGAACTGCTGCGGCCGATCCGTTATCTGGTCGAAAACCGCGCGGCCGACGGGATCATTTTTAACGCGACCGAGCCAAACGACCCGCGTGTGGAATACCTGCTGCAACGCCGTTTTCCCTTTGCGACGCATGGGCGTGACAACCTTGCGCATCTTCATCCCTATTTCGACTATGACAACAAGGCCTTCGGTAACGTTGCCATCCGCCA
>JAHEBS010000056.1 GCA_024642145.1 Marivivens sp.
CTCGATCGGCAATCCGTGGCAGTCCCAGCCGGGGATATAGCGGGCATCCCGGCCCATCATCTGCTGGCTGCGCACAACCATGTCCTTGAGGATCTTGTTCAGCGCGTGGCCGATATGCAGGTGGCCGTTGGCATAGGGCGGGCCATCGTGCAGCGTGAACGACGCGCGACCCGTCTTTTCGCGCAGGCGGTCATAGATGCCGATCCGCGCCCAGCGGTCCAGCCACTCGGGCTCGCGCTGGGGCAGGCCCGCGCGCATGGGGAAGTCGGTCTTGGGGAGGTTGAGGGTATCTTTGTAGTCAGGCGTGTCGGCGCACATGGGGAAGCATCCCTTGCTCATATCGAAGACGTTTTGCGAAGGCGGTGCGAAGTCTCAGACACCTTTGCCCGGCGGCTCTGATCAGAGCGCCGGGAGGCTAATTCGCAGGATGATCTGGTGCCGTTTCATCTTGCTGCGGCTTATAGGGCGGCGCGATCAAAGGGTAAAGGGCATTGGCCTGCGGCATCGACGCCTCTTGAGCAGCAGGCTGCGCGGGGCGACAATACCCGCAAAGGAGCCACCATGACCCTGCCCCCGCGTTTCGAGATTACCGAGGACCAGATCGACTGGGTTGTGTTCCGGTTTTACGCGCGGATGCGCGCCCATCCGGTGCTGGGCCCGATCTTTAACGGGCATGTGCATGACTGGGCACGGCACGAGGCCAAGATCGCAGGTTTCTGGCGCAACGCCATCATGTTCGAGCGATCCTATGACGGCAATCCGATGATGGCGCACAAGGCGGCAGGCGATGTCCGGCCCGAACATTTCGCCCTATGGCTGGCTGTTTTTGACGATGTGGTTCACACCGAGTTGCAACCCGAGGCCGCGACCGCCTGGTCGGCATTGGCCCACCGGATCGGGCGGGGTCTGCGGATGGGGCTAGAGGATCAGGGCGCGGGCGGCCCACCGCGGCTTGGTTGATCGCCTGTGCCAAACAGGCCCGTCAGGGCGCGCCGCACCAATGCGGTAACCGAGGGCTTCTGGGCCCGCACAAAGGGCAAGGGGCGGCACACCTCGATCGCGGCCAGACCTACGCGCGCGGTCAGGGCGCCGTTTATGACGCCCTCGCCGAAGCGGCGCGATACCTTGGACAAAAGCCCCCCACCCGCCAGCGAGCCGACCAGATCGTCGCCCACCGCCACAGCACCCGTGGCCACCAGATGCGTCATGACTGTGCGCAAGAGCCGCCAACTGCCGAATGACCCCGCACGGCCGCCGTAGATCTCGGCAATGCGGCGCACCATGCGCAGGTTGGAAATCAGGGCGGTCGCGACATCGGCCAAGGCCAGCGGCACGACGGCGGTCACGGCCGCCACTTGACGGGCGGCGGCCTCGACCTCGGCGCGGGCGCGGGCATCCAGTGGCGCGATCAGGGTTTCCTCGGCCAGAATAATCAACCCGTCCCCGTCCATCACCTCGGCTTCGCGTTCGTTCAGTCGCGCCATGCCCCAAGCCACATCGGCACGGCGGGCATAAAGCGCGCGTAACCGCGCCAGCACCGCCCGCGCGGCAGCGGGGCTTTCGGCGCCGAGCGCCGCCAATGCCTCGGCCTGCAGCCGGTCGATCCGCCGCAACCGCGCCAAGGCCGCGACCTCGCGCAGCGCCACGACACAAAGCGCCAAGACCAGCGCACCGCCAAGGCCCATCGCCACCCAACCCAACAAGGGCGCGCGCGCCAAAAGGCCCGTCACATAGTCCCAAGCGGCAAGACCGATGACAAAGCTGAAAAAGGCCCCCGCAAGCGACAAGACCCAAGCCCCAAGCCGCGACCGGCGCGAGACCACGCCTGCGGCGCGCTGCAAGGCAGCGGGTGCGGGCAGGTCCGCGTCGATAATATGCGGCGCCGCTGTCGGGTCGGCCATCGGCGCGTCGGGGTCTATTTCCAGCAAGACAGGGCCACTGCGCTTGGGTTCAGACATCACGGGCCCCTTTCCCATCCATATTTCATATCGGGCAGTTTTTCGTCATTCCCCTGCCCGTCTGCCGGACGCAGCAGCGCGGTCATAGCCGATCCCCGATCAGAAACTCGGCGGCGCGGTCCAGCCTGATATGGGGCGGACCTTCGCCGGGGCGGAGCGTCAGCGCGGCGGGGGCAAATTGCATGACGCCATAATCACCATCCAACCAGCGTTCCTCGCCCGCACGCGCGGGCGACAAAAGCCGCGCGGGGTCGTCGGGCAGCTCGCCCGCCCAAAACGCGCCCTGCTTGCCGCTTTGTTCCAGCCGCCCGCGAACGACCTTGAGCCGCTGGCCCTCGTGATCGACCTCGTCCTCGACCGTGGTTCGCAACGCGGCGATGGACATCGCGCGGGTTTCGGCCCCCGCAAACTGGGCGCGGTCGCGCGCCTCGCGCAAAAGCGCCTCGGTAATCGCGGCCAGACGCGGGTGTTGGTCGTGGTGCAGGTGGTCGGCCTTGGTCGCGGCGAACAAGATACGGTCAATGCGGCGCGCGCCGACAAGCCGCGACAGCAGATCATTGCGCCCATGGCGAAAGGCCACCATCACCTCGGCCAAGGTGCGGCGCAGATCCTCGACCGCACGCGGACCCGCGTGGATCGCACCCAAGACGTCAACCAGCACGACCTGCCGGTCGATCCGCGCGAAATGATCGCGGAAAAACGGCGTAACCACCTGTTTGCGATAGGCCATGTAACGGCGCGCGAATTCGGCCCCCAGCGACCCCTTGGGCCAGCCCTGCCCGATGGGCAGCGGTGCAAAGGTCAGGACCGGAGAGCCCTCCAATTCGCCCGGCAACAAGAACCGCCCCGGCGTGCAGTCTGAATAACCCGCCTCACGCGCGGCCTGCAGGGCCTGTGTATAGGCTGCGGCCAGTGCCTGTGCGCGCATCTCGTCAATCGGTTGCCCGGGGTCGGTCGCGGCCAAGAGATCGAGATAGGCCTTGGACCCGGGGCGGTTGCGCAAACGGGCCAATGCGTCCGTGGACCAAGCCTCGAAACCCTTGGACAGAAGCGACAGATCCAAAAGCCACTCGCCAGGGTAATCCACGATATCAAGATGCACGGTCCGCGGACCTGTCATGGCCCCGAAATAGCCCTGCGGCTCTACCCGAAACGACAGGCGCAATTCGCTGATCGCGCGCGTCCCTTCCGGCCAGTTGGGCGCGGGCGATGTCAGGCGCGAGAGGTGATCCTCGAACGGAAACCGCGGCACGGTATCATCGGGCTGGGGCTGCAAATAGGCCGCACGGATGCGATGCCCCGAGGCCGCCGCCAGTTGCACCATCCGTCCACGGTCCAGCAGGTTGGCGACCAGCGAGGTGATAAACACCGTCTTGCCCGCGCGGCTCAGCCCCGTGACCCCCAGCCGGACCACGCCATCGCCCAAGGGGCCAGCCGCTGCGGCGGCAAGCTCGGTCAGGCTTTGCGTCAGGCCCTTGGCCAGAGAATTGATGCTCATGCGCCCCATCCTTTGAAACCTAGATAGGCATAGGCGGGCGCGCTGTGTAGGGATTGCATCAAGATCACGGAATGATATGGCAATTTGCATGCCACGTTACGCACTCATGGTCGAATATCACGGAGGTCCCTTTGCCGGCTGGCAAAGGCAGGCCGATCAACCCTCGGTCCAAGGCGCGATCGAGGCGGCGCTGGCGCGGCTGGAGCCGCGCGCCCATACGATTGCCGCCGCAGGCCGGACCGATGCGGGGGTTCATGCGACGGGCCAAGTCGCGCATTGCGACATGGAACGCGACTGGGACCCCTACCGGCTGACCGAGGCGCTGAATTTCCATCTCAGGCCGGCGCCGGTGGCGATTGTCGCCTGCGCCTTGGTGGACGACCGCTGGCACGCGCGGTTTTCGGCGATGGAACGGCGCTATATGTTCCGCCTGATTTCACGCCGCGCGTTTTTGACCCATGATGCGGGACTGGCTTGGCACGTGAAAAACCCGCTTGATGTCGAGGCCATGCGCCAAGGCGCGCGGCACCTGATCGGGCGGCATGATTTCACCACCTTCCGGTCGACGCTCTGTCAGGCAGACAGCCCCGTAAAGACCTTGGACGAAATCCGGATCGAACAAGAGGATCGCGGCCATGGCGTCGAGATCCGGTTCTATTTGCGGGCGCGGTCGTTTCTGCACAATCAGGTCCGTTCCATCGTCGGCACGCTGGAACGCGTCGGCGCGGGCTCATGGTCGCCCGAGGATGTGGGCCATGCGCTTGCGGCCCGCAGCCGCGCCGCCTGTGGGCCGGTCTGCCCGCCCGACGGGCTGTATCTGACCGGCGTTGGCTATCCTGACGATCCCTTTGCCGATGTGGCGGCAAACCGCTGAGATCTGACGCCCCCGCCGCTAGGCATCGCCGCAGGGCTGGGGTATTGATGACCTGACTTCCGGGGGGAAATCATTTGCGCCGCCTAGCCCTAGCCTTGGCTTTTGCCGCTCTGGCCCAGATCGCCGCCGCGCAGACCGCGCGGATCGAGGTCGCGTCCGGCGTCGATGCGGGGCCGGTCCAGTCGGCGGCGGGGGTCGTGGCGCTTGCCCAAGGCGGCAATGCCAATCCGGTTGATCTGGTCGCGATGGCCCAGACCGACTACGCCCGCATATTGGCCGCACTTTATGCGCAGGGCCATTACGGTGGCACGGTGTCAATCAAGCTGGACGGGCGCGAGGCCGCGCTGATCGGCCCCTTTGATGTGCCCGAAACCATCCGTGACGTCGTGGTGCTGGTCGAACCCGGTCCGGTCTTTGCCTTTGGGGCGCTGACCATCGGCCCCTTGCCGCCCGAAACAACGTTGCCGGCAAGCCTTGCCGCCGGCGCGCCTGCGGCAAGCGGCGTCATCACCGAGGCTGTGACCGCCGCAATTGCGGCATGGCGCGACGCTGGCCATCCGCTTGCGGCCGTGGCCAGTCAGCGCATCACCGCCCGCCACAGCGCGGCGGTTCTGGACCTCGACATCCGGCTGGACCCCGGCCCGCTGGCCACGATCGGGCCGCTGAACCTTGCCAATACCTCGCGTGTTTCGCCCGAAAGGATCCGCGCGATTGCGGGGCTTTCAACCGGCACGACCTATGCGCCCGTCCTGATCGACGAAGCCGCAAACCGCCTGCGCCAGTCGGGTGCCTTCAGCAGCGTTGCCATTACCGAGGGCACGGCGCTTTTGCCTGACGGTGGCCTGCCATTGACGGCCGAACTTGCCGACGCGCCGCCACGGCGTCTGGGCTATGGCATTGAATACGATAGCAGCGCGGGTCTGGGCCTCAGCGCCTTTTGGATGCACCGCAACCTTTTAGGCGGCGCGGAACGGTTGCGGCTGGATGGGGCGGTGACGGGGATCGGGGGCGCAGGCCAGCCCGATGCCGCGCTTTCCGCCGAATTGCGGCGGCCCGCGACCTTCAGCCCCCGCGTCGATCTGACCGCGCGCGTGGCGCTTGATCACCGCATCGGACCTGACGGGGCCACCGATGACCTGACTTTGGGGGCAAGCCTGACACGTCGCATCTGGCGCGACCTGAATGCGACCGCGGGCGTTGAACTGCGCGCGGCGCATGAGGTCAATGCCTTTGGCAGCCGCAACTATGTGCTGGCGGCCCTGCCGGTGACTGGTGTTCTGGACCGGCGCGACAATGCGCTCGACCCCCACAGCGGCTTCTATGCCGATCTGCACCTGACCCCCTTTGCCCTGCCGCAAGACGGGGCGCTGGGCGTGCGGTTGATGGCCGAGGGGCGTTATTATCGCCCGTTGGGCGACAGTCTGATTTTGGCGGTGCGCGGATTGGCAGGGTCTGTAGCCGGGGTCGATATTCTGACCGCCCCTGACGACTATCTGTTCCTGTCCGGCGGTGGCGGCAGCCTGCGCGGGATCAGCTATCAAAGCCTTGGCGTCGAGGTGACACAGGGGCCAATCACCGCGCTGCGCGGCGGCCGTTCGATGCTGGGGGCAAGCCTCGAACTGCGTGCCGATATCGCGGGGGCATGGGGTGCGGTCGGTTTTCTCGACTGGGCCATGGTCGGGCCCGACCCGATCCCCGGCGCGGGCGATGTGATGGCTGCGGGTGCGGGTTTCGGCATCCGCTATGACACGGGCATCGGCCCGATCAGGCTCGACGTCGCCACGCCGGTCATTGGCGCCAATGCCTTTGGCGATGTTCAGATCTACCTTGGCATCGGACAGTCCTTCTGATGCGCGCGCTGTTGGTTCCTGCCCTTGTTCTGGCGCTTGCCCCGCTGCCTGCGCCCGCGCAGGAAGGCGATGACAAAAGCTTTCTCGCAGGGCTTTTGGAGGGCGCGCTGTCCGACACTGGCCGCGATGTGACCATCGAGGGTTTTGCCGGTGCCCTGAGTTCGACCGCCACCATCGACAAGCTGACCATCGCCGACAGTGGCGGCATCTGGCTGGTGCTGGAGGGCGCGGAAATGCAGTGGAACCGCGCCGCTCTGCTACAAGGTCGCATCGAGATTGGCGCGATATCGGCGCAGAGGGTCACCCTGAGCCGCCTGCCCGTTCTGCCCCCGTCCGAGGGGCTCACGCCCGAGGCCAAAGGGTTTGCCCTGCCGGTCCTGCCCGTGGCGATCGACCTTGGCGCGCTGTCTATCGGCGATCTGACACTGGGCGCACCGGTTCTGGGCCAAGAGGTGCATCTGGCCGCGCAGGGCCGCGCCAGTCTCGAAGGCGGCGCGGGCGACACACGACTGACCGTGGTGCGTATCGACGGGCAGGACGGCTTTGTGCGCATCGACGGTGCCTTTGATAACGAAACCAAGGTCTTGGACCTTACGTTGGCGTTGAATGAGGGCGCGGGCGGCATCGCTGCCAAGGCACTGGGCCTGCCGGGCGAACCGCCGCTGGGCCTGAACGTTGCGGGTCACGGGCCGCTGGACGGTTTCGCGGCAGACCTGAGCCTTGCGACCAACGGGCAGGAACGGTTGGGCGGGCATTTGACGACCCTGCCTGCCGATAACGGCGCGGCCATGCAGATCGCACTTGGCGGTGATCTGACGGTGCTTTTGCCCGCGGATATCGCGCAGGTGATAGGCCACGACGCGCGCCTGACCGCCAGCGCCCATTTCGGCGGCGGGGTTGTCGATCTGCAAGACCTTTCGCTCAGGGCTGATGCGCTGACCGTCACCGGCGCCGCGCGGATCGGCGGGCAGAGCGGGCTTGCAACCGAGGCTCGGCTGCATGTCGAAACGCCCGATCTGGGTCTTTTCGCCTCGCTTGCGGGAATGGACTTGGGCGGCGCGGGTCAGTTCGACTTGAGCCTGCGTGCCGATCCGATGGCGGGGCTGTTCGATGCAACGATCGACGGTGTGGCGCAAGACGCGCGCAGCGGTATCGCGGTGCTTGACCCGCTTTTGGCCGGTGAGGCGCGTCTGCACATCGCAGGTCGGCGCGGGGTCGAGGGCATGACGCTGGACGCGCTGGATGTGACCACGCAGGCCGCACGGATCAACGCCACCGCCGTGCTGAACAGTCTTGGGCTGACCACCACTTTTGACACGACACTGAACGAGCCGGAAAAACTGGTGGCGGGGCTAATCGGTCCCCTGCAGGCCTCGGGTCAGGCGACGCGGCTGGATGGCGGCGAATGGCTGGTCAATGCTGACGCCAAAGGGCCGGGCGGGATCTACGCCGAAATCGTGGGATCGCTGTTCGAAAATGGCGAGGCCGACGCGGGGCTTAAGGGTCGTTTGCCGCTGGCCCTTGTGGCGCTGGCCAGCCGCGCCGTGCAAATGGGCGGCGAGGCGGTCTTTGACATGGCGCTGAAGGGTCCCTTGGGGATCGATGCGCTGTCGGGCCGGATGACGGTCGAGAATGCCCGCGTGGCGTTGCCCAGTCTGGGCCAGAGCGTCGAGGCGCTGGGTGGCACCGTTGACGTGGCCGCCGGAGCGGCGCAGTTGGCACTGCAAGGCCGCGCTGCGGGTGGCGGTGATCTGACGCTGGGCGGACGTGTCACCCTGATGGCGCCCTTTGGGGCGAGCCTCGGGCTCGACCTTGACCGTCTGGCGCTGGCCGACCCCGCGCTTTACCGCACCACGGCCAGTGGCCGCGTGACCTTGGAAGGACCGCTGACGGGGGCTGCGCATATCGCGGGCGAATTAACCCTTGGCGAGACGGAAATTCGCGTGCCGACCGAAAGCATTGGCACGGCTGCCCTGCCCGACGTGGCCCATCAGGGTGCATCCGCCGCCGTCGCCGCCACGCTCGATCGCGCGGGTCTGGGCCCGCACACCGCGACGACGGGCGGCGGGCCTGCCTATACGATCGATCTGGGTCTTTCCGCGCCTGACCGCATATTCGTGCGCGGCCGTGGTGTTGACGCAGAAATGGGCGGCGGTGTCCGGTTGGGCGGTAGCCTTGATGCGCTGCGGCCCGAAGGTCAGTTCAACCTGATCCGCGGACGCCTCGACCTGCTGGACCAGCGCTTTGTTTTGACCGAGGGCGCGCTGAGGTTGGAAGGACGTTTCCTGCCATCGATCCGTCTGGTGGCGCAGACCACGGCGCGGACGGGCACCGAGGTGACCGTGGCGCTGGACGGTCCGGCGACTGAACCTGTCGTTACGCTGACCTCGAACCCTTCGCTGCCAGAGGACGAGATTCTGTCGCAACTGATCCTTGGCCGCAATCTGTCAGAGATCGGTCCGCTGCAGGCCGTGCAACTTGCCTCGGCGGCGGCGACACTGGCGGGGCGCGGCGGCGTGGGCATCGTCGACAAGATCCGCAGCCGCTTTGGGCTGGACGATCTTGATGTCGTGACAGATGGCAATGGCGGCACGGCGGTCAGGGCGGGCAAATATATTGGCGAGAACATCTATTCGGATGTGACCGTCGGCACCGATGGCAGCGCCGAGGTAAGCCTGAATCTGGACCTTGGCGGACCCTATACCGCGCGCGGCACCGCCACGACGACGGGTGCGACAAGCCTCGGGATTTTCTACGAAAAAGACTACTAAAACGAAAAGGGCGGCCCCCGCAGGGACCGCCCAAATCATTGGTTTGCCTACCCGCCTCAGGCGGTCGCGTGCAAGACGTCATGTGCCTCGTGATAGGGGCAAGCCACCTGATGGCCCTTGCCCAGATCCAGCATCTGGGGACGTTCCAGCGCGCAGGAGGCCTGAACCTTGGGGCAACGCGGACGGAACACGCAACCCGATGGCGGCTTCAATGGCGAGGGCAATTCGCCTTGGATCACCGGCCGCATGCGCGCCTTTTCCAGCACCGGATCGGGGATCGGCACCGAGGCAATCAACGCCTGGCTATAGGGATGTTCGGGGCGGGTGGTCAGGGTCTGGCTGGTCGCCGTTTCCATCGCGCGGCCCAGATACATCACCACGATGCGGTCCGAGATATGCTTAACCACCGAAAGGTCGTGGGCGATGAAGATCATCGACAGGCCCATGTCCTTTTGCAGGTCCTTGAGCAGGTTGACCACCTGCGCCTGAACCGACACGTCAAGCGCCGAAACGGGCTCGTCGCAAATCACCAGTTTGGGCCGCAAGATCAGCGCGCGGGCAATGCCGATACGCTGGCACTGGCCACCCGAAAACTCGTGCGGGTAACGGTTGATCAGGTTAGGCAGCAGGCCCACGCGCTCCATCATCTCGGCCACCATGCGGCGGACATCGTCTTTGGGCGTATCGGGTTTATGCGTCACCAGCGGTTCGGCGATGATCTGACCCACGGTCATGCGCGGGTTCAGCGCGGCGAGCGGGTCCTGAAAGATCATCTGCACGTCACGGCGATGTGTCCGGCGGTTGCGTTCGTCCATGCCGGCAAGGTCTGTGCCCTGCCAGATGATCTTGCCGCCCGAGGTCGGCACCGTGCCGATGATGGCGCGGGCCAGCGTCGATTTGCCGGATCCGCTTTCGCCCACAACGCCAAGGCATTCGCCCGGATTGAGGTCGAAAGAAATACCGCCAACGGCGTGCAGTTTCAGCGAGGGCGTCCATGGCCATGCGCCACGCGGGCGCACGTCAAAGGTGACCTGCAGGTCTTCTACCTTGAGGATCGGATCGGTCATCAGGCGAATTCCTTCCAGTCGATATGGCAGGCGCGACGGCGGCCATCGGCAAAGTTCACCAGCGCGGGCTTTTCGGCCATGCAATTGTCCAGCTTGCGATCGCAACGCGGGCTGAAGGGGCAGCCCTTGGGCAGGCGCGACATGTCCGGCGGCTCGCCGGCGATGGTGTCAAGCTTGTCCTGCGCCCTGTCCAGACGCGGAACAGCCTTCATCAGGCCCAGCGTGTAGGGGTGCGAGGCCTTGGCAAAGACATTCTCGGTCGTGCCTTCTTCCATGATCTGGCCGCCGTACATCACCAGCGTCCGGTCACAGAAGCCTGCAACAATGCCAAGGTCGTGCGTGATCAAGATGACGGCGGTGCCGAACTCTTTGCGCACTTCGCCCAGAAGCTCCATGATCTGCGCCTGCACGGTCACGTCGAGCGCGGTGGTGGGCTCGTCGGCGATCAAAAGGCGCGGGCTGCACAAGAGCGACATGGCGATCATGATCCGCTGACGCATACCGCCCGAAAACTCGTGCGGATACATGCCGATGCGGTTGGCCGCGTCGGGGATCTTGACCGCGTCCAGAAGCCCGATGGCCTCTTTCACCGCAGCCGACTTGGTCAGACCTTTGTGCAACATCAGCACTTCGGTCATCTGGTCCGAGATCCGCATATAGGGGTTCAGCGAGGTCATCGGATCCTGAAAGATCATCGATATTTCGCGGCTGCGGATCTTGTTCAGTTCTTTCTGGGGCATGCTGAGAAGGTCTTCACCCTCCCAGAGCGCCTTGCCGGTCGCAGCGCCGTTGCGGGCCAGAAGGCCCATCACTGCAAAGGCGGTCTGGCTTTTGCCCGAGCCGCTTTCGCCCACGATGGCAAGCGTTTCACCGGCATTGATATCCAGCGAGACACCATTGACCGCATTCACGGGGCCGTCACCTGTCTGAAAGGTGACGCGCAGGTCTTCGATACGCAAAAGGCTCATATCAGCGGTCCTTGGGGTCGAGCGCGTCACGCAGGCCGTCGCCGACAAAGAAGAAGGCGTAGAGCGTGACGAGGAAGAAGCCGAGCGGGAACAGGAGTTGCCAGATCACGCCAAAACGCATCTGCTTGGCCCCTGCCGAAATCAGCGCGCCGAGCGATGTCTGGGGTTCCTGAATGCCAAGGCCGAGGAAGCTGATAAAGCTCTCGGTCATGATCAGACCCGGGATCAGCAAGGTGGCATAGACGACCACGATGCCCAACAGGTTCGGCACGATGTGGCGCAAGATGATCCGCATCGGCGAAACACCGGTCGCAACCGCCGCCTCCACGAATTCCTTGTTCTTGATGCTGAGCGTCTGACCGCGTGCGATACGGGCCATGTCCAGCCAAGAAATCAGGCCGATACCGACAAAGAGCATGGTGATCGAGCGGCCAAAGATGACCAAGAGAAGGATCAGCACGAACATGAAGGGGATCGACATCAAGATGTCGACGATCCGCATCATGATATTGTCGGTGCGCCCGCCGGAATAACCGGCCACGGCACCGTAAAGCGTGCCGACCATGACGGCCACAAAGCTGCCGACCATGCCCACCATGATGGAAATGCCGGTGCCTTGAACCACACGCGCATAAAGGTCACGCCCCAGTTCGTCCGCGCCAAAGTAATGGCCGTTGGCGATCGAAGGTGCGCCTTTCTGGGCGATGGCGCCCATGATGGACCAGTCGATTTCTTCGTTCGACCACTGCGCGAACAGTTGTCCGAACAGTGCGAAGGCGGCGATCAGGCCAAGGACGCAAAGTGCGACCACGGCCGCACGGTTGCGCCGAAAACGGATCGCGGCGTCACGCCAGAGCGAGCGGCCCTTGACCTCGGCGTCGTTTGCCGCCTGCACAAGTGCATCGGCGGTCTGTTTCGAGGGAAACATGTCGCCTCCTCAATAACGGATCTTGGGGTCGATCCATGCGTAAAGCAGGTCGACGACCAGGTTGAAAAGAATGGTCAACACGCCAACAAGGATCGTGATGCCCATCATGACCGAATAGTCGCGGTTGAAAGCCGAGTTCACAAAGAACTGGCCGATGCCGCCGGTCGAGAAATAGACGTCGATGATGACCGAACCGGTGATCATGCCGACGAATGCGGGGCCGAGATAGCTCAACAGCGGCAACAGCGCGGGCTTGAGCGCGTGACGGATGATGACACGGCTCATCGGCAGACCCTTGGCGCGGGCCGTGCGGATAAAGCCTGCGTTCAGGACCTCGAGCATCGACGAGCGCATGATACGCGCGATCGAGGCAAAGTAAGAGGTCGACAGCGCGATGACCGGCAAGACGAGATATTCGATCTGGCCACCGTTCCAGCCGCCACCTGGCAGCCAGCCAAGGTAGAGCGTGAACACCAGCACAAGGATCGGCGCCATCACAAAGTTGGGCAGCGACTGCGCACCGATCGAGATACCGACGGCAAAGTAGTCAAGCCAAGTATTGTGGCGGATCGCAGCGACAACACCCAAAGTGATGCCAACCACGGTGGCCACAATGAAGGACCAGAAACCGTAGGTCAGCGTCACAGGAAAGCCCTGCGCGATGATGTCATTGACCGAACGGTCCTTGTATTTGAACGAGGGACCAAAGTCGAAATGCGCGACCACATTCCAGACGTAGTTCACGATCTGCTTCCAATAGGGCTGATCGAGACCGTATTTGGCCTGAATGTTGGCAAGCACCTGCGGCGGCAAGGGGCGTTCGGAATTGAACGGGCCACCGGGCGCTGCAAACATAAGAATAAAGGAAAGGACGATCAGGATCAGGATCGTCGGGATCGCGATCGCAAGTCGGCGCACGATATAGGAAAGCATTCTTGTCGCCTCCGGCCCTCAGAATGTAGAAGTTCCGCGCCCCTCTTTCGAGGGACGCGGATTGAACGGCTCAGAGAAGCTTATTCAGCGACCTTGTAGAGCTGCTTGGACGACCAGTTCTGCTGGACGTTGCCAACGGGCCAGCCCTTGACGTCGCTGTGCAGCATGAACACCGAGGTGTAGTGGTAGATCGGCAGGACCGGAACTTCTTCGGCCATGATCTGTTCCACTTCGGTGTAGGCACCCTGCGGATCGTCCATGGTCTTGGCGCCAGCCATCAACTCGTCAACGCGGGCGTTCGACCACTTGCTGTCGTTGTAGCCCGAGTTGGTGGTGAGCAGATCGAGGAAGGTCGAGGCCTCGTTGTAGTCGCCGCACCAGCCGGCACGCGAGATCTCGAAGTTGCCGTTGTTGCGGTCTTCGAGGAAGGTCTGCCACTCTTCGTTGGCGATCTGGGCGTCAACACCCAGAACCGTCTTCCACATCTGGCTGATGGCGATGGCGATGTTCTTGTGACCTTCCGACGTGTTGTAGAGGATGGTCATCGACAGCGGCTCGCCGCCCGGGCCATAGCCGGCCTCGGCCAGGAGTTCCTGGGCCTTGGCGTTACGCTCGTCCTGAGTCATCGAGGCTGCGGCAACTTCCGGAACCACGAAGCCAGCAGTCGCACCAGGGGTGAAGGTGTAGGCCGGGATCTGGCCGCCAGCAGTCACGTTCTGGACGATGATGTCACGGTCGACAGCCAGCGACAGGGCCTGACGCACGCGGACGTCATGTTCCCAAGCCGGCGCGTCTTCGCGCAGGTTGAAGTTGTAGTAGTAGGTGCAGAGCGACGGGAAGCTGAGCGCTTCGGCCGGATACTGCTCGTGCAGGGTCGGATACTGGCCGGTCGGCACGTTGGCGCGGTCAAGCTCACCAGCCTGCCAGCGGGTCAGAGCCTGAGCGTCATCGTTGATGATGAGCGTCACGACCTTGTTGATGACGGTATGGGCGTCATCCCAGTACATCGAGTTGCGTTCGCGCACCATGCGCTCCTGCGGGACATGCTCGGTCAGAACATAGGCGCCGTTGCCGACGATATGCTCGGGCGAGGTCCACTCGGCGCCGAACTCTTCCACGACTTTCTGGGGAACGGGGAAGGTGGTGCCATGGGTCACCATCTGCGCGAAGTAGGGCAGAGGCTGGGTCAGGTGCACGACGAGGGTATGATCGTCGGTGGCTTCGACGCCGAGCTGGTCGGAGGTCATCGAACCATCGAGAACGGCATCAACGTTCACCAGAGCCATCAGGCTCATGTACCACGAGTAGGGCGAAGCCAGTTCGGGCGAGGCAGCGCGGCGCCATGCGTAGACAAAGTCACCGGCGGTGACGGGGTCGCCGTTCGACCACTTGGCGTCACGCAGGTGGAAGGTCCAGGTCAGCTTGTCTTCCGACGACTCGTAGCTTTCAGCGACGCCGGGAATGAGGTTGCCGTTTTCGTCCTGGTTCAGCAGGCCTTCGAAGAGGTCACGAACGACGACGCCACCGGCAACGTCTTCTACGAGACCGGGGTCAATCGAGGGGCTCTCGTCGATTTCCTGGTAGGTAAAGGTCTGGTCATCGGCCAGAACCTCGCCTGCCATCGGGTTCGCGGCGAACGCTGCGGTGCCCGAAAGCAACAGAGCGGCGGCCGTCGTCGCCTTGAGGCTGGTACGGATTTTCATGTGTTGTCTCCCTGTAGCTGGCCTTTGCGGCCATCATGTTGGTGCCCGGCGCGTCACGCGCCCGGATAGTCGCAGAGTTTTTTTCATCCACAGGGCAATTGGCAAGGGCGAAGTTAGGTTTACGTAGGGGAAACTTATATCGACATATGTTTGATGTGCCTTGCGCGAAAGGAAATGTCGCTTTGCGAGATTGTTCCGTTTCTTCATGACTTTCGGCGACC
>JAHEBS010000208.1 GCA_024642145.1 Marivivens sp.
GGGAATGCACCCGCGGCACCACCGATAACGATGTTCTGCGGTGTCAGCCGCTTCAGCCACATCGTATAGACGACAGCATAAAAGAAGATCGTGAAGGCCAGCAGCCCGGCCGCCAACAGGTTCGCGGCAAGCCCCAGCATGACCACTGCCAGACCCGAGAGACCCAGCCCGACTGCCAACGCCTCGTCCGGCGCGACCTTGCCCGAGGGCACCGGGCGGCCACGCGTGCGCCGCATCACCGCGTCGATGTCCGCATCCCACCACATGTTCAGCGCACCCGATGCGCCGGCCCCAAGAGCGATAAACAGGATTGCGGCCAGCGCTTCGATCGGGTGGACGTGAACCGGCGCGACCATCAGCCCCACGAAGGCCGTGAAAACGACCAGCGACATCACGCGCGGCTTCAGAAGGGCGACGTAGTCCCCAAAGCCGGCCTCTCCCTCAAAGTCCGTGGGAAATGTCACATCACTCATTTTCGGTCCGCCCGTCGAAGACAGGGTCGCCCCCGCCCTGAATCTCAATCAGCTGAGGCAACGTCCACCGGTGTTTCCGTACCCGCGTACTGTGCCTTGGCCTGCGCAAGCCAGGTGTCATAGACTTGCTGGCTGACAATCTTGACGGTGATCGGCATGTAGGAGTGATCCTTGCCGCACAGCTCGGAGCACTGGCCGAAATACACGCCTTCCTTTTCAGCCTTGAACCACAATTCGGCCAGCCGCCCGGGAACGCCGTCCTGCTTCACGCCGAAGGCGGGAATGGTCCAGGAGTGGATCACGTCGGAACCGGTGACCTGCATGACGATCGTCTTGTTTACTGGCAGAACGACCGCGGTATCGGTCGCCAGCAGGTATTCGTCGTCGGCATAGCCGTGGCTCGCCAGTTCTTCGCGCGGCAGAAGGAAGCTGTCGAAGCCAAAGCCGCTGTCGACGTATTCGTAGCTCCAATACCATTGGTTGCCGGTCACCTTGACCGTGACGTCAGCATCCGGGATTACCTGCTGGCGGAAAAGCGCCGGCAGCGAATAGACGCCGATGACGATAAGAATCAGAATCGGGATCAGGGTCCATGCGACTTCGACCGGCGTGTTGTGGGTAAACTTCGCCGGCTTCGGGTTCGATTTCGCATTGTAGCGCAGGATCACGACCGTGATCAGACCCAACACGAAGATGACGATGGCGGTGATAATCACCAGGATAAAGCCGTCGAGCCACTGAAGTTCGTGGGCCAGGCTTGTGGCCCAGGGCTGGAAACCCAGACCGCCCTGATGCGGCTTGCCGATCACGGGCAGGTCCGCAGGAACCGCCTGCGCAGCAGCCGCACCGGCCATTGTAAAGGCTCCAAGCGCCGTCATTGCTGAGGTGGCGATCGCTTTCAAAGTCATCGGGCTGATCCGCTTTCTTCTCATGATTCTTCGTCCCGGGGCACATTGCGAGACGCCCGGTTGTTCTCGGCCAGTCTGAAACCATATAAACGGCTCGGGAACAAGCAAATCAGATGTGGCATTCAGCCGCTTTCTCGCAGGTCAGAGGTAACACGGATGTCCGACGCCCCCTTCGCGCCATTTGACGACAACCTCGACAAGGAGAGCGCGCTGTCGATTCTGAAGTCCGCCACTGATGGCGCGGACGACGGCGAACTATTCCTGGAACGCCGCCGCGCCGAGGTTCTGGTGTTCGACGATGGCCGCGTGAAGACGGCCAGCTACGACGCATCGGAGGGCTTCGGTCTGCGCGCCGTGCGAGGCGAAACGGCGGGCTATGCCCATTCGACCGAAATATCCGAGGCCGCCCTGCGCCGCGCCGCCGAGGCCGCGCGGCTTGCCGTCGGCGATGGCGGCGGCATTTGGGCCGATGCGCCAAGGCCGACGAACCGCAGGCTGTATAGCGACACCGACCCGATCGCTGTGACCGCCTTTCCTGCGAAGCTCGAGATACTGCGCGAGATCGACGCCTTCGCCCGCGGGCTGGACACCAGTGTCGTGCAGGTTTCCGCCACCATCGCCGCCGCCTATCAAGAGGTCGAGATCCTGCGACCCGACGGCGTCCATGTGTCGGACCGCCGGCCGATGGCACGCATGGACGTATCAGTTATCGTCGAAAGGGACGGCCGGCGCGAAAGCGGTCATGCCGGCGGGGGCGGGCGGATGACGCTTGACGGGTTGATCGCACCGCACGCCTGGCAGGAACGGGTGCGCGAGGCACTGAGGATCGCGAACGTGAACCTGTCCGCCGAAGCGGCGCCCGCCGGTGTCATGGACGTCGTGCTTGGCCCGGGCTGGCCGGGGATACTGTTGCACGAAGCGGTTGGTCACGGGCTGGAAGGCGATTTTAATCGCAAGAAAAGTTCGGCCTTTGCCGGCCTCTTGGGAAAACAGGTCGCAGCGAAGGGCGTTACCGTGTTGGACGACGGTACGATCCCGGATCGCCGCGGATCAATTACTGTCGACGATGAAGGCACGCCCAGCGGCAAGAACGTGTTGATCGACGACGGGGTGCTGGTCGGCTATATGCAGGACCGCCAGAACGCCCGGCTGATGGGTGTTTCGCCCACTGGCAACGGGCGCCGCCAGAGCTTTGCCCATATCCCGATGCCCCGGATGACGAACACCTACATGCTGGGCGGCGAAGCCCAGCCCGGCGCGATCCTGTCAGAACTGAAAAACGGTATCTACGCCGTGGGCTTCGGCGGCGGCCAGGTCGACATCACCAACGGCAAGTTCGTCTTTTCCTGCACCGAGGCCTACCGGGTGAAGGACGGCAAGATCGGCGCACCAGTCAAGGGCGCGACGCTGATCGGCGACGGCGCGACGGCACTGAAGAACATTCGCGCGATCGGAAACGACATGACGCTGGATCCCGGCATGGGCAACTGCGGCAAGGCCGGCCAGTGGGTTCCGGTTGGCGTCGGCCAGCCGACTTTGCTGATCGGCGGGCTTACGGTCGGCGGTTCTGCAGCTTAGCTTTTCGTTCCGCCGGTTAACCGATATACTTCAATATCTTGAGCGTCAGGTTCCGTTCAGTTTCCGCGCCACCAATTCAAGTATTTCCATGGCGCGAACATTTTTTCTGGAATGCTCTCGATTGTTTACTGGCCCTTAACACTTGCGCCGCAATCTGACCCAGTTAGCAGCGGAGTCACGATGGCCGGACGTAATGTTCTCCCTCCACCCCCTCACCCCACCCCTCAATGAGGAAGAACGGCTATCGTGGCTTCGCCTAATCCGATCACGGAAGGTTGGAACTCAGACATTCTATCGTCTTCTGAAGGATCATGGGACCGCTTCCGGGGCGCTTGATGCTCTGCCTGGCATCGCCACTAAAGCGGGCATCGAAGGCTATCAGAGTTTCTCCCAAAGGGCCGCCAGTGCCGAATTGCGCGCCGGCCGCATCGCCGGCGCGCGCCTGATCGCAATTGGCGAGCAAGCTTACCCCCCGGCTCTTGCAGAAATCCGCGATCCGCCGCCACTGCTGTGGATGATCGGCAATGAACAGGTCCTTGCCCGCCCAATGATTGCGCTGGTGGGCGCGCGCAATGCATCCAGCCTTGCTACGCGGATGGCACGTCGGCTGGCGGCTGAGCTGGCTGACGCGGGATTCGCTGTCGTTTCCGGTCTGGCGCGCGGCATCGATGCGGCCGCGCATCTTGGCGCTCTCGACGGCGGAACCATTGCCGTTATGGGTGGCGGCGTCGATATGCTATACCCGGCCGAAAACGCCGACCTTGGCCGGCGGATCGAAGCGACGGGTCTGCGCCTTGGCGAGGCGCCGATGGGGCTTCAGCCAAGGGCCAGGGATTTTCCGCGGCGCAACCGGATCGTTTCTGGGCTGTCGCACGCCGTCGTGGTGGTCGAGGCCG
>JAHEBS010000209.1 GCA_024642145.1 Marivivens sp.
CGAGCGCGGCTTGGCGATCGAGGTCGAGGGTTAAGGCAGGTGTTGCCCAAGGGCGGCAACACGTTGCGCAAATCTTGGGGGCCGCTTGTCGCAGGACGGGCGGCCCCCTAAGAATACGCCCAACGCGGGACATCCAAGACCCGCCACAAGGGAATACGCGATGGGCAAGCTGGTCTATATCCTCAACGGTCCGAACCTGAACCTTTTGGGCAGACGCGAGCCGGAAATCTACGGTCACCAGACCCTTGCCGATGTCGAGGCGCAATGCGCGGCACTGGCCAAGGCGGGCGGGCTGGAGGCGCGGTTGCTGCAGTCGAACTGGGAAGGCCAGATCATCGACTGGATTCACGAAGCGCGCGACACGGCTGCGGGGATCATCATCAACCCCGGCGCGTTGACCCATACTTCGGTTGCGATCCTTGATGCGCTGAACGCCTTCGAGGGGCCGGTGCTAGAGGTCCATATCTCGAATATCCACAAGCGCGAACCGTTCCGGCATCATTCCTACACATCGATGCGTGCCGATGGCGTGATCGCGGGCTTTGGTGTCGAGGGCTATGGTCTGGCGATGCGTCGGATGGTCAGCCTGCTGGGTGGCAAGTAACTCACAAAATCGTGTGACGGAAATCCTCTGGGCCTGCGTTTGAACTGATAACGCTACAGGCAGCCCGAGCAGGAGAACGTCGACATGAAAACCGCGCTTACGCTTTTGACCATGACCACGGCGTTGGCGCTGCCCTCGCTTGCCGAGGCGCGGCCTGTGACCTTCAAGATCAACATGGCCAATTACGGCGGCCGCGGCGCCTATCTGGCGATCTACCTCACCGACGCGCAGGGTCATTACAAATCGACGCTGTGGCTTGCGGGTGGCCGCGCCCGCTATTTCGGGCATCTGTCGGACTGGATGGCCGTGACGGGCGGGCGGCCTGGCGATGTCACGGGCCACACCGGCGCGTCGATCGGCTCTGGCCAGCGCAGCGAGATCATCATCGATGTGCCCGACGCCCTGATCGACGCGGGCTATAATCTGCGGGTCGATCTGGCGGCGGAAAACATGTGGCCCTCGGCCTCGGAAATCGTCGAGCCCTTTAATACGGGTAATCATGATCTGCAGGGCCGGTATTACCTTTCGTCCTTCGCGTTCAGTATGTGAGTTCGCCATGTTGCGCAGCCTGCATCGCTTGCCGGGATTGATCCTGTCGGTCGCCTTGGCTGTTCTGGCACTGAGCGGGGCGCTTTTGTCGGTTTTGCCCGCGCTGGAAAAAGCCGTCACGCCCACGGGCGACCGCGCGCTGACGGTGGCAACGCTGGCAGGGCGTGTCTTGGCCAATTATCCGCAAGTGGCCGAAATCGCCCAGTCGCGCGCCGGTCGCATCACGGCGCTGGTGATGACCGACAGTGGTCCGCAGAACCTTGTGATCGACCCCGCGACCGGACAGGGCATTGCCTCGGCGGCGGAAAGCGGTTTTGCCCTCTGGATGACCGATCTGCACCGCGCCTTTCTATTGGGTGACGGCGGGCAGATGACCGCAGGCGTTCTGGCGGCGGTGATGGCCGTGATGGCGATCAGTGGTATCGGCCTGATCTTGCGCCGTGTCGGCGGCTGGCGGCGCATATTCGCGCCGCTCAAAGGCCCATTGGCGGGCCGCATCCACGTCTGGCTGGCGCGTCTGGCCGTGCCGGGTCTGCTGTTTTCGGCGGTGACCGCGGTGTTCATGTCGCTGGTGACCTTTGGTGTGGTCAGCACTGGCGCCGCTGATCTGGGCTTTCCGCCCGCACCCAGTGGACTGCCGCGGGCCGTGGCCTCGCAGATCACGGCGCTGCATCACATGACGCTGGCGGGTTTTCGCGACCTGTCCTTTCCCTTTCCTGGCGACGATAGCGGCATCTACACGGTCGAGACCATTCACGGCGCAGGCTATGTCGACGCGGGCAGCGGCTTGATCGTTGGCTGGCAGCCCAATAGCGCCGTTGCGCGGGCCTATGATATGATCTTGCGGCTGCATACGGGGCAGGGGGCGTGGTTTCTTGGCATGATCCTTGGCCTTTCGGCGCTGGCCGTGCCCGCCATGGCGATTTCCGGCACCGCCAGTTGGTGGATCGCCCACCGTGGCCGCCCGCGCATACGGCGCAACTTGACCCTGACACGGGCCGAAACCATCATCCTTGTGGGGTCCGAAACCGGCACGACATGGGGCTTTGCCGCCACGTTGCACAAGGCGTTGACCGAGGCTGGGCAGGCTGTTCACACCACAGCACTCAGCCGCTACGACCCCGCCGTGGCCAACCGCGCCGCACATGTCATCGCGCTTGCCGCCACCTATGGCGATGGCGAGCCGCCAGCCTCGGCCAAGGGGTTCCTTGAGCGTCTGCAGAGCCTTGCGCTCGCCCCCACCAGCAAACTGGCCATCATCGGCTTTGGCGACAGCCAGTTTGCGGGCTATTGCGCCTATGCCAATGAAATCGAACGCGCCGCGTCCAAAGTCGGTTGGCCGATGCTGGCGCCCATGCACCGGATCGACCGTCAATCCGCACAGGCCTTTGCCGCCGCTGGTCGCGTGATCGGTCATGCAATGGGCCTGTCGCTTGAACTGGTGCATCGCCCCGTCGTGCCGCGCAGCCGTGACTTCAGCCTGATGTCGCGGCGCGATTACGGGCACGAGGTGCAGGCACCTGTCTCTATCCTGCGTTTCGCCTTGCCGAAATGCCGCGGCATCGGCCTGCGCCAGCCCGGTCTACATTTTCGCGCGGGCGATCTATTGGGCATCCTGCCGGCGGGTTCGGATCTGCCCCGCTATTACTCGCTGGCCTCGGATAGTCGCGATGGCTACGCCGAGATATGCGTCTCACGTACCCAAGGCGGGCTCTGTTCCGGTCAGTTGCTTGCGCTTGAGGCCGGCGACAGCATGCGCGCCTTTGTGCGCCGCAACCCGAGCTTTAGGCCCGCGCGCGGCAAAGCCCCCGTGATCCTTGTGGGCGCGGGTTCGGGCATCGGTCCGTTGGCGGGCTTTGTGCGTCGCAATCGCAAGGGCAGGCCGTTCCATATGTTTTTCGGCTTGCGGCACCCGGACTCGGATTTTCTTTATGAACAAGAGTTGGCGGGCTGGCGGGCCAATGGGCAGCTTGCCACGCTGACCACCGCCGCCTCGCGCGACGGGGCGCGGCTTTACGTCCAAGACGCCATTCGACGCGATGCGGCGCGATTGGCCACGCTGATTGTCGGCGGTGCGCAGGTGCTGGTCTGCGGCGGGCGCGACATGGGCGCCGGTGTGCGCGCGGCCTTTGATGAAATCCTGACGCCTTTCGGGCTGACGCCGGCCCTGCTCAAGGCGCAGGGGCGCTATCGCGAAGATGTCTATTGATTGCCAGACCCGTCTGATTGTCGGCCCGACGATGGGCACGCAGTGGACTGCCTCGCTGCGGCTTGCCGCTGATCTTGACCTTTTGCCCCTGCAACAGGCGCTCGGTCAGGCGGTGGCCGAGGTCGACGCGCAGATGTCGAATTGGCGCGCCGACAGTGATCTGTCCCGCCTGAACCGCGCGCCCGTCGGCCAGTGGGTGGATTTGCCACGCGGCCTGACAACCGTGCTGGACGTGGGTCTAGCGATTGGTCGCGCCTCGGGCGGGGCCTTTGATATTGGGCAGGGCGAGGTGACGGGGGCTTGGGGGTTTGGCCCCGCCAAACGCGCCGATGCCCTGAAGATCCGCGGCTTTCTTGCCGCGCCGCCAGCCCTCGCAGCAGACAGGCTGGAAGTGGACGTGGCAGGTCGGCGCGCGCGCAAACATGCGCCGATCCAGATCGACCTCTGCGGCATTGCCAAGTGTTAT
>JAHEBS010000057.1 GCA_024642145.1 Marivivens sp.
GTGCGTCAGAGGGCAGGGCTGTCCTTTGCCGTGGCGCAGCAATGGATGGTGCGCAGCCTTGGTCCAATGCGCGCCTGACCACTGGTCTTGACCGGTGTGGCCCGTTAGGGTCCGCCCATGAACCTGCCCGCCATTTCGCTCTCTACCGATCAGGCCGAAGCCTGGGATGCCGTCGCCGAGATGTTGCGTCATGTCGGCGTCGATATCGACGATGGCGACATAACGCCGCCCGTTGAAGATGGCGAGAATGACCCACGCGTGTTGGCTGTGGTGGGCAAAGCGGGCTCGGGCAAATCGTTGCTCTTGGCCGAATTGACCCGCGCGCTGAAAAATGCGGGCGTGCAGATCGTTTCGGGCGATTTCGAGGGCAAACGTCGCCGCGACCGCCGCAGCCTGTCGGTGCTTGCACCGACAAACAAGGCGGCTTCGGTGCTGCGGACGCGCGGCGTGCCCGCGACCACGATCCACCGCATCCTTTATACGCCCGTCTATGATCCCGCCTATGAACGCGTTGCCGCTTGGCTTGCAGGGCAGGACGACCGCCCCGAGCCGGGCATTCTGTCCGAGGTTGCGCTGGATCGCGCTTGGGCCAGCTATCAGATCAACAGTTCCATCCCCGCAGCCTTGGCCGCCGCCGGACTGCGCGGGTCGGATTTCATTACCGGCTGGAAACGGCGCGAAGAACCGCTCGATATCGGCTTTGTCGACGAAAGCTCGATGCTCGACGCGCGCGCGCTGCAAGATTTGCAGGCAATTTTCCCCACGCTGGTGCTGTTTGGCGATCCGGCGCAATTGCCGCCGGTCCAAGGCGAAGGGGGCATGGTGTTTGAAAGCCTGCCGCCCGAGAACCGTCTGGAACTGCACCGCGTCCACCGCCAAGAGGCCGACAGCCCGATCCTTGATCTGGCCCATGCGCTGGCCGACCCTGCGCTGGAATTCGAGGATTTCGAGCGCATGGTGGCCGAGGCCGCAGGCCGTGACCCCCGTGTGGTTCTGGCCGAACGGGTCGAGGCCGACCTGATGGCGCGCTCGCCGGTGCTGGTCTGGCGCAATGCGACGCGGATCCGGCTGATCCACGCCTTTCGTGCAGCCCATGGCGCCCCCGACGACGAATTGTTGCCAGGAGAGCCGCTGATTTGCGACGGAATCGAATTGCCCCTGAAACACCGCAAGAAACGCCTCGACCTCGAGGCGCGTGGCCTGATCAAGGGGGCGCAGGTCGTCTACCTTGGTCCCGGTCGCAGGCCCGGGTTTTCGCGGCTGTTCATCATGGGCGCCGAGGAACCGCAGGTCAGCGCAGCCTCGATCGTCAAGATCGAGATGGAGGGCGAGGCGGAGCCGTTCATTCCCTTTGCCGCCCAGATGGGTGCGACGTTTCTGCATGGGGCCGCGGTGACGATCCATAAGGCGCAGGGCAGCCAGTGGGACACCGTGCAGGTCTTTGCCCCTGACATCTATGCCGCCGCGCGTATGGGGCGCGTCGAGGCCGGTCAGCCCCTATGGAAACGTTTGGCCTATGTCGCCATTACCCGCGCCGAGCGCGAGTTGCGCTGGGTGGTCCGCAATCGCTTGGGCCGCCCGAGTGGACCGCTGACCGTCAGCGATCTGCAGGCGGGTGGCGCTTTGACACTGGAAGGTGAGGACGCATGACAAATCCGGGCAATATCATCGTCACGGGCGCGAGCGCAGGCATAGGACGTGCCACCGCCATGGCCTTGTTGGACGCAGGCTGGACAGTGGGTCTGATCGCCAGACGGGCGGAACCGCTGGCAGATCTGGCCAAGGGGCGTGAAGGCGCCGTGGTCTTGCCCGCCGACGTGACCGACGCGGCCTCGGTCGACCGCGCCTTTGAGGATTTCGTTGCCCGCACCGGCAGGCTGGATGCGTTGTTCAACAATGCTGGTCGCGGTCTGCCCATGGCCACGATCGACGAGATCAGCCCCCAAGACTGGCGCGCCGTTGTCGATGTGAACCTGACTGGCATGTTCCTTTGCGCACGCGCCGCCTTTCGCCAGATGCGCCACCAAACCCCGCAGGGCGGGCGCATCATCAACAATGGCTCGATTTCATCGACCATGCCACGCCCTGGCAGCGCGCCTTATACCGCCACCAAACATGCGGTCTCGGGGTTGACCAAAACCATTTCGCTCGATGGCCGCGCCTTCAACATTGCCTGCGGTCAGATCGACATCGGCAATGCCGCAACCGAGATGACCGAGCGTATGGCGGCCGGCATCACGCAGGCGGATGGTTCCACCAGATCCGAACCCTTGATGGCAGTTGCCGACGTGGCGGCCATGGTGCTGCATATGGCGGGTCTGCCACTGGGCGCGAATGTGCAGAGTGTGACCATCATGGCCACCGCGATGCCCTATATCGGCAGGGGTTAGCGACGCAGCGCGGCAAAGAGGGTCGAGGCGCCCCAACCGGCAAGGCCCGCAATCGCCAGCGACAACAGCCCGTAAAGCACCGATTGCTGCTGAGACATCAGGAACAACCAGCGTTCCAGACCGACCTTGTCCACCGGAATGACAGTGTCATATTCGTCGATCACCATCCCATTGCGGGTCAGGAAGATGCGCGTGGCATAGCTGCCCTCGGTCAGGTTCGAAGGCAGATCAATCGCGGTGCGGAACAGCGTGTCTTCCTCGAAATCCACTTGGCCTTCGAGCGTCTGATACAGGTCCTGCCTCTGGCGGGCGCGGATCAGCGCATCGGTGAACTCTTGGCTGTCCGACACGCTGGCACCGACCGACCGGATCGCGTTCTGCGTCGCGATGGAATAGCGCAGATTCTCGACCTCTTTCAGGATGTCGGTCAGCGGGGCCGAACTGGCCACCGCATAGAACGAGGGTGCGGCATCC
The DNA here is from genome assembly GCA_024642145.1 of Marivivens sp. Taxonomy (GTDB): domain Bacteria; phylum Pseudomonadota; class Alphaproteobacteria; order Rhodobacterales; family Rhodobacteraceae; genus JAHEBS01. Next base: position 2,865 of record JAHEBS010000057.1, read on the forward strand.
ACATCGACGCGGTCGGTATTGACCCAGATGCCAAACCGACGCTCGATCCGCCGGACCGTGACCTCTTCGCTGGGGCCAGCGACCGTGATGATGATTCCCAGCTTGTCGGCCGGATCGGGCGCGCTGTCGCGTTTGACAGCGCCAAAGATCAGGATCTGCGAACCTGTGAAATTGGCGGTAATCGCGACCGCATCCTGACTCAGGCCAAGCACGATTTCATCGGACCGCGCCGGCAGAGCCAGCAAGACGAAGAGGGCGATAAGAAACTGCTTCATCACCTCAGCCCACCTTGAACAGATCGGCAGGGGTCAGGAACAGATCGAAACCCAGTTTGATACAGACGCCCAAGACCAGCATGGCCAGCAGGATGCGCAGTTGTTCGGCCTTGAGCTTGGCGCCGATACGCGTGCCGATCTGCGCTCCGACGACCCCGCCGACCAACAAGAGCAGCGCCAGCACCATGTCGACCGAGTGGTTGGTGACCGCGTGCATCATGGTGGTAAAGGCGGTGACAAAGATGATCTGGAACAGGGACGTGCCGATCACAACCTTGGTGGGCATGCCCAAGAGGTAGATCATGGCGGGCACCATGATAAAGCCGCCGCCCACGCCCATGATCGCACCCAGAAAGCCCACGAAAAAGCCGACGGCAGCGGGCGGGATCACCGAGATATAAAGACCCGACACGCGGAACTTGATTTTGAAGGGCAGGTTATGGACCCAGTTGTGCCGTTTGCGGGTCGGGATCACGCCCTTGTTCGAGCGCAGGATGGCGCGCACGCTCTCGATGAACATCAGCCCGCCCACGACGCCTAGAAAGACGACGTAGCAAAGGTTCACCAAGAGTTCGACCTGACCCAGCGACTTGAGATAGTTGAAGATCACCATGCCGATGCCAGAGCCTATCAGACCGCCGACAAGCAGGGTGACACCCATCGGAAAATCGACCGTGCGCCGTTTGATATGCGCCAGCAGACCCGAGACCGACGATGCAACAATCTGGTTTGCCGACGTGGCCACGGCGACGGTCGGCGGGATGCCCACGATAAACAGCAAAGGGGTGATCAAGAAGCCCCCGCCCACACCGAACATGCCGGACAGAATGCCCACGACACCGCCAATTCCCAAGAGAAGGAAAGCGTTTACCGATATCTCGGCAATAGGAAGATAGATCTGCATGGGGCGACACCCTTTGGGTATGCCTTTTTCAAACACTCCCTGCGCAGAAAATCCACCCCATTTTTGGAATGTATCGCAGGGTCACACAACTGTTAGAGCGATTTCAGGTAGGCGCGCAGCAGTTTTTCCAATTTTGCCGCCCCCAGAGGGGCCATCGCCTTGGTATGCTCGTGGCTGATTTGTTCGGCGCTTAGGCCTGCGGCCATGTTGGTGATGGTCGAAATCGCCGCTGCCCGCAGACCAAGGAACCGTGCAAGAATCACTTCTGGAACGGTGGACATGCCCACCGCATCGGCGCCCATGTTGCGGATCGCGCGGATCTCGGCAGGGGTTTCGAACGAAGGGCCGGAATACCAAGCATAGACGCCGCGGTGCAATTCGACCTTCACGGCCTCGGCGGCGGCAGCAAGTCCGGCGCGCATGGCCGGATCATAGGCCTCGGTCATGGGCACGAAACGCGCATCCGAAGGCTCGCCGATCAGCGGGTTCAGGCCTGAAAAGTTGATGTGGTCGGTCAAAAGCATGACCGAGCCCGTGGGCATGTCCGCCCGCAACGATCCGGCGGCGTTCGTGGCGATCACTGCGCCCGCGCCAAGTTCCTTCAGCACCTCGAGCGGCAGGCGCATCGCATCGGGGCGGCCGCTTTCATAGTAATGCGCGCGGCCACCAAACACTGCGACGCGGCGCCCCTCTAACGTGCCGATGACGAGGTTGGGGTTGTGACCCGAAACGCCCGCATGGGGAAACCCCGGCAGTTTGGCATAGGGGATCGCCACGCCTTCGACCGCGCCGGCAAGGTGCCCGAGGCCCGACCCAAGGATCAGGCCCAGTTCGACCGGTGCATCACCGGCCTCGGCACGGATGATTTGGGCGAGATCAGCGCTCTTTGACATAGGGTTCTCCGCCCGCGCGCGGCGGAATGGCACGACCGACAAAACCCGCAAGGATGATGACCGTCAGGATATAGGGCAGGGCGTCCAGCAACTGGACCTGCACCTTGATGTGGAGCGTGCTTTCAATCACGTCGGGGCGCAGCGCCAGCGCCTGCAAAAAGCCGAACAGCAGACAGGCCGTCAGCGCATGCCACGGACGCCATTTGGCAAAGATCAGCGCGGCCAAGGCGATGTAGCCACGGCCCGCCGTCATGTCCTTGATAAAGCCCGCTTGCAGACCCGTGGCCATATAGGCTCCGGCAATACCGGTCAGCACGCCGCAGATCGCGACAGCCGTAAAGCGCAACCGCACCACCGAAATGCCCGCGGTATCGACCGCGGCGGGGTTTTCACCCACGGCGCGCAGACGCAGGCCAAAGCGCGTGCGGAACAGAACCCACCAGCTCAGCGGCACAACAGCCAGCGCGACATAGACGAGGATCGTGTGGCCCGAGATCAGTTCGTAATAAAGCGGCCCGATGACGGGCACATCCTTAAGCGCCGTCGCAAAGGGCAATTCGATCGCGTTGAAACGCGCAGCCCCCGTCAACGAGGGGGTGCGCCCCCCCTGAGCGAACCACGACTGGGCCGCCAGAACTGTCAGGCCCGCGGCCAGAAAGTTGATGGCCACACCCGAGATCAGCTGATTGCCGCGGAACGTGATCGAGGCAAGCCCGTGTATGCCCGACATGGCCAACGAGCCGCCGATACCGGCCAAAAGGCCGATCCAGACCGAACCCGAGACAAAGGCCACCGCGCCCGAAAGGAAAGCGGCAACCAGCATCTTGCCTTCAAGCCCGATGTCGAAAATGCCCGCACGCTCGGAAAACAGACCTGCCAGACAGGCCAACAAAAGCGGCGTCGACATGCGCAACGTCGAGTCAAGCACCTGCAGAAGCGTCAGATAGTCCATGCCTCAGGCCTCCTTCTTGGCCTTGGCGGCCCCAAGGCGTCGGGCGAGGAAGAACTTTTCCACCGGCATCCGCACCATATTGTCGAGCGCGCCGGTGAACAGGATCACCAGCGCCTGAATGACCAGCACCAGCTGGACAGGGATATCCGTATCCTGTGCAAGGATCGCGCCACCCTGATACAGCGCGCCGAACAGGATCGCCGCCAAAACCACGCCCAAGGGATGGTTGCGGCCCATGAGGGCCACGGCGATACCGATAAAGCCCGCGCCTTCGGTCGCGTTCAGGACCAGACGCTCGGCCTCGCCCATCACGTTGTTCAGGGCCATCATGCCGGCAAGCGCCCCCGAGATGGTCATTGAAATGACGATCATCTTGGTGGGGTTGATCCCGGCATAGCGCGCGGCTGGCTCGGAATGGCCAAAGGCGCGCATTTCATAGCCCAAACGGCTACGCCAGATCAGCAGCCAGACAAAAACGCAGGCCAGAAGGGCGATGATAAAGCTCACGTTGGCGGGCGCTCCGCGCGAGAAGGAAATGCCCAGCGGTGCCAACATGTCATGGAAGTTCGGCAGATGCGTCGCTTCGGGGAACTTGCCGGTCGCGGGCTCCATCGAACCTTTGGGTTTCAACACTTCGACCAGCAGATAATTCAACAGGGCCGAGGCGATAAAGTTGAACATGATCGTGGTGATCACGATGTGGCTGCCGCGCTTGGCCTGCAGCCATGCCGGAATGACGGCCCAAAGCGCACCAAAGGCCGCCGAGGCGACACCGGCCCCAAGGATCGCCAAGGACCAATGCGGCCAAGGGATATAGGTGCAGGCCAGAGCCACACCCAGACCGCCCAGCATCGCCTGACCTTCGCCGCCGATGTTGAACATGCGCGCATGAAAGGCCACGGCGACGGCAAGACCGGTGAAGATGAAATTGGTCGCGTAATAAAGCGTGTAGCCCCAGTTATACTTGGACCCCATCGCGCCATCGATCATGATCCATAGCGCCTTGCCGGGGCTTTCGCCGATGGCAAGGATGACCAGCGCCGACAAGACGCCGGCCAAAAGCAGTGAAATCAGCGGGACCAGAAGCACATCGGCCCACTTTGGCATCTTTTCCATCAGGCGGCCTCCCCTTTGCCGACGACCCCGGCCATCAATAGTCCCAATTCCTGCGGGCTGGTTTCATGAGGCAAACGCTCGCCCATGATGCGGCCGTCGAACATGACCGCGATGCGGTCCGAGAGTGACAGGATCTCGTCCAGTTCGACCGAGACCAGCAAGATCGCCTTGCCTTGGTCGCGCAGCGCGATGATCTGTTTGTGGATGAACTCGATCGCGCCGATATCGACCCCGCGCGTGGGTTGACCCACAAGCAAAAGGTCCGGATTGCGTTCGATCTCGCGCGCGACAACGATCTTTTGCTGGTTGCCGCCCGAGAAATTCTTGGCCGAGAGATTGGCGTTTGGCGGACGGATGTCGAAACGCTCGATCTTGGCCTCGGCATCGGCACGGATGGCCGCTTGGTCCATCAAGAACATGTTCTTTTGGTATTTCTGTTCATGGTGATAGCCGAATACGGCATTTTCCCATGCCGAATATTCCATGATCAGGCCTTCGCGTTGACGGTCCTCGGGCACATGGGCCACGCCATGGGCGCGGCGGGTGCGGCCGTCAGAGTGCAGGCCGCTCAGGTCCAGAGATTGACCGTTGACCTTCAAAAGGCCGGTCGCGTGCTGCATGCCGCCCAGAACCTCCAAAAGCTCGGACTGGCCATTGCCCGCGACGCCCGCGATACCAAGGATTTCCCCCGCGCGGACGTTGAAAGATACCCCTTTGACACGCTCGACCCCCGCTTCGTCCACGACGCGCAGGTTTTCGACCTCCAGCACGGGGGCGCCAGGTCTGGCGGCGGTTTTTTCGACCTGCAACAGAACCTTGCGGCCGACCATCAACTCGGCCAGTTCCTGAGGCGAGGTATCGGCGGTGCGCACGGTGGCGGTCATCTGGCCACGGCGCATCACGGAAACCGTTTCGGTGATATCCATGATCTCGCGCAGCTTGTGGGTAATGAGGATGATGGTCTTACCCTCGCGCCGCAGGTTGGCGAGGATACGGAAAAGGTGGTCGGCCTCTGCCGGCGTCAAAACGCCCGTGGGCTCGTCCAGAATCAAGATGTCGGCGTGACGGTAAAGCGCCTTGAGGATCTCGACACGCTGCTGCATGCCAACGCCGATCTCTTCGATCAGGGCGTCGGGGTCGACGTGCAGTTCGTATTCCTCGGAAAGCCGCTTGAGTTCGGTCCGCGCTTTGGCCAGCGAGGGCCGCAACAACGAACCTTCTTCAGCGCCAAGCACGATGTTTTCAAGAATGGTAAAGTTTTCGACCAGCTTGAAATGCTGGAACACCATGCCGATGCCGGCGCGGATCGCGGCTTGGCTGTCGGGGATCTGGGTGGGTTTGCCGTTGATGAGGATCACGCCGCTGTCGGCCTTGTAAAAGCCGTAGAGGATCGACATCAGCGTGGACTTGCCCGCGCCGTTCTCGCCGATGATGCCATGGATCGTGCCGGGCATGACGGAAAGGGAAATGTCTTTGTTGGCCTGAACAGGGCCAAAGGCCTTGGAAATGCCGCGCAGTTCAATGGCAGGTGCAGTCACGAGCACGCTCCTCTCGCGATGGATTGTCTAGGTCGGGGCTATGCGCCCTACCGACCGGTCCCCATATCATTCCGCTATCCAGATTGTCGTGAAAAGCCCGAGAGATATGGCACTAAAAGTCACTTTTGCTGTCAAAGAGGGCCGCACTGACGGATCAGTGCGGCCCGGATCGTTACCCGTGATGCCAGATCAGAACTGGACCGCCGAGCAGGTTTCGTCGGACATGTAATCATGCACGACCAGCTCGCCCGAAGCGATCTTGGCGGCGGCTTCGTCAACCGCGGCCTTCATCTCAGGGGTGATGAGCGAAGCGTTGTTGTCGTCGAGGGCATAGCCCACGCCGCCGTTGGCAACGCCCATGGCGAAGAAGCCGGTTTCCATGTCGACGCCAGCGCTAAAGGCGTCGTAGACGGCATTGTCCACGCGCTTCATCATCGAGGTCAGAACCTGACCGGGGTGCATGTAGTTCTGGTTGCTGTCCACGCCGATCGACAGGATGCCTGCGTCAGCAGCGGTTTGCAGCACGCCCACGCCAGTGCCGCCAGCGGCCGCGTAGACCACGTCAGCGCCTTGGGCGATCTGGGCCTGGGTCAGTTCCGAACCCTTGACGGGGTCGTTCCAGGCGGTGGGGGTCGTGCCGGTCATGTTGGCGATGATTTTGGCGTCGGGGTTAACAGCCAGAGCGCCTTCGGCATAGCCGCAGCCGAACTTGCGGATAAGCGGGATGTCCATGCCGCCGATAAAGCCCACGGTGCCGGTCTTGGAGGCCATAGCAGCCAGCATACCGACGAGGTAGGAACCTTCGTTCTCGTTGAAAACGACCGAGCGGACGTTTGGCCCGTCAACGACCATGTCGATGATGGCGAACTTGGTGTCCGGATAGTCAGGCGCAACGTCGGCCAGAGCGGTCGCAAACGAGAAACCGGTCATCACGATGGGGTTGTTGCCGGCCTCGGCAAAGCGGCGAAGAGCCTGCTCGCGCTGGGCGTCGGACTGCAGTTCGACCTCGGCAAAGGTGCCGCCGGTTTCGTCGGCCCAACGCTGCGCGCCGTTGAAGGCGGCTTCGTTGAAGGACTTGTCGAATTTGCCGCCCAAGTCGAAAATGATCGCGGGATCGGCGAGCGCGGCACCTGCGGTCATCGCAAGGGCGGCGGTGGCGCCGAGGAACTTGGTCATGAGGGTCATGTATTTCTCCCAAAAAGCTTGTGACCGAAGTGGAACACCGACTCCGGTCCTGACATCTCGTGTGTCACCGCCATTTTAGCGGATTAAGCCTAACCGGGGTCAACACGATTCTGCGCGAAAGCCTTATATTTTTGACCAAAAGATCAATTTAGGGTGGTGTCAGAGGTCCCGCGCCAAGACCAGAGCGGCTACGACGGGGCCGCCCTTGCGTTTGTAGTAGCCCGCCCTGCGACCGACCTGCGCGAATCCGGCCTGCAAATAAAGGGAAATGGCCGCGAAATTGTCCTCGGCTACCTCAAGAAACAGGCGTGACGCGCCGGCCATTTTTGCCTGATCGGCAAAGTCGCCCAATGCCCTTCGGGCCAGTCCTTTGCGCCTTGCGGCAGGCAGAGTGGCCAACGTCAGGACCTCGGCCTCGTCCAGAATGACGCGGCCAAGCACGAAACTCTGCGAATCCCCACAGAGAATCACCGAGGGCTCTGCCAGCAGCGCCGCGAACTCGTCGGCGGACCATGGGCGCTCTTGGGTGAATGCGGCGCGATGCGCGGCGGCAAGATCGGCAGCCAAGGTCACGAAATGATCCTTGGGGGCAGGTCGCGGGCGGGTGCGGCATCGGCCCCGCGCACATAAAGCGGCGCGGCACGCAAAGCCGGATCGTGCGTCGGCAACCGCGCTGCGGTGATCTCGGCAATGCGCCGCACAAAGATATCTGCCGCGGGCAGATCGCCTTTCGCCATGTCGGTGGGTTCAACCTCGGCGGCCAATAACGCGGGCTGTTCGGCGCCTTGGCTTGTAAATATCTGGCGGTAGCGTTGACCGCGCGGCGCGGTGATCTCGGCGGCAAAGGGTGGGGTGGCGTCGCGTGCGATAACGTCAAAGCCGTTTACGCCCAGTGCCGGCACCCCCAGCCCCAAAGCCAATCCCCGAGCGGCTGCTACAGCAATGCGGATGCCGGTGAAATTGCCGGGGCCAACCCCGACGCCGATGGCGCTCAGGTCATGCCAACCAAGATCGGCCTCTTTCAACAGAGACTCAAGAAAGGGCATCAGCCGCTCGGCCTGGCCTTTGTCCATCGGTTCGACGCGGACAATCAGGCGCCCATCCAGCAACAGAGCGGCCGCGCAATGCGCGGCCGATGTGTCGAAAGCAAGGATGGTCTGACCGCCCATGGTTCAGGCCGCGACGGGCCGGACCTCGACGACTTCGGGAATGTAATGGCGCAAGAGGTTCTCGATGCCCATTTTCAGCGTCAGGGTCGATGAGGGGCAACCCGCGCAGGCGCCTTGCATGTGCAGATAGACGATCCCGCGGTCAAACCCGTGGAACGTGATGTCGCCACCATCCTGCGCCACGGCAGGCCGCACGCGGGTATCCAGCAATTCCTTGATCTGGTTGACGATTCCTTCGTCCTCGGCGGCATATTCGGCGTGGCCCGAACCCAGTTGCACACCGCTCATCACGGGCTGGCCGGACTGGTAATGCTCCATGATCGCGCCAAGGATCGAGGGCTTGATATGGTCCCATTCCACATCCGCGGCTTTGGTCACGGTCACGAAATCGGTGCCAAAGAAGACAGCGGTCACGCCGCCAGCCGCAAAGATCCCACGCGCAAGCGGCGAGGCTTCGGCGGCATCGGCCGACGGGAAATCCGCGGTGCCTGCGTCCAGCACGGCAAGGCCGGGCAGGAATTTCAGCGTGGCGGGGTTGGGCGTAGACTCGGTCTGGATGAACATTTCGGCAATCTCCGACTATTGCACTCGGATATGAGCTTGCCGGGGGGGCAAGTCAAGCCGAGCGGTCCGCGACGGCGGCGCGCATCTTGGCCAAAGACTGCTTCATGCCCAGTTCCGACAGCTCCGACATGCGCCCCTCGGGCCAGTCGCGCTCGACCACGCGCAACAGTGTCTTGTCGCCCGCCAGCGGTGTGAACGTGACTTCGTGCATCACCTGCGCGGGAAAATCGCTTGGCATGCCCATGCGCGCGGGGTCGACGGGGGTGCCGTCAGGCGTCGCAAGACTGTGGACATAGTCGATCCGGCTATGGGGCTCGACGCGTGTGAACTGCAGCAGGCTGAAAGATTCCGGATAGCCCATTTCCGCCGCTTCCATCGACACCAGTGCCTGTCCACCCGCGCGCAGGTCGATCTGGGCAAAATTGCAGGTGAAATGGTCCGGCCCCCACCATTTGCGAAAGCTTTCGGGTTCGGCAAAGAAACGCCAGACCTTTTGCGGTGGCGCGCCGAAAATCTCTTCGATGATCAGATCACGTTTGGCCATATTCAGATCCTGCGGCATTGCACGCCGTGGTCAGGTGATATCCTCGAGCCGTTCCTTGGACATGCCACCTGGCACGATCGTCACCGGAATGGGCAGGTTTCCGGCCTGACGCGTCATGTGGGTCACCAAGGGGCCGGGGCCGCCTTTTTCAATGCCGGCCCCCAGCACCAGCACGCCAATTTCGGTGTCGTCCCTGATTTGGGCAAGGATTTCGGTGACGGCTTCGCCTTCGCGGATGACCAGTTCGGGGTTCACACCCTGCTTGTCGCGCATCCATTTGGCGAAGACCTCGAAATGGGCCTCGATCCGTTCACGGGCCTCTTGGCGCATGATCTCGCCCACGCCGATCCAGTGGTTGAATTCGTCCGGCGGAATGATGGACAGGATAGCCACGCCGCCGCCGGTATGGGCCGCACGCATCGCGGCGAAACGCATGGCGTTCAGGCATTCTCGGCTGTCATCCAGCACAACGAGGAACTTGCGCATCTTGGTCTCCTGCTTCGGCGCGATCTTGGCCGATAGCGCTTGGACTGGCAACGGGGTCAAAGCTCAGCGGTTGGACAGCGCCCAGTCCCAGTAAAGCTCGCGCACGCGGCGGGTCATGGGGCCAACCTGATACTGGCGGTCTTCAAAAGCGGTGACCGGCGTGACCTTGGCGAAGTTGCCGGACAGGAAAACCTCGTCCGCGTCGCGGAAATCGTCATAGGTCAGCACGGCCTCATGCACCTTCTGGCCATCAGCGCGCAGATTGGCGATGTGGCGTGCCCGCGTGATGCCGGACAGGAAGGTGCCGTTGGCGATCGGGGTGAAAAACTCGCCATCCTTGACCATGAAGACGTTGGCTGTGGCGCTTTCGGCGACATTGCCCATGGCGTCGGTCACCAGCGCGTTGGAAAACCCCTTGGCGTTGGCTTCGGCCAGCATGCGCGCGTTGTTGGGGTATAGGCAGCCCGCCTTGGCGTTGACCACCGCGCTATCCAGTGTCGGGCGGCGGAAACGGGTGGTCGTCAGGCGGCTGGAGGCGGTCATGGGCGGCATCGGGATCGCCTCGAGGCTCAGGGCAAAGCCGGTATCCTCATGCGTGGGGATGATGGCCGTGGCATCGCCGTGGATGCCCCAATACATGGGCCGGATATAGACGGCGGTGTCTTTGTCATAGCTCGCCAGACCTTCGCGGACCATGTCCATCATTTCCGCCGTCGAGACGGTGGGTTTGAGCATCAGCGCCTCGGCCGAGCGGTTGACCCGTGCGCAATGGGCCTCGAGGTCGGGGGCCATGCCCTCGAACCAGCGCGCCCCGTCAAAAACCGTAGACCCCAACCAAGAGCCGTGATCGGCGGCCCGCATGACCATCACGTCGCCATCATGCCATTGGCCATTGAACCATGTTTTGATTTGCGTGCCGGTGGCCATCGTCGGATCTCCCCTGTTGGCGGCGACGTTAGTGTCAGCGACAGGCAAGGTCCAGCAGGTGCCGCCAGACGCGGGCAATCGTCGCAGCAGGGAAAAAAAGCCCAACCCCGAAGGGCTGGGCAAAGTCTTGGGCCGGAAGGGACGTGCCCGGCAACATCCCGATCAGGCAGACTGGCAGCGGGATGGGGCGAATCTCGCGCCGTTTGGATTCGGTTTTGTGACAGACCAAGGCTGGCCGAAAACGGATGTCTGGACAGGCGAGGCCCAAGCCGTTAGCGCTAGCGGTCGTGGGGTCGATCCCGCCGTCAGCCGCAGGTTTAGCCATGTCAAACCCCGCAACCATGCCATCAGGCCATGCGATCAAGGGCATCGTGATGAGCATCGTGGCCGTGCTGTTCTTTGCGCTGGGCGATGTGGCGACCAAACATCTGGCCATGATCTACGCCGCCCCGCTGATTATCGCCGCCCGCTACAGCATCGGCACCTTGCTGATCCTAGTGCTGCGCGGGCCGCGTCTTGGGCGCCAGCTCTGGCAAACACAGCGCACGGGTCTGGTGCTCTTGCGCGCGCTTTGCCTTGCCGCGGCGACCCTCACCATGGTCTTGGCGCTCAAACGGATGCCGGTGGCCGAGACGATTTCGATCATCTACCTTTCACCCTTCGCGGTCATGCTGCTGGCAGGACCGTTTCTGGGCGAGAAAGTGGGGCTGAGGGCTTGGATCGCGGCGGTGTTCGGCTTTGCCGGCGTCTTGATCATCATGCGGCCAGGCACGGGTCTTGATCCGGTCGGGGTGGTGTTGACGCTGGTGAATGCGGCGCTTGCCACGACCTATAACCTTTTGTCGCGCTATCTGGCCAAGACCGAAACCTCGGTGGCCATGCTGTTTCATACCTCATTGACGGGGGCGGTGGTTTTCGGGGCGATGCTGCCCTTTGGCCTTGGCGGGCCGATGCCGACCTTGCCCGACTGGGGCGTTATGCTGGCCTTGGGCGTGTTGGCGACAGGCGGGCATTTTCTGGTAACCGCCGCCGCCCGCGAGGCACCTG
>JAHEBS010000058.1 GCA_024642145.1 Marivivens sp.
GCGGTGACAGCAAGGCCAACAGCCCAGATCACCATCTGCGCGCCCGGGCCGAGCCGGATAAACCGCGTTACTTCCTCGGATTTGAGAAAGAGCCGTTTTTCCGGAAACCAGCGTTCGAGCGTCGCGTGTATGTTGTGAGTGATTGCGGTGCGCACGCGCCCTGTCCGTCCATCCCTGTTGGCAAGGGTGTTAACGGCACCATTTCATGCCTGCAACAGTTTTGCGACCACGCGACCGCCGCTCAGGCGACCTATTGCCGATCAAAGTCTGACAGCGGCCAAGAAGCTTTGTTGTGCGATGGGGCGAAGCCTCATAGGCTCGCGTCGGATATTTCCTAGGGAGATTACAATGACCAGCAGTCAGACCCCCGGCTTTGCGACACTTCAGGTGCATGCAGGCACTGAACCCGATCCCGCCACAGGCGCGCGTCAGGTGCCGATCTACCAGTCGACGGCCTATGTTTTCAAAGACGCAGCCCATGCGGCGCGGCTCTTTAATCTGGAAGAAGTTGGTTACATCTATTCGCGCCTGACCAACCCGACGGTCGGCGCCCTGCAGAACCGGATCGCCGCTCTTGAGGGGGGCGCAGGTGCGGTTTGCTGCTCATCGGGACATGCGGCCCAGATCATGGCGCTCTTTCCGCTGATGGGGCCGGGGCTGAATGTCGTGGCCTCGACGCGCCTTTACGGCGGCACCGTGCAGCAGTTTTCCAATACGATCCGCAAGTTTGGCTGGTCGGCCAAGTTTGTCGATTTCGAGGACAAGGCCGCGCTCAAGGCCGCGATCGACGATAACACCCGTGCGGTGTTCTGCGAATCGATTGCCAACCCCGGCGGCTATGTCACCGATCTGCGCGCGGTGGCCGATATCGCCGATGCGGCGGGCGTCCCCCTGATTGTCGATAACACCTCGGCCACGCCCTATCTGTGCCGCCCCATCGAACATGGCGCGACGCTGGTGGTTCATTCGACCACCAAATACCTGACCGGCAATGGCACCGTGACCGGCGGCGCCATCGTGGATTCGGGCAAGTTCGACTGGTCGAATGGCAAGTTCCCCTCGCTGGCCGACCCCGAGCCCGCCTATCACGGGATCAAGTTCCACGAGGCGCTGGGCGCGATGGCGTTTACCTTTTACGGGATTGCCGTGGGCCTGCGCGATCTGGGCATGACCATGAACCCCCAAGGCGCGCATTATACGCTGATGGGCATCGAGACCCTGTCGCTGCGCATGGACAAACATGTGGCCAACGCGGTCACGGTGGCGAACTGGCTGGAAAAGCACCCCAATGTGGCCAAGGTCACCTATGCGGGTCTGAAATCATCGCCCTATTACGAACGCGCCAAGGCACTTTGCCCCAAGGGTGCGGGGGCCTTGTTCACCATCACCCTCAAGGGCGGCTATGATGCCTGCGTGAAGTTGGTGGATAGCCTCAAGCTGTTGAGCCATGTGGCCAACCTTGGCGATGCGCGGTCGCTGATCATTCACCCCGCCTCGACGACGCACCGACAACTGACGCCCGCCCAGCAGTCTGCCGCGGGTGCGGCGCCCGATCTGGTGCGTCTGTCGATCGGGATCGAGGATCCGGCCGATATCATCGCCGATCTGGAACAGGCGTTGGCTGCGGCCCACGCCTGAGACAAAAGGGCCGCCCCTCGGGCGGCCCTATTTACATCCGGTCCTTGGTCGGCGTCTCCGCAGCCAAGGGCCAGTAGAAATCGGGCGGCAGCCCGGCCTCGGCGCGTTTTTCCTCGTTAAAGGGCGGCTTGAGCGATCCGCGGAAATATTGGCGCACCAAAGCGTGGAACATGGGCTTTGGGTCAAGGTTCTCGCGCCCGCAAAGGAAATGGAACCATTTGGACCCATAGGCCACATGGGCGACCTCTTCGGCATAGATCACTTCCAAGGCCGCAACCGATTCCAGATCGCCTGCCTTGCGGAAGATCTCGATCATGCCCGGCGTCACATCAAGGCCGCGCGCCTCAAGCACCATGGGCACCACAGCCAGACGCCCGGGCAGATCGGCAGCCGTGTCTTCGGCGGCTTGCCACATAAAGGCATGGGCCGGCATCGCGCCGTAGTGCGACCCCAACCGCTCGAGGCTGTCGCAGATCAGGTTGAAGTGCTTGGATTCCTCATCGGCGGCTTTCACCCAATCGTCATAAAATCCCGCAGGCATAGGCACATGGCCGAAACGGGCGATGATATCCCAATGCAGGTCAACCGCGTTCAACTCGATATGTGCGACCGCATGGAGCAGCGCGATACGCCCGACCGCACTGCCCGGACGGCGGCGCGGCACCTCGCGCGGGGGCAAAAGCGCGGGCTTTTCGGGCCGCGAAGGGCGCAGGGGCGGTGTCGCGGTGCCGACCTCGATCGGCGTGCCCGCGGCGCGCGCGGCAAACCACAGCGCGGCGTTGCGGCGCGAAACCTCGGTCTTGGTGCGGCCGTCGGCGGTGGTCAGAACCTCGACGGCAAGTTCGGTGAGCGTGGGCATGGGGCAAACCTTTTCAGACTTGCCCCGTTCAAATCAGAGCGCGCGCACCGCCTCAAGCACTTCTGCGGCGTGGTCTTGCACCTTGACCGGTTGCCAGACCTGCGCGATGCGCCCGTCGCGACCGATCAGAAAGGTCGAGCGTTCGATCCCCATATAGGCGCGGCCATACATGGTTTTTTCACCCCAGACGCCATAGGCCTCGCAGACGCGCCCGTCTTCGTCCGACAAAAGCGTGACCGAAAGGCTGTGTTTGGCGCAGAACTTGTCATGGCTTTTGACGCTATCGCGCGATACGCCCAGCACGACGGCACCTGCGGCCTCGAACTCGGCGCGGCGGGCGGTGAAATCAATCCCCTCCAGCGTGCAGCCGGGCGTGTCGTCCTTGGGGTAGAAGAACAGGACAACGGCGCGGCCTGCCGCATCGGCGGGGCCGAAACTGGCGCCGCCAGTGGCTGGCAGGGTATAGTCGGGGGCGATGTCGCCGAGGGCGGGGCTGGACATGAGGTCTCCTTGCGCTTGCCTGTCGTTTCATGTTCCGTTTTAGGACGGCTGGCGCGACAATAAAGAGCCTTGGTGGCAAAAAATCAGGAAAGCCGGTCATTCCGGCAAAACGGGCATGAACGAAACCGACGAAAGCCAGCAACCCGCGATCATGACGCGGCCTTCGCCGTGGCGGCGGGGGCTGGTCTGGCTGCGCGTGATGCTGGGCGTTGTCTTGGTGCCTTTGGTTCTGGTGGCCCTGTTCGGACTGGGCATGACAGGGCGCGAGGTCACGGCGCCCGATTGGGTCCGCGCGCGGGTCGAGGCGCTGGCCTCGGACAGTCTTGGCGGCGGCACGATCCGCGTGGGCAGCATCGGCATCACGCTGGACGGCACGATGCATCCGCAGGTGCGGCTTAGTAATCTGGTGCTGCGGGATCGCAACGGCGCCGTTCTGGCCCGCTTGCCCGAGGCACGGGCGCAGGTTTCGCCCCGCGGTCTGGTCTTGCAGCGCGAGATATTGCCGCAGCATGTTGTGGTGCGCGGGCTGCAGATCAACCTGCGCCGCGCGGCAAGCGGCAAGTTGGCGGTGGCTTTTGGCGATGAAGGCGCCACCATCGAAGAGGCCGAAAACTTTGTGGCCCTGCTTGAATCCTTTGACAATCTCTTTGAGCGCCCCGGCCTAGAGGCGCTGCGTTCGGTCGATGCCGAAGGTTTGGTGGTCAACTATGCCGACGCCCGCGCGGGCCGCAGCTGGACGGTGGACGGCGGCAGTCTGCATCTGGCGCTGACGGGGGGCGCGACGCGGCTCTTGGGCGAGGTCTCGCTGTTGTCGGGGCGGTCCTTCGTGACCACACTGGCGCTGGACTATGCCAGCCCCCGTGGAAGCCGCGCGGCGGAGGTGAGCCTAAAAGTCACCGATGGGCTGGCGGTTGATCTGGCCTCGCAATCTCCGGCGCTGAGCTGGCTGGCGGCGCTGGATGCGCCGCTGTCGGGATCACTGCATGGCTCGCTTGATGATCAGGGGGCCTTGGGCCCTGTCGAGGCACAGGTGACTTTGGGGGCGGGCGCGCTGATGCCGACGACCGAGGTCAAGCCGGTCAACTTTTCTGCCGCCGAGGCGAATTTCACCTATGACCCCGTCAAGCTGGAGCTGCGGTTCAACAAGGTCGCGGTGCGCAGCGATTGGGGTCGTTTCGACGGCGAGGCACAGGCCTATCTGCGCGATATGGTGGCAGGCTGGCCCTCGGCGATCGAGGGGCAGATCAGGTTGAACGATATCTCGGCCAATCCCGATGATATGTTCGATGCGCCGGTGCCCGTGAATGCCTTGGCCGTTGATTTCAGACTGCGCCCCTTGCCCTTCAGTATCGAGATCGGTGCGCTTGACCTTGATCTGGGCGCGGCGCGGCTTTCGGCCAAGGGACGGATTGCCGCCGCACCGGGGGGCTGGCAAGTGGCGCTGGACGCCGAGATGCCCAGCATCGATACCGAGACGCTTCTGGCCTATTGGCCAACGCTCTTGGCGGATAAGACCCGCGTCTGGGTGGCAAGCAATATCCATAGCGGTTTTGCCACCGATCTGCATGGCGGTCTGAGGATCGAGCCCGGCCAGGATCCGCAATTCGGCGCCAATTGGGATTTTCACAGCGCCACCGTGCAGTTCTCCAAGTTCATGCCCCCCTTTGCGGGTGGCGAGGGCCGCGCGACGGTGGATGGCCATAGCATGACCTTTTACCTCGACGACGCCGAGATCGACACACCCGCGGGCGATGTGGCGCGCTTGGGCGGATCGTGGATCAGTGTCGCGGACACGCGGGTCAGGCCTGCACAGGCGCATGTGCATCTTGAAAGCCACAGCACGATCACTGGCGCGCTGTCGCTCTTGGATTTGCCGCCGCTGGCGCTGGCGACCAAGGCAAGTTTGCCGGTGGACCTAGCGCAGGGGGTGGCCGAGACGACCGCCGATCTCGATTTTCCGATGAAGCCGGAACTGCAGCCCGGCGAGATGCGTTATCAGGCGCAGTCGATCCTGACGGCTGTGTCCAGTGATCTGGCCGTCAAGGGCCATAGGCTGACCGCAGACCGGCTGGACCTGACGTCCTCGAATCGCGATGGCCTGTCGATCACGGGTTCGGTGTTACTGGGGGATGTGCCCTTTAACGGCAGCCTGACCCGCGCGGCGGGCGAGGACCCCACGATCCCCACACTGATATCGGGTCGCATGGAGCTGTCACAGGCGGCGCTGGACGAACTTAATATCGACCTGCCAGCCGGCACGGTTTCGGGGCAGGGCAGCGCCGATGTGGCCCTGCGTCTGGTGGCGGGCAATGCACCCGAATACGCGGTAGACTCGGATCTGGCGGGCGTGGCGCTGCGATCGGATGCCATCGGGTGGCGATTGGCGGCGGGCGAAAAGGGCATTTTGCATGTGCAGGGCGTTCTCGGTCCGCAGCCATCGGTTGACCGCATCGCCTTGGATGCGGGCGGGCTGGTGGCCAGCGGGCAGATCAGCCTTTCGCCGGATGGCGGCATGGACGTGGCGCATTTTGACCGTCTGCGGATCGGCGGCTGGCTGGACGCGCCGGTCGAGTTGCGCGGGCGCGGTCGGGGACGGACACCTGCGATCGTCGTCCAAGGGGGGCAGATGGACCTGCGGCGGGCCCAGTTCGGCGCGCAGGATGACGGGCAGGGCGGGCCGATCACGCTCGCGCTGGACAGCTTGCAAGTCACGCAGGGCATTGCGCTGGAACATTTCCGTGGCGAGTTTGACACCGCAGGCGGGCTCTCGGGCAGATTTGCCGCCGATGTGAACGGCGATGCGGCTGTGCAGGGCACGGTCGTGCCGCATGAGGGTGGCACGGCGGTGCGGGTCACCTCGGATCGGGCGGGGGCGGTGTTGCGTTCTGCAGGGCTGATGGACGGTGCCCGCGGCGGCGAGTTCACGTTGACGCTGACGCCGACCGGCGCAAAGGGCGTATATGACGGCGTGATGGGCATACGCCAGCTCCGCGTGCAAAAGGCACCGGCCCTTGCCGCGTTGCTGGACGCGGTCTCGGTCATCGGGCTCTTGCAGCAGCTTGACGGGCAGGGTCTGGCCTTTGACACGGTTGACGCCCTGTTCAGGATCACTCCTGACGAAATCCGCATTTCGCGGTCAAGCGCGGTCGGGGTGGGGCTTGGCATTTCCATGGACGGCATCTACACGCTCGCCAGCGGTAACATGGACTTTCAGGGCGTGGTTTCGCCCCTCTATCTGATCAACGGTATCGGTGCGGTTCTGACAAGGCCGGGCGAGGGTCTGTTAGGGTTCAATTACACGCTCAGCGGGCCATTCACCGCGCCGCGCGTCGCGGTGAATCCGTTGTCGATCTTTACTCCGGGGATGTTGCGCGACATCTTCCGCCGCCCCGCGCCCGAGAACCCGCAATGAAGCTTTCCGATTTCGATTTCGACTTGCCCGAGCGGCTGATCGCCACGCGCCCCGCGCGCCCGCGCACCGCGGCGCGGCTGTTGGTTGCGGACGGGCAACGGCTGCTTGATGCCACTGTGGGCGATCTGACGGCCTATCTGCGCGCAGGCGACCGGCTGGTGCTGAACGATACGCGCGTGATCCCCGCGCGCCTCAGCGGTCTGCGCCACCGCGACACCGCCGAAGGGCCCAAGGCCGCGCGGATCGAGGTCACGCTGTTAGAACCCCGCGCGGATGGCACTTGGGCTGCGCTGCTCAAGCCCTTGAAAAAGGTGCATGACGGCGAAGACATCTTGTTTTCACCGCGTCTATCCGCCCGCGTCGAAAGCCGCACGGACGGGCAGGCGATGCTGCGTTTTTCTCTGGCGGGGGATGATTTCGATCACGCGCTGGCCGAGGTGGGCGATATGCCGCTGCCACCCTATATCGCGGCCCTCAGGGCGCCCGATGCCGAGGACAAGACCGACTATCAGACCGTCTGGGCGCGCAACGCCGGTGCGGTTGCCGCGCCCACGGCCTCGCTTCATTTCGACGAGGGTCTTCTGGCGCGGCTTGCGGCGATTGGCGTCCAGATGACGCATGTGACGTTGCATGTGGGCGCGGGCACATTCCTGCCGGTCAAGGTCGATGACATCAGCGACCACAAGATGCATGCCGAATGGGGTGAAGTGACCGCAAATGCCGCAGCCGAGATCAACGCAACCCGCGCGGCAGGCGGGCGGATCATCCCCGTGGGGACCACTGCGCTGCGCCTGATCGAAAGCGCCGCGAACGAGGCGGGAATCGCCCCGTGGCGCGGCCCGACCGATATTTTCATCAAGCCCGGCTACAGGTTCAGGATCGCCGACGGGCTGATGACAAATTTCCACCTGCCGAAATCCACGTTGTTGATGCTGGTGTCGGCCTTGATGGGAACCGAGCGGATGCGGGCGGTCTATGATCACGCCATTGCCGAAAGCTATCGGTTCTTTTCCTACGGTGATGCCTCATTGCTCTTGCCCGCCGGTATCGGGGTTGCGGCGGAATAACACGTCTTCCACATCAAAAAATCGGTCGCATTTGGCGGGCTATCTGTTCGATACTTTGCCAATCTGGCCCCAGAGCCACGAGGTCATCTGATGATACAGGTCTTATCCGCTACCTGGGCGCTGCTTATCGGCATCTTCATGCTGATGATCGGCAACGGCCTGCAGGGCACGCTCTTGGGTCTGCGCGGCGGGCTTGCGGGTTTTAGCAACGTCGAGATGTCCTTTGTGATGTCGGCCTATTTCCTTGGCTTTCTGGCAGCCTCGCGCATGGTGCCGGGCATGATCCGTCGTGTCGGCCACGTGCGGGTCTTTGCCGCCATGGGTTCGACGATTTCCGCCGTGCTGATCCTCTATCCCGCGCTGGTCGAGGTCTGGGCGTGGACCATTGGCCGTGCATTGATCGGGTTTTGTTTCTGCGGCGTCTATATCACCGCCGAAAGCTGGCTGAACGCCGCGGCCTCGAATGAAAACCGTGGCAAGGCCCTGTCGCTTTACATGATCGTGCAGATGGCCGGAATCGTGCTGGCGCAATATGTGGTCTTCAAGGCCGATGTATCGGGCTTTGTGGTCTTTATCATTCCATCGGTCCTCGTGTCGCTGGCCTTTGCGCCGATCCTGTTGTCGGTGCAGCCGACGCCTGCCTTTGCCCTGACCAAGCCGCTGTCGATCCGCAAACTGATCAACGCCTCGCCGTTGGCCTGCGCGGGCATGTTCCTGCTGGGGGGCGTCTTTGCGGCCCAGTTCGGCATGTCGGCGGTCTATGGCACGCGCATGGGTCTGAGCGTGGGGCAGATCTCGCTCATGGTTTCGGTGGTCTATATCGCGGCCCTGATCTTGCAATATCCGATCGGCTGGCTGTCTGACCGCGTGGACCGGCGCATCCTGATCATGGCGCTGGCCGCGATTGGTGCCTTTGGTGCGTTGCTGGCCTTTATGATGGGCAATTGGTACCCCGCGATCCTGATGGGCGCGGCCTTGGTGGGCGGCACGTCGAACCCGCTCTATTCGCTGCTGATTGCCTATGCCAACGACTACCTCGACCGCGAGGATATGGCCGCAGCCTCGGGTGGGCTTTTGTTCATCAACGGGCTTGGCGCCATTTCGGGGCCGTTCATCACCGCAAAGGCGATGGATACCATCGGCCCCGGTGGTTTTTGGGTGCTGATCGTGGCGCTGATGCTGGTCTTGGCGCTTTATGCCCTGTGGCGGATGACGCAACGGCCGACCCATGCGGCGGTGACGGGGATGGAAATGATGTCTGCGGTCGTTGCAACGCCCGCGGTCACGGAAATGGCGGCAGAACAACAGGCAAGCGAGGACCAGGCATGAGCCCCGAGGAAATCGTCGAATATTGGCTGGACGAAGTCGGCCCAAAGGGCTGGTACGGCGGCGGCGAGGCGCTGGATAACCAGATACGCGACCGCTACATGGGCATGTGGCAAGAGGCGACCGAGGGCGCCTTTGGGCTTTGGCTGATCCGGCCGCGCGGCGTGCTGGCCTATCTGATCCTGACGGACCAGTTTCCGCGCAACATGTTCCGCGACGACCCGCGCGCCTTTGCAACCGACGCCAGTGCCCGTGCCGCGGCCAAGGGCGCGATCGACCACGGCTGGGATCTGCGTTGGCCCGAGCCGGGGCGGCAGTTCTTTTATCTGCCGCTCATGCATTCGGAAAATCTGACCGAGCAGGATCGTTGCGTGCGGCTGGTCGCGGATCGGATGCCGGTGGGCAAGGCGAATACGCTTGTCCACGCGCGCGCACACCGCGAGGTGATCCGTCGCTTTGGGCGCTTTCCCTACCGCAACAAGGCCTTGGGCCGGACCGATACGCAGGCCGAGGCGGCCTTTATGACGGCGGGCGGCTACGGGGCCATCTTGCGCGAATTGAGCGAAAGCGGCGCGGCTTAACGCGCCGGTAAGCGCGGCTGGCGATGATCCCGCATTGGGTGGATTCGCTGGAGGTGCGTGTTGGGAAGTCAGATCAGAAAAACGCCGGTCGGAACGGCCGTAGAACCGGCCGCAGAAGCCAGCGCGCTCGGCCCCGAAATCATGAATATGATGGAACAGGGCATCTTGGTCTGGAGCGCGGACGCCATTTGCGAGTTTCATAATTCGCGGCTGTTTCGTGTGCTGGAACTGGGTGCGCGCGACATCTGCGTGGGCATGCCGCGCGAACAGTTCCGCAAACGCGCCATCGCGCGGGGCGAGATGGCGTTGGAAAATGCCGAATATTCGGCGGCCCAGATCGCCGCAGGGCTGCCCTATGCCTTTGACCGCCATTTGCCCTCTGGCCGCGTTGTGCTGACCTCGGGGCGCCCGATGCGCGGGGGCGGCTATGTGGTGACCTTTACCGATGTCACCGAGGCCCGCCGCGCCGCCAAGGATCTGGTGCGTGCCAAGCAAGAGGCCGAAACAGCCGAACGGATGGCCCGCGATGTGCTGTCGGCCGAGCGGGCGCGGCGCGAGGAATCACGGCTTCTGGGTCAACTGGATGAATGGCTGCAATCGGCCAAGTCATTGGACGAGTTGTTCATGATCGTCACCAAATTCATGGCGCGCCTGTTGCCGGGGTCCAAGGGCGAACTCTACATCTATTCCAATTCGCGTGACGCGCTGGACGGGCTTTGCAACTGGAATACGCGGGATCTGCACAGCGCGATCGCGGCGGATAGCTGTTGGGCGCTCAGACGCGGGCGAACCTATGAATATGACGCCAAAGAGCTTTGCTTTATGTGCGACCATGTCGAAGCGCATTCACATGGCGTGCCGGTCGCGGAATATATCTGCGTGCCGATCATGGCGCATGGCGACACCGTGGGACTTTTGCATATCCGGTTCGAGGTCGCGGATGAAACCGCGGCCCATATGGCGGATGCGGGTCAATTTGCGATCCGTTGCGGCGAACACATCTCGATGGCGATTGCCAACGTCAAGCTGCGTGACGAACTGCATGACCAGTCGATCCGCGATCCCCTGACCGGCATGTTCAACCGCCGTTATTTCATGGAAACCATGCGCCGCGAAATTGCCGCAGCGTCGCGTCGTGGCACTGAATTCGGGCTTATTTCCTTTGATGCCGACCATTTCAAAACCTTTAATGACAATCACGGGCATGACGCGGGTGACGCGGTGCTGCGTGCCATTGGCGAAAGGCTGCGGTTGATCTTGACCAGTGGCGAGGTCGCCTGCCGGATCGGCGGCGAAGAATTCGCGGTGCTGGTTCCGAACGCCTCGATCGAGGTGACGCGTAATGTCGCTGAAACACTCTGTCTGGGGGTGGCCGATATGCAGGTGCGCTATCTTGATGGGCATTTGCCCCGCGTGACCATCTCGGCCGGTGTGGCCAGCTATCCGCAGGGGGGCCACCAGCCGCAAGTTCTGTTGAAAACCGCCGACGAGGCGCTCTATCGTGCGAAAGGGGCGGGGCGAAACTGCGTCAGATAGAGAAACCTTCGCGCCCACAAGCCTTGCGCACAGGCCATAGCTGGTCTGTGTCAGGGTCACTAGAGGCGAATCCAAAATTAGTTTAACGTCAAACTAAATTGGAACCGGAGGGAATTCATGACGGCCAAGACCTTTGACATGATCGTAATCGGTGCCGGCCCCGGCGGCTATGTGGCCGCGATCCGCGGGGCGCAATTGGGGCTTAAGGTTGCTTGCGTGGAGCGTGAGCATCTGGGCGGCATCTGCCTGAACTGGGGCTGCATTCCTACCAAGGCGCTGTTGCGTTCATCAGAGGTCTTTCACCTCATGCACCGCGCGAAAGAATTCGGTCTTAGGGCGGGTGACATCGGTTATGACCTCGACGCGGTTGTGGCGCGGTCACGCGGCGTTGCCAAGCAATTGTCGGGCGGCATTGGTCACCTGTTCAAGAAGAACAAGATCACCTCGATCATGGGCGAGGCAAAACTGACCGCGCCCGGCACGATCGAGGTCAAAACGGCCTCGGGCACCGAAACGCTCAGCGCCAAGTCGATTGTGCTGGCCACTGGCGCACGGGCGCGCGAACTGCCGGGGTTGGAGGCTGACGGCGATCTGGTCTGGACCTACAAGCACGCGCTGGCCCCCAAGCGGATGCCGAAAAAGCTGCTGGTCATCGGATCGGGTGCCATCGGCATCGAATTTGCCAGCTTTTACAACACGCTTGGGGCCAAGACGACCGTGGTCGAGGTTATGGACCGTATTCTGCCGGTCGAAGATGCCGAGATCAGCGCCTTTGCCAAAAAGCAGTTTCTCAAGCAGGGCATGACCATCCTTGAAAAGGCCGGCGTGAAAAAGCTCGACCGAAAGCCGGGTGTGGGTGTCACGGCGCATATCGAAATGGATGGCAAAGTCACCACCGAGGAATTCGACACGGTAATTTCCGCCGTGGGCATCGTCGGCAACGTCGAAAACCTCGGGCTCGAGGGTCTGGGCGTGAAACTTGACCGCACCCATGTGGTGGTAGACGAATTCTGCCGCACCGGCGTTGCCGGTCTTTACGCCATCGGCGACATTGCCGGCGCACCGTGGTTGGCCCACAAGGCAAGCCACGAGGGCGTGATGGTGGCCGAATTGATCGCGGGCAAACATGCCCATCCGATCAAGCCCGGCTCGATCGCGGGCTGCACCTATTGCCACCCGCAGGTTGCCAGTGTCGGGCTGACCGAGGCCAAGGCCAAAGAGGCGGGTTTCGACATCAAAGTTGGCCGTTTCCCCTTTATCGGCAACGGCAAGGCCATTGCACTGGGCGAGTCCGAGGGCTTGGTAAAAACCATCTTCGACGCCAAGACGGGCGAATTGCTTGGCGCGCATATGGTCGGCGCCGAGGTGACCGAGATGATCCAGGGCTATGTGATCGGCCGTCAGCTGGAAACCACCGAGGAGGACCTGATGCATACGGTCTTCCCGCATCCGACGCTCAGCGAAATGATGCATGAAAGCGTGCTGCAGGCCTACGGCAAGGCCATTCATATCTGATCGCCAAGTGATTGGTGTGAAACAAGAAAGGCCGCCCCAAGGGGCGGCCTTTCAGTTCGTCGGAATGATCGCGCGTTAGCGGGCGACGGCGCCACCAGCGGCGCGCCAGTTGCCGAAACCGCCGATGTTGTGCGCCTCATAGCCCATCTGGTTCAGCGTATTCGCGGCCATGCCCGAACGGCCACCCGATGCGCAATAGACGGCAATCGGCTTACCGTTTTTCAGCTGGGGCAGGCACTCGGGGCTCGAAGGGTCGGCCTTCATGCGCAGGGTCGCCAGCGGAACGCGCAGCGCGGGGGCGGCGGCGCCCGAAGCGGCGATTTCGCCCGGCTCGCGCACGTCGATCAGGATCATTTCGCCCGAGGTGCATTGCGCGATGACATCAGCCATCGACTTGGGGGCGGGGCGGTTGGAAGGCTTCAGAAAGTTGAACATTGGGCTTGTCCGAGGTTCGGGTTGCTGTTGAGAGCGGATATACATTAGAAAAATGAAATGTAAAGGGGCGTCGCGATGAATCTTTGCGTGTTCGCTAAAAGTTCTCATAAATTGATTGGCGCGGCGGGCTTGGTGGACTATCTCTAAACCGCCCGGGGGTGAGACATGGCCGAACTGAAGTTCATCGAAGTGCGCGGTGCGCGCGAACACAACCTCAAGAACATCGACGTGGACATCCCCCGCGACGAATTGGTGGTGATTACCGGCCTGTCCGGTTCGGGCAAATCGAGCCTCGCCTTTGACACCATTTATGCCGAAGGGCAGCGCCGCTACGTCGAAAGCCTGAGCGCCTATGCGCGGCAATTCCTCGACATGATGGAAAAGCCCGATGTCGATCATATCAGCGGCCTCAGCCCCGCGATTTCAATCGAGCAAAAAACCACGTCCAAGAACCCGCGTTCGACCGTGGGCACCGTGACCGAGATCTACGATTACCTGCGTTTGGCCTTTGCCCGCGTGGGCACGCCCTATAGCCCCGCGACCGGCCTGCCGATCGAGGCGCAGCAGGTCCAGGACATGGTGGATCGCGTGATGGCCCTGCCCGAGGGCACGCGCGGCTATTTGCTGGCACCCGTCATCCGCGACCGAAAGGGTGAATACCGCAAAGAATTCATCGAGTTGCGCAAACAGGGCTTTCAAAGGGTCAAGGTGGATGGCCAATTCTATGAACTGGACGAGCCGCCGACACTGGAAAAGAACTTTCGCCATGACATCGACGTGGTGGTTGACCGCATCGTGGTGCGCGAAGGGCTGGAAACGCGGCTTGCCGACAGTTTTCGCACCGCGCTGAACCTTGCCGACGGGATATCGATTCTGGAAACCGCGCCCACCGAGGGCGAACCCGAACGGATCGTCTTTTCCGAGAAATTCGCCTGTCCGGTCTCGGGCTTTACCATCCCCGAAATCGAGCCGCGCCTGTTTTCGTTCAACGCCCCCTTTGGCGCCTGCCCGAAATGCGATGGTCTGGGGGTCGAGCTTTTCTTTGATGAACGGCTGATCGTGCCGGATGTCACGATACCGCTGAACAAGGGCGCTCTGGCCAATTGGGCCAAGAGCAAATCGCCCTATATCACCCAGACCATCGACGCCCTGTCGCGGCACTATGGTTTCGACAAATCCGCACGCTGGAAAGACCTGCCCGAACTGGCGCAAAAGGCAGTGCTTTACGGGTCTGGCGAGGAAGAGATCAAGTTTCGCTATGACGAAGGCGGGCGCGTTTACGAGGTGACGCGGGTTTTTGAAGGCGTGATTCCCAATATGGAACGCCGCTACCGCGAAACAGACAGCGCGTGGATGCGCGAAGAGATCGAGCAATACCAGAACAACCGCCCCTGCAGCGATTGCAGTGGCTACCGTCTGCGGCCCGAGGCTCTGGCGGTCAAGATCGCGGGTCTGCATGTGGGCGAACTGGTGCAGATGTCGATCAAAGAGGCCTATGCCTGGATCGAGACCGTGCCCGCACATTTGACCTTGCAAAAGAACGAGATCGCGCGCGCGATCCTCAAAGAGA
>JAHEBS010000059.1 GCA_024642145.1 Marivivens sp.
CGGCTCGCCTACGGCGCGCAGCGCGCTGGCGAATTCCTCGACATCGCGGTCGGCAGGGACATAACCCGCCTCGAAATGCACCTCGGCCACGCGGCGGTAGTCGCGCTTGATAAAGCCGTAAAGGATTTCGGCGTAGACACGGCGCGTGTATTCGTCGATCCGCCCCATGATGCCAAAGTCATAGGCCAGCAAGGTGCCGTCCGGCGCGACCTTGAGGTTGCCCTGATGCATGTCGGCGTGGAACAGACCGTCGCGCAGCGCGTGGCTGAGGAACAGTTGCAAGACCCGCGCGCCCAGCGCCTTGCGGTCATGGCCCGCGGCATCCAGCGCATCGTTATCGCCCAGAGGAATGCCTTCGGCCCAGCCCATGGTCATCACGCGCCGGCTGGAGAGGCCCCATTTGATCTTGGGAATCGCAAGCCCCTCGTCCGCTCCGGTATTGGCGGCAAATTCCGAGGCCGAGGCGCTTTCCAGACGCAGGTCCAGCTCTTGCATCACGCCACGGTCGAAATGTTCGATCACATCGATGGGGCGCAAACGGCGCGAGGCGGGCGACAGCGCCTCGATCATCCGTGCGGCAAAATAGAACGCATCCAGATCGCGGCGAAAGGCGCGCTCGATCCCCGGGCGCAGAACCTTGACGGCGACGTCTTCACCGCTGTCGGACAGACGTGCCTTGTGGACCTGCGCGATCGAGGCCGCGGCCACGGGCTCGGACAGGTTTTCGAACAACTCGTCCGCAGGGCGGCCAAGCTCGCGCTCGATCTCGGCGCGGGCCTCGGCCAGCGAAAAGGGCGGCAGGCGGTCTTGCAGCACGCGCAGTTGCACGGCCAGTTCGCCGCCGACCACGTCGGGGCGGGTCGAAAGCACCTGACCGAACTTGATATAGGCGGGGCCGAGCGCGGTCAGCGCGCGCGTCACGGGCGGCATTGCCTGATCGCCGCGATAGCCCAGCCATTGCACGGGCCAGCCCAGCGCGCGGATCGCCAGCCGCAGCAGCGGTCCGACCTCGAAGGCTTCTAACAAAACCGGCATGGCGCCGGTGCGTTCCAGCGTGGCGCCCGTGCGGGCCAGTCGGATGATATTGTGCGGACCGCGCAAGGATCAGACCTTCCAGCCGGAATGCAGACAGGCCACGCCCATCGTCATGTTGCGGTAGCTTGCGTTGGCAAAGCCCGCCGTGCGGATCATCCCGAGAAAGGTTTCCTGATCGGGAAACTTGCGGATCGACTCGACCAGATACTGATAGCTGGCGCGGTCCGAGGCGATGATCTCGCCCATCTTGGGGATCACGTTGAAGGAATAGAGGTCATACATCTGCCGCAACAGCGGGTTGGGCACGCGGCTGAATTCCAGCACCATCAGGCGACCACCGGGTTTCAGCACGCGATAGGCCTCGTTCAGCGCCTCTTGGGGGCGGGTCACGTTTCGGATGCCAAAGCTGATCGTGTAAACATCAAAGGTGTTATCGGCAAAAGGCAGCGCCATCGCGTCGCCCACCACCCAGTCAAGGCTACCAGCCAGTGATTCTGCATCGGCACGCTTGCGGCCTTCGATCAGCATCAATTCCGTCAGGTCCAGCACCGTTGCATGGCCACGGCCCGCGCGTTTGAGGAAACGGAAGGAAATATCGCCCGTGCCGCCCGCCACATCAAGCAGCCGCTGCCCCGGGCGCGGCGCGAGCCAATCCATCATCGCGTCTTTCCACAGACGGTGGATACCCGCTGACATCACGTCGTTCATGACGTCATAGCGGCTGGCGACCGAGGTAAAGACGCCCCGCACCTTTCCGGCCTTTTCGGCCTCGCGCACGGTCTCATAGCCGAAATGGGTGGTGTTTTCTTCGGACATGGGGTCTTGCGGTCCTTGCACGGCGGCGGTTTGCTGATTTCCCAAGCGGCATACACCGTGACCCCCGTGATAGGAAGCCCGCCATGCCCGAATTGCCCGAAGTCGAGACAGTCCGTCGCGGCCTCGTGCCCGCGATGGAAGGGCAACGGATCGCCCATGTCGCGGTGAACCGACCGGACCTGCGCTGGCCTTTTCCCGACAGGATGGCGGCGCGCCTGACGGGGGCCACCGTCACGCGGCTCTGGCGGCGGTCCAAATACCTGATGGCGGACCTTGATACCGGCGAGACGCTGCTGGTGCATCTGGGGATGTCGGGGCGCATGCTGGTTTCGGGCCGGATATTGGGCGATTTCCACCAGAATACCGGCGTGGCCACCGATCATCCCGCGCCGCAAAAGCACGACCATGTGGTGTTCGACATGGCAAGCGGCGCGCGCGTGACCTTTAACGATGCGCGCCGTTTCGGGGCCATGGACCTGATGCCCACAGCGGGTGCCGAAGGCCACTGGCTCTTGCGCGATCTGGGGCCGGAACCCTTGGGCAACCGTTTTGACGCGGCCTATCTGGGCGCACGGCTTCAGGGGCGAAAATCGCCCATCAAGACCGCGCTGCTGGATCAGCGAATCGTTTCCGGTCTGGGCAATATTTACGTCTGCGAGGCGCTTTATCGTGCCCATATCGACCCGAAACGGCTGGCTGGCGCGATTGACGCGGCGGAACTGGAGCGATTGGTGCCGATTATCCGGCAGGTGCTGGACGAGGCGATCGCGGCAGGCGGATCGTCACTGAAGGACTATCGTCAGGCAGACGGCGAATTGGGTTATTTCCAACACGATTTCAAAGTCTACGACCGCGAGGGGCAGCCCTGCCGAACGGCTGGTTGCGGTGGCACGATTGCACGGTTCACACAGGGCGGCAGGTCCACCTACGCCTGCCCCCTGTGCCAAAGATGACTTGATCGGCCCTCTGGGGGTGCTATCCAACGCGCAACCGAAACCAAGAGGCACCCATGGCCTACGAAACGATTCTGGTGGATATCGCCGACTATGTCGCGACCATCACGCTCAACCGCCCCGAAGCAATGAACGCCCTCAGCCAGCAACTGCTGAGCGAGCTTTGCGATGCGCTGGAAGAGGCTGACTGCAACGACAAGGTGCGCTGCATCATTGTCACCGGCTCGGAAAAGGCGTTCGCCGCTGGCGCCGACATCAACGAAATGGCCGACAAGAGCTTTGTCGATGTCACCACCGACGCGATGTTCGCCCGCGAAGCCAACCGCATCAGCGCCATCCGCAAGCCGATCATCGGCGCGGTGGCGGGCTATGCGCTGGGCGGCGGCTGCGAATTGGCGATGCTTTGCGATTTCATCATCGCCGCCGACAACGCCAAGTTCGGCCAGCCCGAGATCAACCTTGGTGTCATCGCCGGCATGGGCGGCACCCAGCGTCTGGCGCGCTATGTGGGCAAGTCCAAGGCTATGGATATGAACCTGACCGGCCGTTTCATGGACGCAGCCGAAGCCGAACGTTCGGGTCTGGTGAGCCGCGTCGTGCCGCTGAAAAAGCTGCGTGAAGAATCACTTGGTGCCGCACTCAAGATCGCCGAGAAATCGATGGTGACCGCCGCAATCGCCAAGGACGCCGTAAATCGCGCCTTCGAGACCACCTTGGCCGAAGGTTTGATCTACGAGCGCCGCGCGTTCTATGGGCTTTTCGCGACCGAGGACCAGAAAGAGGGCATGGCCGCCTTCAAGGAAAAGCGCGTCGCCCAGTTCCGCGACCGCTAAAAACGGCTTTTCAGGCCAGTTTCGCCCGAATTTCCCGCATTGCGGGGCTTTCCATGGCAAGGGAATTGGCCTAAAGCACCGCCATCCATGCGCGTGAGGCCCGCTTTGGCCAGAATCACCGGTTTTGAACCCGGGGTGGGACGATCGCGTTTTAGTATTGAATTGACCCAACCCTAGGGACCGAAAACATGGCAAATACCGACCAGTCCAAAAAGCGCGCTCGCCAGAGCGAAGCCCGCTTTGCTATCAACAAGATGCGCCGTTCGCGCATCCGCACCTACCTCCGCAAGGTCGAAGAGGCACTGGCCTCTGGCGATAAGGCCGCTGCGGCCGCCGCTCTGACTGCCGCCCAGCCGGAACTGGCGCGCGGTGTGACCAAGGGCGTTCTGCACAAGAACACCGTCGCACGCAAAATGTCGCGCCTCGCACACCGTGTGAAGGTTCTGGGCTAAGCCCCGACTCGCGGCCTTTGGTCGCAAAAGTGTAAAAATACGAGGGCGGTCCGATCGGGCCGCCCTTTTGCTTTTTGGCAACACACCCGACGTGGACATTGAAAAAATCGGGGGCCGTCGAGATTCTTTTTCGCGCACCCCCGAGTCAAGCGCGTTGTTCAGTTGAATGCGCGCCTTTCACTTGGCTAGGTTCACGGTGCGATTCACATCGACCTGGGGGTGGATGAAGCGCTCTGGCGACAGGCAGGCCTTTCGGGCTGGTTTTGCGCTGGGCTTCATTTGAAGACGAATCCGGGCTTGCCCCGGCTGGCTGGTCCTCTTTGCAGAAGGGGGTCGGCGGACCGCATTGCGGTTTCGTTCTCCGGTTGGTGCGACCGTGAAAAATAGGGGCTGGCGGGCAGGCCGGTCCGGGGACGAAGTGAAGGCAAACATGACGGTTGAAATTTGGGGTGACGTGCGGGCTGCGCTTCGCACGACGATTGGCAAAAATTCGTATCAGAGCTGGATTGAGCCTCTCGAATTCGTCGGCATCAAGGATGAGGTCGCAACCTTTGCGGTGCCGACGACGTTCATCGGCAATTACGTCCAACAAAACTTTGGCGAGCAGATCATCTATTTGCTGGGCCGTTCCGGCGCTGCCGCCCGCCGTCTGCATTTCGCACCTGCGGGCCAAAGCCAGCCTGCCGTTCAAGCGACCGCCCGCCCTACGCGCGAGGCCGAGCCCGAAGCCGCCGAAAATCAGGCCGGCGCCGGATTGGACCCGCGGTTCACCTTTGACCGTTTCGTGGTGGGCAAACCCAACGAACTGGCCCATGCCGCTGCGCGCCGCGTGGCCGAGGGTGGCCCTGTGACGTTTAACCCGCTGTTCCTTTACGGCGGCGTCGGACTGGGCAAGACCCACTTGATGCACGCCATCGCGCACGAATTGCGCGCGCGCGATCCCGAGTTGAATGTGCTCTATCTGTCGGCCGAGCAATTCATGTACCGCTTTATCACCGCGCTGCGCGAACGCCGCATGATCGACTTTAAGCAGATGTTCCGGTCGGTCGATGTGCTGATGGTCGATGACGTGCAATTCATCGCGGGCAAGGATTCGACGCAGGAAGAATTCTTCCATACCTTCAACGCCTTGGTTGACGGGCAAAAGCAGATCATCATCTCTGCTGACCGCGCGCCGGGCGAGATCAAGGATCTCGAGGACCGGATCCGTTCGCGCCTGCAGTGCGGGTTGGTGGTGGACCTGCACCCGACCGACTACGAGTTGCGGCTTGGGATCTTGCAGACCAAGGTCGAGCTTTACCGTGGCCAATATCCGGGCCTGACGCTGGCGCCCGGCGTGTTGGAGTTTCTGGCCCATCGCATTTCCACCAACGTGCGCGTTCTGGAAGGCGCGCTGACGCGGCTTTTCGCCTTTGCCTCGCTGGTCGGGCGTGAAATCACGCTGGAACTGACGCAGGACTGTTTGTCGGACATCCTGCGCGCCTCGGACCGCAAGATCACGGTCGAGGAAATCCAGCGCAAGGTTTCGGATCACTACAACATCCGCCTCTCGGACATGATCGGCCCCAAGCGTCTGCGCGCCTATGCCCGCCCGCGTCAGGTGGCCATGTTCCTATGCAAGCAACTGACCAACCGCAGCCTGCCCGAAATCGGTCGCAGGTTCGGCGGGCGTGACCACACCACGGTCATGCATGGCGTGCGCAAGATCGAGGAACTGCGCGCAAAGGACAGCCAGATCGCCGACGATCTGGAGTTGTTGCGCCGCGCGTTGGAAGGCTGAGCGCACCAGACCC
This sequence comes from Marivivens sp., assembly GCA_024642145.1. Lineage (GTDB taxonomy): Bacteria > Pseudomonadota > Alphaproteobacteria > Rhodobacterales > Rhodobacteraceae > JAHEBS01. The sequence continues at coordinate 5,883 of JAHEBS010000059.1, forward strand.
TTGCAACGACCCGCAATGCGGGCGAAACAGGCCAAAAAGGGCTTGTGCGGCGGGTGAAACCGGATAGGTTTTCCCTCCCGGCGTGAGGGTCCGGCATCAGTGGAGCAAGACCAATGAAATTCAGCATCGAACGTGGCGCACTCCTCAAGGCGGTGGCGCAGGCGCAATCGGTGGTCGAACGTCGCAACACGATTCCGATCCTCGCCAACGTGTTGATCGAGGCCGAGGGCGACACGGTGCAGTTCCGTGCCACCGACCTTGATATCGAAGTGGTCGATCGCGCCCCCGCCAAAGTCGAGCGCGCGGGCGCCACCACGGTGTCGGCGGTCACGCTGAACGAAATCGTGCGAAAGCTGCCCGATGGCGCGCTGGTTACGCTGACCGAAAACGGTCAGACGGGCCGCCTGTCGATCGAGGCGGGTCGGTCGAACTTTAGCCTCGCTACGCTACCCAAAGAAGATTTCCCCGTGATGGCCTCGTCCGAATATGCGGCCAATTTCGCGGCCCCCGCGCCCGTGCTGCGCCGCTTGTTCGACAAGTCGAAATTCGCGATCTCGACCGAAGAGACCCGCTATTACCTCAACGGCGTTTATATGCATGTCTCTGACAGCGATGGTCGCAAGGTGCTGCGTTGCGTGGCCACCGACGGTCATCGTCTGGCGCGCATCGATGCCGATCTGCCGGCTGGCGCCGAGGGCATGGCCGGCGTGATCGTGCCGCGCAAGACCGTGGGCGAGTTGCGCAAACTGTTGGACGATGACGATACCCAGATCGCGGTTTCCGTATCCGAGACCAAGATCCGCTTTGCCACGCCCGCGATCACGCTGACCTCCAAAGTCATCGACGGCACCTTCCCCGACTACACGCGCGTCATTCCCGCAGGCAACACGCGCCGGCTCGAGGTTGACGCGGCCGAATTCGCGCGGGCGGTTGATCGCGTGGCCACCGTGTCATCCGAACGCTCGCGTGCGGTCAAACTGTCGATTGACGAAGACCGTCTGGTTCTGTCGGTCAACGCACCCGACAGCGGTGCCGCAGAAGAGGAACTGGCCGTCGCCTATAACGACGAACGGCTAGAGATCGGGTTCAACGCCAAATACCTGCTGGAAATCGCCAGTCAGGTGGAACGCGAAAACGCGGTCTTTATGTTCAACACCTCGGGCGACCCCGCCTTGGTCCGCGAAGGCGGCGACACCAGCGCGGTCTACGTCGTCATGCCGATGCGCGTTTGACGCCACGCCGCCCCTTTAGGGGCAGGGAGGCCGGATGACCGCCTTTGCGCTATCCGAACTGACGGTCTTGCAGTTCCGCAGCCATGCGGCGCTGCGGCTGGGCGTGGATGCGCGGCCCGTGGCGATCCACGGGGCCAATGGCGCGGGTAAGACCAATATCCTCGAAGCGATCTCGCTGCTGTCACCAGGCCGTGGTCTGCGCGGGGCTTTGGCAGACGATTTGGCGCGGCAAGGTGGCGGTGGCGCGTGGAAAATCGCGGCCGTGGTCACAGGCGCCGAGGGCGCGCATGAGGTCGAGACCACCGCCCAGTCGGGCGAGGGGCGGTCCGTGCGTATCGATGGCAAGGCCGCGCCGCAGGCGGGACTGGGGCGCGTGGCGCGTGTCTTGTGGCTGGTGCCGGCGATGGACCGGCTCTGGATCGAAGGGGCCGAGGGGCGCAGGCGTTTTCTGGACCGCGCCACCATGAGCTTCGAACCCGCCCATGCCGAAGCAGCACTTGCCTATGACAAGGCCATGCGTGAACGCAACCGCCTGCTCAAGGACATGGTGCGCGACGCGCATTGGTATCTGGCGCTTGAGGCGCAGATGGCCGAGGCGGGGACCGCGCTGATGGTCAATCGCCGTGCCGCGCTGGCCGCGCTGACCGCCGCGCAAAGTGCCGCTGATACCGCCTTTCCGGCCGCCGATCTGACGCTGACCCATCCCGAAGGTGATCTGCCAGAAACCGCCGCCGATCTGGCGGCGGCGCTGGCGTCAGGCAGGGCGCGCGACATGTCGGCGGGGCGCACGCTGGTCGGGCCGCATCGTATTGACATGACAGCGATCTATCACGCCAAGGATCTGCCCGCTTCGGCCTGTTCCACGGGTGAGCAAAAGGCGCTCTTGATCTCGCTTATCCTTGCCAATGCCCGCGCGCTTGCCACCGAGGCGGGCACGCCGATCCTGCTGTTGGATGAGGTCGCAGCGCATCTGGACGCCGACCGCCGCGCGGCACTTTATGATGAAATCTGCGCTCTGGGGGCGCAGGCATGGATGACGGGAACGGGGCCGGAATTATTTGCCGAACTCGGGACCCGCGCCCAGCATCTGTCCGTGATGGAAAGGGACGGCGTTTCGATGGTGGAGAGCGGATGATGCAGATTGACCGGATCGAGGAAACCCGTCTTTCAGCGCCCGACGAGACCGCCATCGCCGTGCTTTTGACCCGCTGTTTCGACACGGATTTTGGCGGGCGATCCTATTATCAGCAACGCCATCACGTGCGACTGGTGGCCAGAGAGGGCGATGCAATCGTCGGCCATATGGCGCTTTGCTATCGCGATATTCGTCTTGGCGCGGCGCTGGTGCCGATTGCCGGATTGGCCGAGGTCGCGACAGACCCGCAGCGGCGGGGCCAAGGCATCGCGGGGCGCCTGCTTGAGGCTGTGATCGACGAGGCGCGCGCCATGGGGGCGGTGTTTGTGCTGTTGTTCGGGGATAGGCCGCTTTACGCGGCGCATGGGTTTGTGGCGCAGCCGAACGTGGTCACCTATCTCACGCTTGACGGCGCGTGGACCGGTGCGGTCAAGACCGGCGCCGATGGTGGGCTGATGGTGCTGCCGCTTGGGAACAGGCCTTGGGATGGTGCGCAGCCTCTCGACTTGCTGGGGCACAAGTTCTAACGCTGGCGCGTCAGGCAAACCGGATACCAACATGACCATCGCGCTCAATGACCTCGCCTTTTACGCCTTTGGTATCTTGTTGCTGTTTTTGACCCCCGGCCCTGTCTGGGTCGCGCTGTTGGCGCGCGCCATGGCGGGCGGGTTTGCGGCGGCGTGGCCCTTGGCCGTGGGCGTGGTGCTGGGCGATATACTCTGGCCCGCGCTGGCCATTCTGGGCGTCAGCTGGGTGCTGTCGATCTACGGCGACTTCTTGCATGTCCTGCGCTGGATTGCCGCCGCCACGTTTATCTTGATGGGTATTCTGGTGATCCGCTCGGCGGACAAGCAGATCGGTTCTGACAGTCGCCTGACACGTCCCGGGCGCTGGGCGGGCTTTGCCGCTGGCGTCATGGTGATTATCGGGAACCCCAAGGCGATCCTGTTCTACATGGGGATGCTGCCTGGCTTTTTCGACATCACGCGACTGAACGGCTGGGACATTGTGGCGATTTGCGCCGTGTCTTCGTTGATCCCGCTGTGCGGCAACCTGTGTCTGTCGTTCTTTGCCGACCGTCTGCGGCGGTTCCTGCGCAGCCCCGGCGCGGTGCGACGCACCAATATGATTGCTGGTGGCCTGCTGGTGGCCGTGGGTCTTGTGTTGCCCCTGATCTGATCAACCGCAAACCACAAAATATTGGGGTTTCGCCGTGACATCCCTGGCGTAAAACCCTATATTTCGGTGACTTCAGACGTAGTGAGGCGGCATGTCCGACAACGCACCGAACCAAGCCGAATACGGCGCCGATTCCATCAAAGTTCTCAAGGGCTTGGAGGCTGTGCGCAAGCGGCCTGGCATGTATATCGGTGACACCGACGATGGCTCGGGTCTGCACCATATGGTTTACGAGGTCGTCGATAACGGCATCGACGAGGCGCTGGCCGGCCACGCGGACTTTGTGCGGGTCAAAATTCACGCCGACAGCTCGGTTTCTGTGCGCGACAACGGGCGGGGCATTCCGGTTGATATGCACGCCTCCGAAGGCGTTTCCGCGGCCGAGGTCATCATGACCCAGCTGCACGCGGGCGGTAAGTTCGACCAGAACAGCTACAAGGTTTCGGGCGGCCTGCACGGCGTGGGCGTTTCGGTGGTGAACGCGTTGTCGGAGTGGCTGGAACTGCGTGTCTGGCGCAACGGCAAAGAATACTTCGCCAAATTCGAGCATGGCGACACGACCGAGAGCCTGCGTGAAGTCGGCGTTGCCGCCCCCGGTGAAAAGGGGACCGAGGTCCGGTTTCTGGCGGCCGCCAAGGTCAACGACCCAAGCTTTACCTTCTCGGATCTTGAATTCAGTTTCGAGACGCTGGAGCGCCGTCTGCGCGAACTGGCTTTCCTGAATTCCGGCGTCCGCATCATTCTTGAGGACGAACGCCCCGCTGTGGCGTTGCGGTCCGAGCTTTATTACGACGGCGGCGTGCGCGAGTTCGTCAAATACCTTGACCGGTCCAAGCACGCGATGCTGCCCGAACCCATTTTCATGACGGGCGAGCGCAGCGGGATCGGCGTCGAAGTTGCGATGTGGTGGAACGATACCTACCACGAAACGGTGCTGCCCTTTACCAACAACATCCCCCAGCGTGACGGTGGGACCCACCTTGCCGGTTTCCGCGCCGCATTGACGCGGACGCTGACGAAATACGCGCAAGACAGCGGCATCGCCAAGCGCGAAAAGATCGATTTTACCGGTGACGACGCCCGCGAGGGTCTGACCTGCGTGCTGTCGGTCAAAGTGCCGGATCCGAAATTCTCGTCACAGACCAAGGACAAGCTGGTTTCGTCCGAGGTTCGTCCTGCGGTCGAAAACCTTGTGGGTGAAAAACTGTCCGAGTGGTTCGAGGAAAACCCCGCAGCCGCCAAGAACATTGTCGGCAAGATCCTCGAGGCCGCCATGGCCCGCGAGGCCGCGCGCAAGGCGCGCGAACTGACGCGGCGCAAGACGGCGATGGATGTGAACTTCCTCGCTGGAAAGCTCAAGGATTGTTCGGAACGCGACCCGTCAAAGACCGAGGTATTCCTTGTCGAGGGTGACAGCGCCGGCGGTTCGGCCCAGACGGGTCGTGACCGACGCACGCAGGCAGTTTTGCCTTTGCGCGGCAAGATCCTGAATGTGGAACGCGCGCGGTTCGACAGGATGCTGGCCAGCCAAGAGATCGGCAACCTTGTGATGGCGCTTGGCACCGGCATTGGGCGCGACGAATTCAACATCGCCAAGCTGCGCTACCACAAGATCGTCATCATGACTGACGCAGACGTGGACGGCGCGCATATCCGCACGCTTTTGCTGACCTTCTTCTTCCGGCAGATGCCCGAACTGATCGAGGGCGGCTTTGTCTATATCGCGCAGCCGCCGCTTTATAAGGTCGCGCGCGGCAAATCCGAGGTCTACCTCAAGGATCAGGCGGCGCTGGACGATTACCTGATCGAGCAGGGCGTGGACGGCGCCGTGCTGCGGCTGGGCAACGGCGCCGAGATTGCGGGCGCCGACCTGTTGCGCGTTGTCGACGAGGCGCGCACCCTGCGGCGCGTGGTCGAGGCCTTCCCGACCCATTACCCCCGTCACATACTGGAACAGGCCGCGATCGCGGGCGCCTTCATGTCTGGTGCGGTGGATGATGATTTGCAAGGCGTGGCCAATGACGTGGCGGCGCGGCTTGACGAGATCGCTCTGGAATATGAACGCGGCTGGCAAGGCCGCATGACCGAGGATCACGGCATCCGGCTAGCGCGCATGGTGCGCGGCGTGGAAGAGGTGCGCACACTTGATGGCGCCATGTTGCGCTCGGGCGAGGCGCGCCGCACCGGCGCCCTGACTGTTTCGCTGCAAGAGGTCTATAACCAGACCGCCCAGCTGATCCGCAAGGACCGCACGCAGGCGATCCACGGTCCGCTAGATCTGCTGTCGGCGATTCTGGCCGAGGGCGAAAAGGGTCTGGCGCTGCAACGCTACAAGGGTCTGGGCGAAATGAACCCCGGACAACTGTGGGAAACCACGCTCGACCCCGAAGCGCGGACCTTGTTGCAAGTGCGGATTGATGACGCCAACGAAGCGGACGATCTGTTCACCAAGCTGATGGGTGACGAAGTTGAACCGCGGCGTGCGTTCATTCAGCAAAATGCGCTGAGCGTTCAGGATCTGGACTACTGATCCCGACCAAAAATTAACACATTCACGGGATAGTCCTCGCGACCATGTTTGCGAGGACCAAAATGCTCCGTGTAACGATCCTGTCCGCCGTGGCGCTGCTTGGTGCCTGCGCGGGCGGCGCCAATTTCGACTATGCCAACAACCAACGCCCACCCGAGTCGGTGACGGGCGATTTCTACACCACGGCGGGCGGCTGCACCTATGCGCGCGGCAAAACCAACTGGCACATCGTGGCTAATCCGGTGCGTCTGAACCTGCCGGCCAATCCCCCGAATTGCCCGCCGGTTCTTTGACCGGCTAGACCAGCTTCGCGGCCAGCGCAGCGGCGATTTCGTCGATGGATTCATCTATCCCGTGAACAACCGCGCCTTCGTCCGGCGTTGGCGGTTCCAGTGCGGCGTATTGGCTATCGAGCAGCGTCGGGTCGAAATAGTGGCCCTTGCGCGCGGCGATACGCGGCAAGACCACCTCGCGCGGGGCGTCAAGATAGATCAGATGATAGCCAGCGATGCCGGCGCGCAACCTGTCACGGTAGGCCCGCTTCAACGCGGAACAGGCCATGACCGTAGGCCGCTGGGCCTGAGCAGCGACTGTGATCAGCCGGTCGAACCATGGCCCGCGCATGGCGTCATCAAGCGGCAGACCCTGCCGCATGCGTTCGACATTTGCGGGCGGGTGATAATCGTCGGCATCGATAAAATCCCAACCCATGCGTCCGGCCAGCGCACGGCCGACCTCGGTCTTGCCCGCGCCCGAAACGCCCATAACCACCCAGAACGGCGTCATCATCGACCCGGAATCGTGCCGCGCCGCACGCCAGCATCCGGCCAGTCATTCATGGCACTGATCGCCTCTTCGGCGGTTTCGACATAGCGGAACAGTTTCAGATCATCCGCTGAAACGGTGCCCGCCTCGACCAGCGCCTCGAGGTTCAGGACATTGCGCCAGAATTCACGGCCAAACAGCAGCACCGGCACTTGGGCCATGCGCCCAGTCTGGATCAGCGTCAGAGCCTCGAACAATTCGTCCAGCGTGCCAAAGCCGCCCGGAAAGACGCAGATCGCCTTGGCGCGCATCAGGAAATGCATCTTGCGAATGGCGAAGTAGTGAAAGTTGAAACAAAGCTCTGGCGTCACATAGGCGTTGGGCACCTGTTCGTGCGGCAAGACGATATTCAATCCGATAGACCGTCCACCGGCATCCGCAGCGCCGCGATTGCCAGCCTCCATCACACCCGGGCCGCCACCCGTGACAATGACGCGTTCGCAGCCATCGTGGTGACGCTGGGATTCCTCGGTCACCATCCGCGCCAGTTTGCGCGCCTCTTGGTAATAGGGGATCAGCTTGACCAGAGCGGGGTTCGACGCGGCCTCGGGGTGTTCGGGGTTGGGGATGCGCGCACCGCCAAACAGCACCACGGTCGAATTGATACCGGCCTCGTCCATGGCCATCTCGGTCTTGAGCAGTTCCAACTGGAACCGCACGGGCCGCAATTCCTCGCGCAGCAGAAGGGCGTCGTCCATAAAGGCGAGTTTGTAAGAGGGCGAGCGTGTCTGATCGGTCTCAGGCAACTCGCGGGCAGCGGTCACGTCTTGTTTGCTGTGTGGGAAGATATGCGTGCGCGGATCGTTCATGTCATTCTCCGTCATCTTGTCACAACACATCGCATCGCACGGGGTTGAGGCCAAGGGCGGATCGCGCAATTGTGCAAAGGATTGGCCTCGGCCATAGTCCCGCGACCGCATCCAGAGAAAGAACCACCATGTCGAACGCCGCACTAGAGACCGCCATCGAAGCCGCATGGGAAGCCCGCGATGGCATCTCGCCCGCCACCAAGGGCGAAACCCGCGACGCGATCGAGGCCACGCTGACCGCGCTCGACGCTGGCCGCCTGCGCGTGGCCGAGCGGCAGGCAGATGGCAACTGGCATGTGAACCAATGGGCCAAAAAGGCGGTTTTGCTGTCCTTCCGCCTGACGGATATGCACGAAATCTCGGGCTCGAATGGCGGCGCGAACTGGTGGGACAAGGTTCCGTCGAAATGGCAGGGATGGGGCGAGAACCAATGGCGCGCGGCCGGTTTTCGCGCCGTGCCGGGGTCAATTGTCCGCCGTTCGGCCTTTATCGGCAAGGGCGTGGTCCTGATGCCGTCCTTCGTCAACATCGGTGCCTATGTCGATGAGGGCACAATGGTTGACGGCTGGGCCACCGTGGGTTCCTGCGCGCAAATCGGCAAGAACGTGCATCTGTCAGGCGGCGTGGGCATTGGCGGCGTGCTGGAACCGATGCAGGCTGGCCCGACCATCATCGAGGACAACTGCTTTATCGGCGCGCGGTCCGAGGTCGTCGAAGGCTGCATCGTGCGCGAAGGTTCGGTTCTGGGAATGGGCGTCTTTATCGGCAAATCCACCAAGATCGTCGATCGCGAAACCGGCGAAGTCATGTATGGCGAGGTGCCC
>JAHEBS010000060.1 GCA_024642145.1 Marivivens sp.
GATTTCTGCCCCGCGCTCTGCGCTTCGGCGATCTGGGCTTGCAGATCGGCCAGCGTAGCGACCGGTTGCTGGCTGGCCTCGACGATCAGATCACCGGGTTGGATCACCTTGTCAGCCGCGGCCGACAACGGGTCAACGGCGGTCACCACCAGACCATCGGTCCCATCAAGGCCAAACTGCTGTTGCAGTTCGGGGCTGACGGGTTCGACCTGCAGGCCTAGCACCTCGCCGGCGGGCAGTGCCTGAGGCGCGGTGGCGGGCGCATTTGCGGCCTCGGCTGTTTCACGGCGGCCAAGGGTCACCGTAATCTCGACCATCTTGCCGTCACGCAGGACCGAAACCGGCACGGCCTTGCCCACTTCAGCGTCGCCCACGATCTGCACCAGATGGCGCGTATCGTTCACGGTCACATTGTCAAAGGTGACGATCACGTCACCCGCCTCGATCCCCGCATCGCGCGAGGGACCCTCGGGGACATCGGTGACAAGCGCGCCCTTGGCCTCTTCCAGACCGGCAATGGCGCCGATCATGTCGGGGGTGACGTCCTGAATACGCACGCCCAGCCAGCCACGGCGTGTTTCGCCAAATTGCTGCAACTGGTTCACGACCTTTTTGACCACATTCGAGGCCATCGAAAAACCGATGCCAATAGAGCCGCCATTGGGGCTGAGGATCGCGGTGTTCACGCCGATCACCTGACCGTCGAGGTTAAAGAGCGGACCGCCCGAGTTGCCGCGGTTGATGGCCGCGTCGGTCTGGATGAAGTCGTCATAGGTCCCTGACAGCTCGCGGTTGCGGGCCGAAACGATGCCGGCCGAAACCGAGAACCCCTGACCCAGCGGGTTGCCGACGGCCAGAACCCAGTCACCTACGCGGGCCGTATCGCTGTCACCAAGCGTCACAAAAGGCAGATCGGTCGCATCGACCTTGAGCAGCGCGATATCGGTATTGGGGTCGGTGCCGACCACGGTCGCGGGTTTCGTCTCGCCCGAGAAGAACTCGATCATGATCTCGTCAGCGCCTTCGATGACGTGGTTGTTGGTCACCACATAGCCATCTGCCGAAATCACAAAGCCCGACCCCAGCGCCTGTTCGCGCTGCGGGGCCATATCGCCGAACTGGTCTGGCGACTGGTTGAAGAAATCTTCAAAAGGCGAACCCTTGGGAACCTGCCCCATGGGGCCGCTCTGTCCGGGCAGCACGGTGGTCGTGGTGATATTGACCACGGCGGGGCTGACCTTTTCGGCCAGATCCGCAAAACTGGCGGGCCGGTCCTGCGCAGGGGCGGGCAAGGCCTGCACCATCGCCAGAGCAAGTCCGAGGACCAGCGCCGCCAAGGCATGCAGCGCATCCTCACGCCGCGGCAGCGACCGCGAAATGACTTTGGAATACACGGAAAATTCTCCTGTCGTCGGTGTCTGCCCGGCCAGATGACCGGACGCTGGTTTCAATGCTAGGGCGGTGGACGGTCCGGCGCCACTCAAACCGCAATCGCGGCGCGTCAACAGGGCGTGAATGGATCAGGCCCCGACGTTTCGCGCGGCCCAAACCAAAACGAGGCCCGCCGCTACAGCGGCGAGCCCCAGAAGGCGGCGGGTATCGACGGGCATCTGACGCATCAGCGCCAGCATCTCTTCGACCGCCCGCGGAAACAGCGCGTAGACCAGTCCCTCGATCACGAAGACGAGCCCCAGACCGAGAAACAGATCATGCATCACTGCCGCCCGCTATTGCCTTGATCCGAACGCAGGAACGACAGGAAATCATCGTCGGGGCTAAGAACGAACGTCGCGTTCCCGTTACCCAGCGCAACCTGATAGGCAGACATCGACCGATAGAAGTCGAAGAACGAAGGATCCTTGCCAAAGGCCTCGGCAAAGATGCGGTTCCGTTCGGCGTCGGCCTCACCGCGGATCACGTCGGCGTCGCGGTTGGCGGCCGATACCTCTTGCACGACCTGACGATCGGCTTCGGCGCGGGCGCGCTGGGCGGCCTCGTTACCCCGTGCGATTTCATCCGCCGCGATACGTTCGCGCTCGGCCTTCATCCGCTCGTAGGTGGCGTTGAGGTTGGCGGGCGGCAGGTCGGTGCGCTTGAGACGCACGTCGATGACCTGAATACCCAAGGCCTGCGCCTCGTTAATGGCGTCGTTGCGGATGTCGGCCATCAACTGTGTGCGGTTGGCGGACAGGATATCGCCCGAACTGACCGAGCCCAGCACGCGGCGGGTGACCGCACGCAGAATGGAATCGATGCGCTGGTTGGCGAAATCAAGGCCACCGTCGCCCACGGCCTCGCGGAACTTGCGCACATCGGTGATGCGATAGCGCGCAAAGGCGTCAACGATCAGTCGGCGATCATCCAGCGGCGTGACTTCGAGCGAAGCGGTTTCGCGGCTAAGGATACGGTCGTCATAGCGGACAACCTGCTGGATCAGCGGGATCTTGAAGCCCAGACCCGGCTCTTCCTTGACCTCGACGATCTGGCCGAATTGAAGGACCAACGCCCTTTCGCGCTCGTCCACGATAAAGATCGACGAAAGGCCCAGCACGGCAAGCGCACCCAGAACCGTAAGAGAGATTGCGGAACGACGCATCAGTTCGACCCTCCGTTGCTGGCAGGGGCCGCATTGGCGCGCGGCAGTTCATTGAGTGGCAGGTAGGGCACAGCGCTTGCGGCGTTTGCGCCGTCCATCACCACAAGGTTCACGCCCGCAAGCACACGTTCCATCGTTTCAAGATAGAGACGACGGCGCGTAACCTCGGGGGCATTTTCATATTCGGCCAGAACCGCGCTAAAGCGGCTGGCTTGACCGGTTGCCTCGTTGACCACCTGCGCGCGATAGGCCTCGGCCTGTTCGCGCACCTGCGCGGCCTGACCGCGGGCGCCCGCCAGAACCTGATTGGCATAGGCTTCGGCAACGTTTTTCAGGCGGTCGCGCTCTTGCTCGGCATCCTGAACCTTGCGGAACGAGGCAATCACCGGCTCGGGCGGGTCGGCCTTGTCAAAGTTGACGCGGACGATGTTGACCCCGCTTTGATAGCTGTCGAGCGTGGTCTGGATCAGCTCGGTCAGGCGGTCCGAAATAGCACCGCGATCACGGTTGAGGATCGGGGCCAGATCGGATTGCGCAATGATTTCGCGCATGGCGGATTCCGCAACAGCGTCGATGGTCATGGGCGGATCGGCAAGGTTGAATTTGTAGTCCTGCAGATCCTTGATGTTCCAGACCACCTGAAAATCGATGTCGACGATGTTTTCATCACCGGTCAGCATCAGGCCCGCATCCTCGCCAGAGCGGCTGGTGCCGATGTCGATGGTGCGCTCGGCGGTCACGGATTCGACCTCGGCGGTGATAAAGGGCCACGGCGCCACATGCAGGCCCGGGCCACCGATCTTGTGGAACGCACCGAGGAACAGTTCCATCGACTGTTCTTCGGGCTTGACGGTGTAGAAGGACGCAACGCCCCATGCCACCACGGCGGCAAAACCCGTCATGAGCCAAAGGTTGCGCGTGGGCATAGGCGGCACGCCGCCGCGGCCATTGCCGCCACGACCATTGCCGCCCTCGCCACGACCACCCATCAGCACGCGCAGCTGTTCACGCCCGCGGTTCATCAATTCGTCGATTTCGGGGATGGGTGGCGGCTCGCCACCAGGGCGTCGCCCGCCCTGCGGACGGTCGTCGTCATCGTCTCCGTTTCCGGAACCGCCCCTGTTTCCGCCCCAAGGGCCTCCGTTGTTACCGGCCATTGTTCTTTCCTTGAGTTGCGGCCCCTGTTGGGACCAGTCCTTGCCTAGTTGTGCGCTTTTCCCGCGATTTCAAGCGCGACGCACCGGCTCTTTCATGGTTACGAGTTCCTCGGCCATGGTTGGGTGAACCGCCATCGTGCGGTCGAAATCTTCTTTCGTGGCACCCATCTTGATGGCGATACCCGCCAACTGGATCATCTCGCCGGCCTGCGGCGCAACGATATGACAGCCCAGAACACGCCGCGTTTTCTGGCTGACCACCAGCTTCATCAGCACGCGTTCCTCCTTGCCCGCAAAGCTCGTCCGCATCGGACGAAAGGCCGCGGCATAGACCTCGATCGGCTCTTGCGCGCGCGCGGCCTCTTCGCTCAGACCCACGGTGCCGAACTCGGGCTGCGTAAAGACCGCCGAAGGGATCAGATCGTGGTCGATGGGCGTCGGGTTGCCCCCGAAAACCGTTTCGGCATAGGCCATGCCTTCGCGGATCGCGACGGGGGTGAGGTTGACGCGGTCGGTCACGTCACCCACCGCATGGACCGAAGGGACCGAAGTCGCGGAATAGGCGTCAACGACGATCTCGCCGCTTGGACCGGTGACAATCCCTGCAGTTTCCAGCCCCAGCCCGCGCGTATTGGGCGCGCGGCCGGTGGCAAATAGCACCTGATCGACCTCAAGCGTGCTACCGTCCGAGGCGGTGACATGGATCACCGCACCCTTGCGCACCATCGCGACGGCTTCGGTGCCGGTGCGAATATCGATGCCGCGATCGGTCATGCCTTGGGCGACCATGCGCCGTGCCTCGTCGTCAAACCCGCGCAAGATTTCCGCCCCGCGGTAAAACTGCGTCACAGACGCGCCAAGCCCGTTGAGGATGCCCGCGAATTCGCAGGCGATGTAGCCGCCGCCCACAATCAGAATGCGGGCGGGCAGGTCGGGCAGGTTGAAAATATCGTCCGATACGATGCCAAGCTCTGCCCCGGGCGTATCGGGTCGCTGCGGATGACCGCCGGTGGCAATCAATATCTGGCGGGCCGTGATACGCTGGCCGGTTGCCAGCACCACGGCATTCGGCCCGTCAAGGCGCGCATGGGCATCGTAAATGGTGACATTCGAGCCTTGCAACAGCCGGCGATAGACACCCTCCAGCCGGTCCAACTCGCGGTCAAGCATGGCGCGAAAATGCGACCAGTTGAAACCACCTGCGTCCATTGCCCAGCCATAGGCGCGCGCCTCGTCGGCAAGGCCTGCAAATTCGGACGCGAAAACCATCAGTTTTTTGGGCACGCAGCCACGGATCACGCAGGTGCCACCCATACGGCTGGATTCCGCCAGCGCCACACGCGCGCCCTTGGCGGCCACCACGCGCGCGGCGCGGACCCCGCCCGAGCCGCCACCGATGACGAACAGGTCATAATCGTAGGTCAAATTCAGTCCTCGACCTCGGTAAAGATGTTGTCGGTCTCAAGGAAATCGAAACGCTCGCTGTCGATTTCGCCGGCTTCGGCGTCATGCACCTCGACCCGTCCGTCGCCATAACCGATGATCACCGTATCGCAGATATCGATGAAAAGCCCGTTCTCGACCACGCCCGGCACCTGATTGAGCACAAGGCTCAGTTGGCGGGTGTTACCGATCCGCTTGAGATGCAGATCGAGAATATGGTTGCCTTCGTCGGTGTAGAAAGGCGCGTCACCGTTCATCCTGAGCGAGGCCGTATGGCCCAGCACGTCCAGACCGGTCAACAATTCCTCGACCAGTGTCTTGGTGGTCTGCCAGCCAAAGGGAACCACCTCGATCGGCAGGGGAAAGGCGCCCAGCGTGTCGACCTGCTTGGTCGCGTCGGCAATGACGATCATCCGGTCCGAGGCCGTGGCCACGATCTTTTCTTGCAAGAGCGCCCCGCCGCCACCTTTGATCAGGTGCAGGTCGGCATCGAATTCGTCGGCGCCGTCGATGGTCAGATCCAACCAGCGCGCCTCATCAAGCGAAATCACCTCGATCCCGACCTCGCGCGCCAGATAGGCGGTGCGGCTGGAGGTGGGGACGCCCTGAATACGCAGGCCCTCGGCCTGCACGCGTTCGCCAAGGCATTTGACCAGCCAAGCGGCGGTCGAGCCGGTGCCAAGCCCGACCCGCATCCCGTTTTCGACAAATTGGGCCGCGCGCTTGGCGGCGACGAATTTGGCCTTGTCGATGGGCGAGAGGGCGGCAGACATGGGTAACCTCCGTTGCACTGACCAAAGTTATAGTCACCAAGCCGCCAAGGCGCGAGGGGGCAGCAGGCAAAAACCGTCGGAAGGATGGCTCATTCCTTACGCAATTGTCGTATTTGGCTGTGCTGCCGCCCCTGCGCGGCATAGGTTGGCCCCATGAACACACCATTTCGCCTGCACCACGCCGCCGACACCGCCGCCACCGCTGTGCGCCTTGCGCTCGAAGAAGCGGGGCTGAAATATGATCTCGCGCCGATCAATATCGACGCGGGCGACAACCGCACCGCCGCCTATCTGGCGATCAATCCCAATGGCATGATTCCGGTTCTGGAAACGCCCGATGGTGCGATATTCGAAACCGGCGCCATTCTGCTCTGGCTGGCTGACCGCCACCCGCAGGCCGGACTTTTCCCTGCGCCGGACGCGCCCGGCAGGGCCAGCGCGTTGAAATGGCTGTTCTGGCTGGCCAACAGCCTGCATCCGGCCGAGCGGTTGTTGTTCTACCCCGAACGGCACATCGCCGATGTTGACGGCCAACCCGCCGCATTGCGCAAGGCCACGGCCCTGCGCGTCGCGGCCATGTTCGATATGCTGGAAACCGGCCCCGACACACAGTGGCTCGAGGCCGAAGGCCCCTCGATCCTTGCCTGTTATCTGGCGATGCTTTTGCGCTGGCCCGCACTTTATGGCGGCGATGCCAGCTGGTATCAGCGCGCCAACTGGCCGCGCCTGATGCGCTTCGCCGCCCGCTTCGAGGCCCGTCCCGCGGTCCGTCGCGTGGCCGAGGTCGAAGAGCTTGGGATGCACGGCTTTTCAAACCCCCAGCCGTGAGTGCTGCGAAAGGATCGGTAATCTGATGTTCCTGTCGGTTTTCGACATGTTCAAAGTGGGCGTTGGCCCCTCGTCGTCGCATACTATCGGCCCGATGGTCGCGGGGCGGATGTTTCTGGACCACCTGCGTCGCCAGCCCTTTCATGCGCATGGGCTAAAGGTCGTGTTGCACGGATCGCTGGCTTTCACCGGCGTCGGCCATGCCACAGACCGCGCTGTCATTCTGGGGCTCGCCGGTTTCCGCGCCGATGACTATGACGCGGCCAAGGCCGAAGCCGAACTGGACCGGATCAAGACCGAAGGGACGGTGACGCCAGAGGGATTGGGCCTTTTGCAATTCAACCCTGCGCAGGATCTGGTCTTTGACTTTGGCCCCAACCTGCCCGGCCATGCCAATGGCCTCATCATCCGCGCGGTCGATGCACAGGGCGACGTGATCGTCGAGGAAACCTATTATTCGGTTGGCGGCGGTTTTGTGCTGACGGCGGCCGAACTGGCGGCGGGCAAGGACCAAGACGATGGCGCGCCCGTGCCCTACCCGTTCAAGACCGCGGTCGAAATGCTGCAGATGGCCGAACGCAGCGGGCTGAGCATTGCCCAGATGAAACGCCGCAACGAGTTGTCGCGCCACCCCTCGGATGACTATGACCGCGGGCTTGCCCGCATCTGGGAGGTGATGAACGCCTGTATCGAGCGCGGCCTTGCGACCGATGGCATCTTGCCCGGCGGGCTAAAGGTGCGGCGTCGCGCCAAAGGGATCTGGGCGGCGCTGGAGCGCGAGCGCGGCCTGAACCTTGTGGCCCCGCACACGATCAATGACCGCATTTCCGCCTATGCGATGGCGGTGAACGAGGAAAACGCGGCAGGCGGTCAGGTCGTGACCGCGCCGACCAACGGCGCGGCGGGCGTGGTGCCTGCGGTGCTGCGCTATTACCTTGACCATGTGCCCGGTGCGACCGCCAGCAAAGTGCCCGATTTCTTGCTGACCGCCGCCGCGATCGGTGGCCTGATCAAGTTCAACGCCTCGATCTCGGGGGCCGAATGCGGCTGTCAGGCCGAGGTCGGATCGGCTGCCGCCATGGCGGCGGCGGGTCTGGCGGCGGTGATGGGCGGCACGCCCGAACAGGTGGAAAACGCCGCCGAGATCGCGCTGGAACATCACCTTGGCATGACCTGCGACCCGATCCGCGGGCTGGTTCAGGTGCCTTGCATCGAACGCAACGGGCTGGGCGCGATCAAGGCGGTTTCGGCCGCATCCTTGGCCATGCGCGGTGACGGGCAACATCTGGTGCCGCTGGATGCCGCAATCGAGACCATGCGCCAGACGGGCCATGACATGAGCGAGAAATACAAGGAAACCGCCCTTGGCGGACTGGCCGTGAACGTTCCCAATTGCTGAACGCCGGAAAGCGGCATCCGTGGTCGCTCTGCGCAACTCTGCGCTGTTGCGGGGCGGCTAGGGTCGGCGCATGAACCAAGACCGTGTCCTTTTCGGCGTCACCTTGATGCTGGGCTTTTGCATCACAGCGCCGCTGATTGATGTGACCTCGAAACTGGCAACCCAAGGGGGCATGTCGGTGGGCGAGGTCACCACGGCACGGTTTGTCGTGCAAGCCGCGCTCATGGCCCCGCTTTTGGGGCGGGTCGGTCCGGCCTTTCGCCTGTCGGCGCGGGCGTGGTGGTGGCTGTTCCAGCGCGCGGTCTATCTGGCCCTGTCGACCTATTGCTTTGTGGCGGCGATCAAGGTCATGCCCATTGCCGATGCGCTGGCGATTGTCTTTGTCGAGCCCTTCATCATCATGATCCTCGGCAGCCTGCTTTTTGGTGATCAGGTGGGCCCGAGACGGTTGATTGCCTCGGCCTTTGGCTTTGGTGGCTCGTTGCTGGTCATCCAGCCCGCTTTCACCAATTTTGGCGCGGTGGCGCTGTTTCCGTTGGGCACGGCGGTCAGCTTTGCCTTTTACATGTTGGTCACGCGTGCGCTCGCGCGCGAGGTGCGGCCCATACAGATGCAGTTCCATACCTCACTGATCGCGGCGGCCCTGTGCCTTCCGGTGCTT
The DNA here is from genome assembly GCA_024642145.1 of Marivivens sp. Classification (GTDB taxonomy): domain Bacteria; phylum Pseudomonadota; class Alphaproteobacteria; order Rhodobacterales; family Rhodobacteraceae; genus JAHEBS01. Next base: position 8,858 of record JAHEBS010000060.1, read on the forward strand.
TGGGCCTTTCGCGACGGCGGGTTCGACGATTTCCGCTTTATCCCGCCTGCGGGGCTGAACTGGGTCTGGCTTGCTGCGGTCGGTGCGACCTCGGCGGTGGCGCATCTTTTCATGACCTACGCGCTGCGATTTGCGCCCTCGGCCACGCTTGCGCCGCTGCATTATCTGGAAATCGTCTCTGCCGCCGGATTTTCCTATCTGGTTTTCAGCGACTTCCCCGACCTGCTCACATGGGTCGGCATCTGCGTCATTGTCGCATCTGGCCTCTATGTGATCCACCGTGAAAGAATGAGCGCACGGGCATTCAAGACAGAGGTCAAGGCATGAGCGACACTGCAGATACGGTCGTGATCGGCGCTGGCATTATCGGCGCGGCCACGGCGCTGGCGCTGGCGGAACGGGGTCAACGGGTGGTGTTGGTCGAAGCGTCGGATATCGCGGCGGGGACGACAGGGCGCAGTTTCGCATGGGTCAACGCCTCGACCAAGACCACCGACGAAGCCTATCACCGCATGAACGCCGAGGGGCTGGAGGCCTATCAGAACTGGGCCGCCCGTTTCGGTGCCGATGTGATCGGGCATCGCACGGTCGGCGCGCTCGAGATCGCCGCGGCGGGTGATCGTGCGGCGCAGGGCACGATCGAGGCCCATGCCGCGGCGCTGGCGGGATTTGGCTATCAGGTCGAGCTTGTCGAGGGCGAGGCGCTGGCGCAACTGGCGCCGCACGCCCATTTTCCAGATGGTGCGCGGGCCATGTACACACCGATGGATGCGGTCCTTGACGCGCCGCGTTGCGCGCGGGCCTTGGTCGCGGGCTTTGTCGCGGCGGGTGGGACCTTTCTCAAAGGGGCGGACGCCCTGACGCTTTTGGTTGATGACGAGGGTCGGGTCGAAGGGATCGAAACCTCACAGGGCGAAATCGCCGCCACGGCGGTGCTGCTGGCCACGGGGGCCGAGACGGGGCGCACCTTGGCGAGGCTGACGGGCTTTGACGGTTTTGCCACACGGTTCCCGCTGCGCGAGGTGCCGGGCATCGTTTTGAACACCCCGCCCGATCCGGCCGCCCCCGAGTTGGTGCTTTGCACCGCGACCGCGCCGGAAATCCATCTGTTGCCCGCGGCCAACGGCGGGCTGCGCATCGGCTCTGACGATATCGACGCAATGGCCGCCGCGGGCGATGATCCCGCTAACCTGCGGCGTGCGGGGGCCGCGCTTTTGCAGCGGGCGTCGGCCTTTGTGCCGGGTCTGGACCAGCGCCACGATCCGGCGGATTGCGAAATCGTCATTGGAGTGCGCCCCTATCCCGCAGACGGGCTGACCATCGCCGGCCCGATGCCGGGTGCCGAGGGGCTCTATCTGGTGGCCACGCATAGCGGCGTCACCTTGGCGCCGGTGATCGCGCGCCATATGGCCGAGGCGATCATCAGCGGAACGGTGCCGCAACCGCTCGCGCGTTATGCGCTGGATCGTTTTCCGGGCTTTGCCTGATCAGGGCCAGCGCGGCGCGACAACCATGGCGCCGATCACCGCACCCAAGGCCTCACGCGGCAGGATCGTTAGCATCGCCGGCTTGTCCGCGATCAACTCGACCAGACCCGAAACCTCGTTCGAGGTGCCAATTCTGGACATGGGATGGAACCGCAGCCCCTGCGTCGACCAACGCAGACCCGTCGATTGCACCCGCACTTCGTCAAAAGGAAACAACGACAGCCGCGTGCCAGCGGGCAGGTCCAGCACGAATTGCGGCGGGCAAAGAAACACCAGCGTCTCGGCCCCGACGACAACGCAACGCCGCGCGGGATGACGCAAAAGGCTGTGCATCACGGCCAGCTCATGGTCGAAAAGGCCGCCCGTGACGCCGAAGGCCAAAACCAAGGGCGCGTCGATCGACCGCAGCGCCTTGTCGAAATCGGTGGTGTCCTGTTCGTCCACAGGATGCAGACGATCAGCCAGCGCGGCCGCCGCACCAGCGCTAAGACTGTCCATATCGCCGATCACCGCATCGGGGATCACACCTTGCGACAACAGCCGGTCCGCGCCAGAATCCGCCGCAACCAGCGTTTTTGCGTGCCTTTTCGCCAATTGCAGATCGGCCACCGAGAAGCCCGCACCGCCAATCAGCGCGACTGGTTCATTTTGTGCAACAATGCCGGTCATGGAGGGCGAATCCTCATCCGTTTTGGAAACATGCCCCAAAAGGGTCACGAAATAATACCTTGCATAACCTCATCACGTTCCGGTTTGCGAACCAATTCATAGTACAACAACCAAGACTGGGATGGCAGAAAGCGAGTGATTAGATGGTCGGTGCGTCCAAAATTCTGACCGTATCCTATGGAACCTTCTCCTGCACGCTGGAGGGATTCGAGGATTCGTTCGATACCATGAAGGCGATTGCGGAGTACTTCCGTGATCTCGCTGCCGATGACCGATATTTTGGCGCCGAGCCGCCGACCCCTGACGCCGATATGCTGGCCCGCATTGCCGAACGCGAAATCGCCCGTCGCGTCGAGGCGCGGACCGAAGGTGCCGGGATCGTGTTGCGTGCGGCCCCCGCGCCGCAGGAAACCGCCCCCACGCCGCAACCCGCCGCGATCACAGCCCCGCTGGCAGCCCCTGCCGTGGCACCTGTTGTGGCCGCGCAGGCAACCGCGATGCCGCAGGTCGCACCGCTGGCCGCACCCCAGCCCGTGCCCTTTGCCGTCGCGCCCGCCGCCGCACCTTCTGTCACCCCCGCCCATGAGGGCGAAAGCGTCGCTGAAAAACTGCAGCGTATTCGCGCCGTCGTCAGCCACCCCGCCCCCGTCGCGGCCCCCGTGGTCGAGGACGAGACCGAGGACGCGCAGGCCAACGACGACATCTTTGCGGCCTTCCAGATGGAAGAACCGCCAGTAACCCAACCCGCAGCCGAACCCGCCGCCGAACCTGTCGTCGAGGCCACATCGCAAGACCCGATCGCGCCCCAGATCGAAGATCAGTTCGCGGAACAGTTCGAGGACGACCTGCCCCCCGCCGCGCTGGCCCCCGAAGCGCCCGCAATGGCCGAGGCCGAGCCCTTCGACCTCGACGCGCTGCTCGCCGATGAGGTCGAGGACCAGGCCGATCTGACCGAGGTTGCCGCGGCCGAGGCCGCGACCGTGGCCGAGGACATGACCGAGGACGACGACTTTGCCGAAGACATCATCGAGGCGCTGGCCGACGAGGATGACGACTTTGATGCCCAAGAGGACATCGACGACGACTATACCGACGAGGCCGTCATCGCGGATTTGGACGACGCGGATTTCGATGACGCGGATCTAGAGGACGAGGATTTTGCCGAGGCCACGCCCGCGCCCGCCGACGAACCCGCCGCCCGCCCCTATCTGCTGCGCGTGCCGCGCGCCGACGTCGAAGACATCATCGCCGAAGCCACCGCCATGGACGATCTTGATGGCCTCGAAGACGAGGATATCGAGGACGAAGCTGTCTATGACGACGCCGATTTCGACGAAGAGCCCAACATGGCCGAACTTGACGGTCTGGGCGAGCTTGGCGACATGGACGGCGGCGCCGAGGAAAGCACCCTTTCCGCCGAGGACGAAGCCGACCTTCAGGCCGAGTTGGAAGACGCGGCCCGCGAGGCACGTGGCCATCGTGGCGGGCGTGCGATCTTTGAACGCGGCCCTGATGCAGAAGACTCGATCTCGCGGTTGCTGACACAGGCTGACCGCGCCATGAACGAACCCGAGGGCAAGGGCCGCCGCGCGGCCATCGCCCATCTCAAGGCGGCCGTCGCCGCAACCGAAGCCGCACGCCGCATGGGCGAAACCGAAGCTGATGAAAATGCAGGCGCCGAACCCTTCCGCGACGATCTGAGCCAAGCCGTACGCCCGCGCCGCGCGCCGGTTCGCGCCGAGGCGCGCACCGAACGTCCGCGCCCCGCGCCGCTGCGGCTTGTCGCCTCGCAGCGTATCGATCTGCCGGCCGAAGACGTGACCCCCCGCGCGCCGGTCGCGCCGGTGCGTCCGCGTCGCATTCAGGTCAGCGAACGCGTCGAGCCTGCAGCCGAACCGCAGCAGGGTTTTGCCAAATTCGCCGCCGCCGTGGGCGCCAGCGAACTGGCCGAACTGATCGAGGCCGCCGCCGTGCATACGATCCATATCGAGGGCTTCGAGGACTTCACCCGTCCGCAACTGATGACCAAGGTGCGTGATGCCTCGCTGATGGGCTTTAGCCGCGAGGATGGCCTGCGCCATTTTGGCACCTTGCTGCGCGAGGGTCTGATCGAGCGGACCGCAAACAACCGCTTTACGGTTTCGGGCGAAAGCCGGTTCATGACGGGCCGCCGCGCCGCGCAGGGCTGAACCGCCCCTTTCCACAAACGAAAACGGCGGGCCACTGGCCCGCCGTTTGCTTTGTTACTGCCCGTCTTCTGGCGGGGCGTCGGGATCGGCCTTGCCCACGCCCATAAAGACGAATTTCAGCGGAAACGCCCAAGCTACGCCCAAAAGGATATAGACGGGCAATTCCAGCCAATGCGGCAGCCGGTCGATGTTCGACATCACAGTAACCGCCAGCACGATATAGGCGGGCAGACCGACAATCAGCACCAGAGCTGACAGGCGGCGGCGTGATTTATAGCTTAATGTCATGGCCTTAGTCCTCGAACGGGTCGGTGACGAGAATGGTGTCGTCCCGCTCGGGCGAGGTTGACAGCATGGCCACGGGGCAGCCGATCAGTTCTTCGATACGGCGGACATATTTGATCGCCGCACCCGGAAGGTCCGCCCAGCTGCGCGCGCCTTCGGTCGATTCGTGCCAGCCTTCGACTTCTTCGTAGATAGGTTTGCAGCGGGCCTGCTGGTCGGCGGCGGTGGGCAGATAGTCCAGCACCTCGCCATCCAGATCGTAACCGGTGCAAATGCGGATCGTGTCGAAACCATCCAGCACATCAAGCTTGGTCAGCGCGATGCCGTTGATGCCGGAAATGGCGCAGGTCTGGCGCACAAGAACCGCATCGAACCAGCCGCAGCGGCGCTTGCGCCCTGTCACAGTGCCAAACTCGCGACCCCGCGTGCCCAGACGGTCGCCGTCCGCATCAAAGAGTTCTGTCGGGAAGGGGCCTTCACCGACACGGGTCGTATAGGCCTTGACGATACCCAGCACGAACTGGATCGCGTTGGGGCCGAGACCGACGCCAGTCGCGGCCTGACCCGCGATCACGTTGGACGAGGTGACAAAGGGATAAGTGCCGAAATCGATGTCCAATAGCGAACCCTGCGCGCCTTCGAACAGGATGCGTTTGCCGGCCTTGCGGGCCTCGTTCATCACTTTCCAGACAGGGGCCGCATAGGGCAGGATTTTCGGTGCGACCTCGCGCAGCTGCGCCAGCAGTGCCTCGCGGTCGATGGGTTCAAGCCCCAGACCGTTCCGCAGCGCGTTGTGATGCACCAAGGCGCGGTCCACGCGGAGTTCCAGCGTCGCCGCATCGGCCAGATCGGCC
>JAHEBS010000061.1 GCA_024642145.1 Marivivens sp.
GTTGATGTGTTCCGCGTTTTCGACAGCCTCAACTGGGTTGAAAACATGCGTGTGGCCATCGACGCGGTGGTGGAAAACCGCAAACTCTGCGAGGCAGCGATCTGTTACACGGGCGACATGCTGGACCCCGCGCGGTCTAAATATGACCTCAAATACTATGTCGCCATGGCCAAAGAGCTTGAGGCCGCGGGCGCGCATGTGCTGGGGCTCAAGGATATGGCGGGGCTGCTCAAGCCCGGTGCCGCCGCCGTGCTGTTCAAGGCCCTGAAAGAAGAGGTGGGCCTGCCCATCCATTTCCACACGCATGACACCTCGGGCGCCTCGATCGCCACGGTGCTTGCCGCCTCGGCGGCAGGGGTCGAGGTCATCGACGCGGCGATGGATGCCCTGTCGGGCAATACCTCGCAGCCGACCTTGGGGTCGATTGTCGAGGCGCTGCGAGGCACAGACCGCGACACGGGGCTGGACATCGGCGCCATCCGCCAGATTTCCAACTATTGGGAAAAGGCCCGCGCGCAATATGCCGCCTTTGAAAGCGGCCTTCAGGCCCCCGCATCCGAGGTCTATCTGCACGAAATGCCCGGCGGCCAGTTTACCAACCTCAAGGCGCAGGCACGGTCCTTGGGGCTGGAGGATCGCTGGCACGAGGTGGCGCAGGCCTATGCCGATGTGAACATGATGTTTGGCGATATCGTCAAGGTGACCCCCTCGTCCAAGGTCGTGGGCGACATGGCGCTGATGATGGTCAGCCAAGGCCTGACCCGCGCGCAGGTCGAGGATCCGGCTGTCGATCTGGCCTTCCCCGACTCGGTCGTCGATATGCTCAAGGGCAACCTCGGCCAACCCCCCGGCGGCTGGCCCAAGGCCCTGCAGGCCAAGGTGCTAAAGGGCGAGGCGCCCCTGACGGACCGTGCGGGCGCGCATTTGCCGCCCGTCGACCACGAGGCCACGCGCGCCGCGTTGTCCGGCCAGCTGGAAGGCAAGGCGGTCGATGACGAGGACCTGAACGGGTATCTGATGTATCCCAAGGTGTTCCTCGACTACATGGGCCGCCACCGGCTCTATGGTCCGGTCCGCACCTTGCCGACGCGCACCTTCTTTTACGGGATGGAGCAGGGCGAAGAGATCAGCGCCGAAATCGACCCCGGCAAGACGCTGGAAATCCGCCTGCAGGCGGTCGGGGACATGGATGAAAAGGGCGAGGTCAAAGTCTTTTTCGAATTGAACGGCCAGCCCCGCGCGATCCGCGTGATGAACCGTATCGCCGCCGCCAAGACCGCGATCCGACCCAAGGCCGTGCCAGGCAATGCCGCGCATATCGGCGCGCCCATGCCGGGCGTGGTGGCAACCGTGGCGGCGCAGGCAGGCAAGGCGGTCAAGGCGGGCGATCTGCTTTTGACCATCGAGGCGATGAAGATGGAAACCGGCATCCACGCCGACCGCGACGCGGTGGTCAAGGCGGTCCATGTGGCCCCTGGCGCCCAGATCGACGCCAAGGATCTATTGGTCGAACTGGAATAGGGGCTGGGCCTAGGCCTCGCAAATATAGCTGACCGTGCGGATCCGCCTTTCGCGCAGGTTGATGACCTGATTGCGCCCCATGGCCGGAAAGTCGTTGCCAAGAAAGGCCTGAAAGGTCACCGCCGGCGCCTGCGCGCTCATGCGGGCAGCCATGTCCTGAAACCACGTTTGCGAGGCTTCGGTCGAATCCTCAATGGCCAGAATCTTGAACCCTGCATCGGCCAGCAAGACCTCCATCTGGGCAGGCGTGGCCAGATGGCTGATCGAGGGATCGCGCGCCCAAGGCACGGGATAGTTCACCGCGCCACCCTCGCCTTGCAAAACGTCATAGACGGCAAATCTGCCGCCCGGTCGCAAGACACGGCGCGCCTCGGCATACATCCGGTCCTTGCGCGCGATATTCATGGCGACATGAACCGTCATGGCCGCGTCAAAGCTTGCCGCGTCAAAGGGCAAGGCGGTCGCGTCGCCCACGCGGAAATCCACGCGGTCGCTCAAGCCCACCCACCGGCTCAGCGCGGCCGCCGCCGCGCAAAAGGCAGGGGTCAGGTCGATGCCTGTGACATGGCAGCCGATGCTTTCGGCCAAGGTGCGCGCCGGACCGCCCAGCCCGCTGCCGATATCCAGGACCTGCGACCCCGCCGTCAACGCCATGGCAGAGGCCAGTTCCAACGTCGCCTTGCGGCCGCGTATGTGAAATTCATCGACCGAGGCAAGGTCTGCGGCGGTCAGGCTGGCTGGGTCTTTGCCTGCCCGCTTGAGCGCCTCGGATATGGCATCGGCCAGATCGCCGTCGCCGCTATAGTGCCTTACGATACCGTCATCCATGATGCCCTCGTGACGCCATGTGCGCAGTCTATGAGGGCGCCAGCCAAAATCAATATCCACGCACAGGCGGCTGCACAGGGCGACCGCACAGGCGGCCACCCCGTCAACCTACGCAAGGCGGTCAACGTTTCTTGACGAACTCGGTCAGGATCACGATGCGCTGGCCTTCGACGCGCCCCTCGATATGGGCCGCATTGTCAGGAACCAGTGAAATCTTGGGAACTGCCGTGCCGCGTTTGGCGGTAAAGCCGCCACCCTTGACGGGCAGATCCTTGATCAACACCACCGTATCACCCTGCGCCAGCACCGCACCGTTGCTATCGCGGTGGATAACGGCGGCGGCATCGGCGGCGGCCCATTGCGCGACCTCGGGCAAAAGCATCATGTTTTCGCGCGCCTCGGTCGCCCAAGCTGCCCCCAGCGCGCCCAGTTTGCGCCACACCGCCAGTTGCACGGCAGGCTCTTGGCTCCATGCCGCGCCTTCAAGGCAGCGCCAATGCGCCTCGGGCGCTTCGGCCTCGCCGCGGCAAAGCGCGCACAGCAGCACATCGCCCGCCGGTGAAACCGCATAGGCGGTCAGCCCGTCTGCCTCGCCACAGAATTCACAGACTTGATTGGCGCGGGCGCGCAGTTCGTCGATATTCATTAGGGACACTCCATCGGTCAGACCGTCGTTAGGCCCCTTGCCGCCCCGTGGCAACGCCCGAGTCGACCGCCGCGACAGGTGCAAAAGTTTTCACGTGAAGATGCGCACTTTGTGCTTGCAGCCACGCACGGCTTTTCATATCTGACGCGCACCGATTGGCGCGCGGGCGTAGCTCAGGGGTAGAGCATAACCTTGCCAAGGTTAGGGTCGTGAGTTCGAATCTCATCGCCCGCTCCATTCGGACAGGTCTTGGCGCGCGGGCGTAGCTCAGGGGTAGAGCATAACCTTGCCAAGGTTAGGGTCGTGAGTTCGAATCTCATCGCCCGCTCCAGACCAGCCAAACGGGCGCCCTCGCGGGCGCCTTTTTGTTTTCCCGAACCTTGATGATTGCGCGGCGCAGACCCTGCGGTCCGCGCCGGTTTGCATTTGATTAACCACTGCTTCGGGAAACGCGGCGCGAAAGCCTGCGCATCAAGACCTTCTTAAGGGTCAGCGCGCAGCATCGGACCCACACCGCAAGGACCGCCAGAACTGGCGGCGGGCAGCACAGGGCGTTCTGGCCCTCGGCCCGGGGCGCCCAAAGGCGCGTGCCAAGGGCCAGTTGCACTGGCCCCTTCCAGGAGACAGGTCATGTACCATTTCATGCGGCGCCGCGGCGCTGTTGAAAGGCCGGTGACGTATGCCGAACGCGCGCCATTCAAATCCCTCTGCAGCCCCTCTGGTCGTGGCCGCCTGCGATGGGGTCGCCTGATTGTTTTGGTTCATGTCCTGATATGCGCCACCGCGCCCGCTCAGGCCTTGGACATCCGGCGCGACTATGGCGGCAAGAATTGGGACTATCTGGTGCGGGTGCTGAGCGCAGGCAACGAACGCATCCGTATTCTGGGCGTCTGCGAAAGCGCCTGCACCATGTATCTGGGTGCCGAAAACGTCTGTGTGATGCCCAACGCCCGCTTGGGCTTTCACGCCTCATACGATCCTGCGACAGGCCAGATCAGCCGTAACGGGGCAGAGATGGTGGCCCATTTCCTGCCCGCCGTCTTGCGCGAACACTATCTGCAGGACTGGTCGCGCACCAAACGCGTCACGCGCCTGACCGGTGTTCAGCTTGCGGCGATGGATCCGGCGGTGCGGCTTTGCGCCTAGGGTGACCGCCCGATAGGGCGCCCAAGTCCAGCCGATCAAAACGCCTTGAAGGTCAAGGTCGTCAGGCTACGTTCGATGCCCGCGATATCCAGAAGTTGGTCATTGATGAACATGCCCACATCCTCGCCTTCGGGGATGTAGAGCTTCATCAACAGGTCGTAATCGCCGCTGGTCGAATAAAGCTCGGAATGGATTTCCTTGAGCGTGATCTCGTCGGCCACCCGATAGGTGGTGCCGGGTTTGCAACGGATCTGGACGAATACACAGGTCGTCATCGGGGCCTCTTTCTTGCTTGGCCCAAACTGGCACGGCCCCGCCGCCCCTGCAATCATCAATCGGGCCGCCAATCGGGGCGAAGCACACCCGCCACACCTTGCCGCATTCGCCGCAAGAGACTTGGCCCGCCCGCATTTGCGGCCTATAGCGGGGCGAAACCATGAGGATCCGCCGATGCGTATCGCGACCATCACGCGCAAGACCGCCGAGACCGACATTTCGGTTACCGTCAATCTTGATGGCGCGGGGCGCTATGACAACCACACGGGCGTGGGCTTTTTCGACCATATGCTGGACCAGTTGGCGCGGCACTCGCTGATCGACATGGAAATCCGCGCCACGGGCGATCTGCATATCGACGACCACCACACGGTCGAGGATACAGGAATTGCCTTGGGTCAGGCGTTGACCAAGGCCTTGGGCGACAAGAAGGGTATCCGTCGTTACGGCGAATGCGCCCTGCCGATGGATGATGCGCAGGTGCGCTGCGCGCTCGACCTTTCGGGGCGGCCGTTCCTTGTCACGACATTGGCGATCCCTACGCAAAAGATCGGCAGCTTCGACACCGAACTGGTGCGCGAATTCTTTCAGGCGCTGGCCACGCATGGGGGCATAACGCTGCACATCGATCAGGTGCATGGGCTGAACAGCCATCACATCGCCGAGGCCGCGTTCAAGGCGGTGGCGCGTGCATTGCGTCAGGCCGTCGAAATCGACCCGCGCAAGGCCGACGCCATCCCCTCGACCAAAGGCGCGCTCTGATCCCATGCTCACGGCGTTGATCGACTACGATTCCGGCAATCTTCACTCGGCGCAAAAGGCGTTCGAGCGGATGGCGCGCGAGGCGGGTCACGGCACCGTGGTGGTCACCTCTGAACCCGATGTGGTGGCCCGCGCCGACCGTATCGTATTGCCGGGTGATGGCGCTTTTCCGGCCTGCCGCGCCGCGCTTTTTGCCCGATCCGGTCTGGCCGAGGCCATCGTCGAGGCGGTCGAGGCGCGCGCCGTGCCTTTCTTGGGCATCTGCGTCGGCATGCAGATGCTGGCGAGCGTCGGCCACGAATATGAGGAAACGCCCGGTTTTGGCTGGATCGCGGGTGACATCAACCGCATCACCCCCGCCGATCCCGCGCTGAAAGTGCCACATATGGGTTGGAACGATCTGGTCATCGACCAAGATCACCCTGTTCTGGCGGGGATCAAAACCGGCGAACATGCCTATTTCGTGCATTCCTACCACATGCGCGTGGATCACCCGACACAGCGGCTGGCCCATGCCGACTATGCGGGTGACATCACCGCCATCGTCGGGCGCAACAACATTGTCGGCACGCAGTTTCACCCCGAGAAAAGTCAGGCCACCGGCCTGCGCCTGATCGCCAATTTCCTGAACTGGCGACCCTGAACCCTAATGGCCGGTGCAGCGCAGCACCACGCCCAGCGTTTTCCAGATCAGCGCCAGATCGGTCGTCAGCCCCATGGTGGCTACATACTGGTCATCAAAAGCTACGCGGTCCGCAAAACGCGTCTGCCCACGCCCTGAAACCTGCCACGGCCCTGTCAGCCCCGGACGGACCGCGAAATAGGCCATGCCGCCAGCGGCCACATAGGCGGCACGTTGGTCGGGCGTGAATGGCCGCGGCCCCACAAGGCTCATCTCGCCGCGCAGGACATTGAGCAGCTGCGGCAATTCATCAAGGCTGGTTTTGCGCAGGAAATGTCCGATCGCGGTGATGCGCGGGTCATGGGTAAGCTTCTGATTGGCCCGCCACTCTGCGGCCATAGCCTTGTCGCGCGCCATCATGGCCGCCAGCGCGGCTTCGGCCTCGGGCATCATGGTGCGGATCTTGTAGCACCAGAACGGTCGCCCGCTGCGCCCCACGCGCAGTTGCCTATAGACCGGCGGGGCCCCATCTGCCGCAACGAGCGCCATGACCGGCAGCAAGACCAAGATCACCAGCGGCAGCGCCAGCAGGGTCAAGCCCAATTCGACCGCCCGCTTGTTTCGCCGCGTCCAAGGATTCCGGCGGCGGTGCACGCCCTGCTCCGCCTGCACGGCCCGTGCGATGCGCCAGCCCTGCCCCGGTTCGACAAATGCCATCTGCCCCTCCGCCGGACCGCATCGGTCCGTGAAGGCCAGCCAAACAAAACAGGGTTAACAGAAGGTAAAAACAAACAAAAAGGCCCCGCCAAAATAGCGGGGCCGGATTTGTCGGGTCAGGCGGTTACTGGACCCGGGTCCAAGTCTGGCTGGCGCAGATCAGGCCACCCGCCACACAGCCGCGCAGGCGAACCGTGTCACCGTCCAGATCGATCTTGCCGATGTAGATCTTGTCGTTCGACGGACGCCAGACCGATCCTTTGTATTTGCCGCTGCCATCGGGGTGCATATCGATCACCATCATCTTGCCGATATTGTCCGACTGATACTCGCCCTCGGTGTTGAAGGTGCGGCTGATGTAGCCACAATAATTTTCGGCACAGGGCTCGATCGTGACATAGGCATAGGACCCGTCGTCAACCTCGGTCTGCCAGATACCTTCCAGCGGATCGGCATAGGCCGCCCCCGCCATCACAACCAGCGCAGCAGCGGTGGCCAAAAACTTTTTCATCATTTCCCTCCCTGGAAATCGTGAGACCAAATTGCCCAAAGCCGCGGCGCTAGGCAAGCCTGTCGCGTTGCAACTGACCCGCTCACGTGGCAAACCGCCGAGGACACATGAACGAGGCCCCCCATGATCCTCTATCCCGCCATCGACCTCAAAGACGGGCAAGCCGTGCGGCTTGTGCATGGTGACATGGACCAGACCACGGTCTTTAATGACAACCCCGCGGCGCAGGCTGGGGTGTTTGTCGCGGCGGGCTGCGACTGGCTGCATCTTGTCGACCTCAACGGCGCATTCGCGGGCGAACCTGTCAACGCCCGACCGGTCGAGGCTATCCTCGCCGCCTACCCCGGGATCAAGACCCAACTCGGCGGCGGCATCCGCGATATGGCCACGATCGAACGCTGGCTGTCCAAGGGCCTGACCCGCGTCATCCTCGGCACCGTCGCGGTGGAAAACCCCGCACTGGTGCGTCAGGCGGCCCGCGCCTTTCCCGGTCAGGTCGCGGTCGGCATTGACGCGCGCAACGGACGCGTCGCCACCAAAGGCTGGGCCGAGGAAACCGATATCCTCGTCACCGACCTCGCCCGATCCTTCGAGGACGCAGGCGTCGCCGCCATCATCTACACGGACATCCTGCGCGATGGCGCGATGAAAGGCCCCAATATTCAGGCCACGGCAGACCTCGCCCGCGCCGTTTCGATCTCCGTCATCGCCTCGGGCGGCGTGTCGTCGCTGGCTGACCTCATGGCCCTGCGCGAGACCGCTGTCATCGCAGGGGCGATCTCAGGACGCGCCCTTTATGACGGCGCAATCGACCTCAAGGCGGCGCTTGCCGCGCTCGCCTGATCCAGTCTGCACCAAATATCCTCGGGGGTGAGGGGCCCATCAGGCCCCGAGGGGGCAGAAAGCCCCCTAGCGCCCGCGCCACTCGCGCCAGACCCGCAGAATGCCGAGGTTCATGGGCAACGAAATGACCCAGAACTTGATCCAAGTCGCCACGATATGGGGCCAGATACCGCCCTCGCCCGCCAGAAGTCGCAGCGAATAGTAGTTCTCCACATAGTCCGCCACGACCGCCATCCAGAGCAGCGCAAGGTAGATTGCCCGCACGGGACCCTGCCAGTAGCGCAGCACCAATAGGCTGATGACCACGCCATAATAGGCCACAAAGATATTGTCCCAGACCCTGACCGCGCGGATATGCGCGGCAATGTCCGCGGGGCTATAGGCTGCCAGCGCGCGTTCGATCTGCCCGGGCAGGATCAGGAAATCGAGGCTCCGCCACAGCGGAAACTGTGCGAAATACACCAGCGAAAAGACCAGATAGGCAAGCCCCAGCATGGTCGCGGCGAAAAGGAGGTTCAGACGTGTCATGAGGGCGAATTAGCGCGCATCCGTCGCGCGGCAAGGCCCTTTCCCCGCTCGAGCGCAGCCGTTAGAGAGAAACCATGCTCAAGACCCGTATCATCCCCTGTCTCGATGTCGCCAATGGCCGTGTGGTCAAGGGTGTGAACTTTGTCGATCTGATCGATGCGGGCGATCCTGTCGAGGCCGCCAAGGCCTATGACGCGGCGGGGGCTGATGAGCTTTGCTTTCTCGACATCAACGCCACGCATGAAAATCGCGGCACGATGTATGATCTGGTGACGCGCACCGCCGAAGCCTGCTTTATGCCGTTGACGGTGGGCGGCGGTGTCCGCACGCCCGATGATGTGCGCGCCCTCTTGCTGGCTGGTGCCGACAAGGTCAGTTTCAACTCTGCCGCCGTCGCCAACCCCGATGTGCTGACCGAATCCGCGCTCCGGTTTGGCAGTCAGTGCATCGTCTGCGCCATCGACGCCAAAACCGTAGCCCCCGGCAAATGGGAAATCTTCACCCATGGCGGGCGCAAGCCCACGGGCATCGACGCTATCGCCTTCGCCATCACCGCCGCACAGAAAGGCGCTGGTGAAATCCTGCTGACCTCGATGGACCGTGACGGCACCAAGGCGGGCTTCAACCTGCCCCTGACCCGCGCCATCTCTGACGCGGTGGATATTCCCGTGATCGCTTCGGGCGGGGTCGGCACGCTCGACCACCTTGTCGAGGGCGTGACGCAGGGCGGCGCATCGGCGGTGTTGGCGGCCTCGATCTTTCACTTCGGCACCTACACGATCGGTCAGGCCAAGGCGCATATGGCCGCAGCCGGCATTGCCATGAGGTTCTGACGATGACGCTTGCAAAACTCGCCCAGACCATTGCGGATCGCAAGACTGCGGATCCTGACAGCAGCTGGACCGCCAAGCTCCTTGCCAAGGGCCCCGAAAAATGCGCCGAGAAATTCGGTGAGGAAGCGGTCGAGGCCATTATCGAGGCGGTCAAGGGCGACCGCGCGCGGCTGACGTCCGAGGCCGCGGACGTGCTTTACCATCTGCTTGTGATGTGCGCGGCGCGCGACGTAACGCTGGCCGATATCGAGGCCGAGCTTGCGGCGCGCGAGGCGCAGTCGGGGCTGGCCGAAAAGGCGCAGCGGCCGAAATGAAACAGGGCCCCGAAGGGCCCCGATCCTGATCACTTCAGGCGCGTCACGCCGGTCATACCCATGATGACCTTTTCCCAATAGGGTTCAGACTGGCCCTTGCGGACCTTGCGCAGGAAATATTTCTCAAAGGCCACCTTGGCCCAGTGGACCCATTTGCCCTCGGATGACCAGTTCTTGTTGCGCGGCGGGTTCTGCGGCTGGGCAAGGAAAGCCACGCCGCTGTCGCCAAAGTCGGCGAGACAAAAAGCGTTCCATGTGGGAACTTCGGAAGGCTCCTTGCCGCGCAACTCGTCACCAATGTTCTTGGCAGTGGCCGCAACCATCGACTCGATCATATAGCCGGTTTTCGGCACGCCCACCGGCACCGGCGTGGCCTCAAGCGGGGCAATGGCAATGCAAACGCCGACCGAATAGATGTTCTGGAACTTGGGATTGCGCTGATGCTTGTCCACGATAATGAATCCGCGGGGGTTCACCAGCCCCTCGATTCCGCGCACGGCGGGGATGCCGCGGAAGGCGGGCAGCATCATCGAGTATTTGAACGGCAGCTCATGTTCAGCCGAAACCGCGCCGCCTGACGCGATTTCCTGCACATGCATCTTACCCGCCTCGACCTTGGCGACCTTGGCCGACGTGATCCACTTGATGTGACGGTCGCGCATCTCGCTCTCGAGCATGCCCTTGGTGTCACCAACGCCGCCAAGGCCGAGATGACCCACATAGGGTTCGGCGGTCACAAAGGTCATCGGCACCTTGTCGCGGATCTTCCGGCGACGCAGTTCCGTGTCCATGATCATGGCATATTCATAGGCGGGGCCATAACAAGACGCCCCCTGCACCGCGCCCACCACGATGGGACCGGGATCGGCGCAGAAATTTTCCCATTCGGCATTCGCGTCAGTCGCGTGATCGATGGTGCAGATCGATTGGGTATGGCCGCCCTGCGGTCCCAGCCCCTCGATCTCGTCAAAGGCCAACTCGGGGCCCGTGGCGATGATCAGATAATCGTATTTGACCTCACGCCCGCTGGCGAGGATCAGCTTGTTGTCCTCGGGCACCACCTTGGCGCAGCCATCGGCGATGAACCCGATGCCTAGCTTCTTGAACACCGGCTCAAGCTCGATGGTGATATCTGATTTCTTGCGCCAGCCTACTGCGGCCCAAGGATTGGAAGGGGTAAACTGAAAATACGAATTATTCGAGACCACGGTGATGTGGTCCTCTTTTCTGAGTTCGGCTTTCATGTCGAAAGCCATCGGGACACCGCCAATACCGGCCCCCAAGATCACGATCTCTGCCATGCCTTCTCCTCCCCGATAGGCGTTGCAACGCGCCCATGCTAAAGATGGAATGTATCTTGGCAAAAGAAAAATTGCCGCAGGGGCAACCTCACCTGTCAACAACCTGCAAGAATGCCTAGTCGTTCAGGTCCATCAGCGGTGTGGTGCCGAAATGGCGCATGTAATCGACTTTGCTGCACCGGTCGGCCACGATGTCGATACCGGCGGCCAGCGCCGCGGCCTCGGCCTCGGGGTGGCGGACATCGAATTGCAGCCAGAGCGCGCGGGGCCGCCACTGCAGCCCGATCAGCGCATCCACCAGCGCGGGTAAGGCGCTGCCTTGGCGGAACACATCGACAATATCGGCGGGCAGCGGCAGATCCGCCAGATCCGCCGCCACGCGCTGACCCAAATGCTCTTGTCCGGCAAGACCGGGATTGACGGGGGTCACCCGATACCCGCGCGCGGCCAGAAATCGCGCGACGCCATTCGATGGCCTGCCGGGATTGGCCGAGTAGCCGACCAGCGCGATATGGCGTGACTGCGCCAAGAGATCGCGGATTTCGTCTTGGTTCAGATAATGGCCGCCCATGTCAGCACCTCTCAGAAAAAAGCGCCCGGTGATGCCGGGCGCAGTTCGGAACGAGGGACAATGCAGAATGCAAATGCGGCAGTTCCAATGCGCCGCATGCCTAATTTAGATAGGCAGATGTTACCCAAAAGTAAGGGCACGCCGGAAAATGTGATCGGCTCAGACCTCGGGGCGGACCGCATAGAGCGCCACCGCCGCCGCGTTGGAAACGTTGAGCGAGCCAAAGCCCCCCGCGTAGGGAATCTTTACCAAGGCATCACAGGTCTGCATGGTCTTGTCGCGCAGGCCGGGCCCTTCAGACCCCATGACCAGTGCGATCGGACGGTCGCGCTTGCCGACCACGGCCTCTTCCACGGTCTGTTCGGCCTCGCCATCCAGCCCAAGGACCAGATAACCCATGCGCTGCAGTTCCTCGATAGCCTCGGCCAGATTACGCACACGCACATAGGGCTGCCGTTCCAGCGCGCCCGAGGCCGATTTTGCCAAAGCGCCGGTTTCAGGAGCCGCGTGGCGCTGAACGCCGACCACGGCGCGCGCACCAAAGACCTCGGCTGAACGCAGGATCGCGCCCACGTTATGGGGATCGCTGACACGGTCCAACAGCACGACCCGCGCGGGGCCTGCGCCAGAGGCCGCAATGTCGCCCAAGGGACCCCAGTCCAGCGGTTTGACCTCAAGCGCCACGCCCTGATGCACCGAATCCGGGGCCAAGGGGGCATCGAACTTGCGAGGATCGGCAATCTCGGGCTCGATTCCGGCTTCGGCAACCTCGGCCGCAAGCCGGTCCAGCGCGTTGCGTGTGATCACCAGCCGCAGCCGGACCCGTGCGGGGTTCAACAGCGCATCGCGCACGGCATGGATGCCAAAGAGCCACACGGTCTCTTTGGCGGCGGCGCTCTTGGCGCGCTCTTTCTCGACGACCCACTTCGGTTTCTTCATGGCAGCCTCCGGCGCTTTGCCCCCACATGACGCGCAAGCGGTAAAACGGCAAGCACGAACCCGTCCGGAAGGTGGTTTTTCCTGTTGACGCCTCCCGCGCCCCCGCATATTCAGCCCCTCGCAACCGACCCTGCGGGGTCAGGTTCGGGCGACGGGCTGCAAGGTGCGGCAGCGGACTGTAACTCCGCCGGGGAGACCCACGCCTGGTTCGATTCCAGGGTCGCCCACCATTCCTCTCACGTCAAAGATGTTGTCACCGCCGCTTGTTGCCATAGGATCGCGGGAACCACTTGCGCAGATGCAAGCTGTGCAGACGCATCGGGCGGGGCGCGGTCAGAATGAACAAAGCATGCAGTCACTGATCGAAAAGACCCGCGGTTATTATGCCATTTTGCGCTGGTTCGTGGGCGTGCCTCTCATGGGGCTGCGGATGCAATATCAGGCGCGCGACAAAGCGGCGGCGCTTGCCATGGTCGCCCGACAGTCCGAGCGGTTTCTCAGGACCTGCCGGATCAATGTTTCGGTCGCTGGCGATATCCCACCGCCGGGCAATCCCTGCGTGGTTTGCTATAACGAAACGTCGATTGCCGATGTCTTTGTCTTGACGGCCAATCTTTTGCATATCGTTGACCGCGTGGCAGCCGCCGATCTTTACGGCAAGATGCCGTTCATGGGCAAAGCCTGCGAAAAGATCGATTTTGAAATGGTGCCGCGCGGCAATCGCGCAAAGACCGACCTGCTGGTCGACAAGGTGGTCGCGGCGGTCAAGGGCGGCGACCGTCTGGCATGGGGTGGCGAAGGCAGGCTTTCTGGCCTCGACGGGGTTTCGCGGTTCAAGATCGGCGCAGGCCTGATTGCCATCCGCGCAGGCGTTCCGATTGTGCCCGTGGCGGTCTTTGGCGGGCATCAGTGCCTGCCTCTGGGCTCTTTCAGGGCGCGCCCGGGTCAGGTCAGCATCCAAATCGGAACGCCGATTTCGACAAAGGGCCTGACCGTGGATGACGCGCGCGATCTGGTCGACCGCGTGCAGGCCGTTGTGGCTGGCATGTATGCCGATCTGCGTCGGGCCGCCGGTATCGAAGACACGCCCGCCGCCTTGGCCCTCGCCTAGGCCGCACGAGACCTCAAGACCCTTTCGTCTGGCAATCTGCCCGTCGCCATGGCGTGGCACGCGCGATTTCAACGCAATTGCCCTGCCATTTGTGCTAGGATCGACGGATTAAGCCGCTACCGAAGTCTCAATCAACTTTCCGGAGTGCTGAATATGGCCAAGAATATTACAGGCGCCTGTTTTTGTGGCGCGGTCGAAATCGAGGTCGAAGGCGCGCCCGCTGGCATGGGGTATTGTCACTGCGCCTCCTGTCGTTCGTGGTCGGCCTCGCCGGTGAACGCCTTCATCCTGTTTCCGCAAGACAAGGTTCGCGTGACCAAGGGCGAAAGCAAGATCATCACCTTTACCAAGAACCCGCGCAGCGACCGCAAATCCTGTTCGGTCTGCGGCGGTCATATCATGACGGTCCACCCCGGTTGGGGTCTGACAGATGTGTTCGCGGGCGTCATTCCGGATCAAAAATTCGAGCCCGGCGTGCATGTCAACTACGCCCAAACCGTCCTGCCGATGAGGGACGGCCTGCCCAAACTCAAAGACTTTCCAACCGAGCTTGGCGGCACGGGCGAGGCCATGGCCGAATAACGTCAAGCCTCTGCGGTATGCCAACCTGACCATCGGGCGGTGGCGGTCAGCCCTGCCCGATCTAGCCGCGTTTCACGCCCGGCAGGACACAGAGCATTTCGTAAAGCAGGTTCGCCGCGATCAGCGCGGTATTGCCCGAAGGGTCATAGGGG
>JAHEBS010000210.1 GCA_024642145.1 Marivivens sp.
CCGCCACCACGGGCGCGGTGCGTGACCATCATTTCGATATGGTCCACGCGGCCTTTCTCGAAGATCAGGAAACCCGCGATTTCATTGCCACCCACAATGCCCCCGCGCTGGCCGAAATCGCGCAGCGCCTGAACGAGGCCATCGACCGTGGCCTGTGGTCGCCGCGCTCCAACTCGGCCCGCGCGCTGATAGATCGGCTGTCGGGCGCAACTGGCCGTGGCTAGATCGCAAACCGTTTCCAATGCGCGGCAGGCTGAGTTCGGCCCCCCTGATCCGCACAAAATTATCCGCCCTTCGGGCTTTTCCGATGTTCGCCGCGATGCCCTTAGGGGCTACGATCGCCCCAGAACGGCGACGGACAGCAAGGCCAAAACGTCATGATCCTGCACCTGACAATTCTTCTGTCTTTCCAGCTTGCGGGCGAGGTCATCTCGCGCGGGTTGGGCCTGCCATTGCCGGGACCGGTTCTGGGAATGGCCTTCCTGTTTGTCGCGCTTTTGATCTTGCCCAAACTGGCCGACACCATCAGTGGCACGGCCAAGGGGCTTTTAGGGCATCTGTCGCTTCTGTTCGTGCCAGCGGGCGTGGGCGTTGTGGGGCACCTCGGCACGCTGGGCACGGACGGGCCTGCGCTTGCGCTGGCGATCATCGGGTCAACCCTGCTGGCGCTTTTGGCCGGCGTTGGCGCTTTTCTGGGCGTGGCGCGGCTGACGGGGGCAAAGCATGACTGAAATCTGGACATACCTCAGCCGCGAGCCCCTGCTCTGGTTGACCCTGACCCTGATCGCCTATGGCATCGGAGATTGGGCGTTCAAGGCGGCAGATCGTCGACCGGTCGTGAACCCCGTGCTGATCGCTGTGGCGATCCTTGCCGTCACGCTGCGCCTCACCAACACGCCCTACGACATCTATTTCCGCGGGGCGCAGTTCGTCCACTTCATGCTCGGGCCGGCGACTGTGGCACTGGCGGTGCCGCTCTATGCCAACCTCAAGGGGATGAAGGGCGCGGTTTTGCCGATGCTGGCGGCATTGGTCGCGGGATCGCTGACGGCCATGGTCAGCGCCGTGGCCATCGCGTCGCTTCTGGGGGTGCGTGGCGTCACGCTTTTGTCCATTGCCCCTAAGTCCGCCACCGCGCCCGTGGCGCTGGGCGTGTCCGAGGCCATCGGCGGCTCGCCCACGCTGACGGCGGTGATGGTCATCCTCACCGGCATTACCGGCGCGGTCATTGTCACGCCACTGATGAACCGGCTGGGCGTGCGCGATTGGCGCGCACGCGGTTTTGCGCTGGGTGTCGCCGCCCACGGAATCGGCACGGCGCGGGCCTTTCAGGTCAATGAAACGGCGGGCGCATTTGCAGGTGTCGGCATGGGGATCAACGCGCTTTTGACCGCGCTGATCGCGCCCGTGCTGGCCCCCCTTGTGATCCGCTTGCTGACTTGATCTGTTGACGCGATAGAAAAGAGGACCCCGATGATCGAAGACCCCGAACGCCACGCGACCAAAATGGCCAAGAAAAAAGCCGCCCGCGACAAGATCATGGCGACCAAGACCGGCGAAAAAGGCTTGGTCATCGTGCATACCGGCAAGGGCAAGGGCAAAAGCTCGGCCGCCTTTGGTATGGTCTTTCGTGCCATCGCCCATGACATGCGCTGTGCCGTGGTGCAATTCATCAAAGGTGGGATGGCGACGGGCGAGCGCAGCCTGATCGAGCGTCACTTCAGCGATATCTGCGCCTTCTACACCATGGGCGAGGGCTTTACCTGGGAAACCCAGGACCGCGAGCGTGATATCGAAATGGCGCAGGCCGCATGGGCCAAGGCCAAGGAACTGATTGCCGATCCCGAGAACCGGATGGTCCTCTTGGACGAAATCAACATCGCGATCCGCTATGGCTATGTGGACGTGGCCGAGGTGGTGGCCTTTCTGGCCGAACACAAGCCACCCATGACCCATGTCATCCTGACGGGCCGTAATGCACATGAAGACCTGATTGCCGCCGCCGATCTGGTGACAGAGATGGAACTGATCAAGCATCCGTTCCGCGATGGCATCAAGGCGCAGGTCGGGGTCGAATTCTAGGGGGCTCTGCCCCCCGCGCGTGCCGCGCGCCCCCCGGAGTTTTTTCGACCAAAGAAGCCGCAAGGTTTGGTTAACCTTGCCGGGCTAGGCTGAATATGTGGCACAGGCTGGAGAGCAATGGCCTCGACCGAAGAAGGACCTCCGGGGAGGTGGCGCCTGGCGACCCTTGCCCCGGAGGAACCAATACCGCCTCTTTGGTCGAAAAAACTCCGGGGGTGAGGCCGCAGGCCGAGGGGGCAGAGCCCCCTAGCCCTTTGCCGCCAATGCCGCTGCACGGGCGGCACTCAGAGTCTGACCTGTCGACAAGGCCTCGGGGTCTGTCCGGCATTCGATGACCGCAACGGTGCCGCTGGCCTTTGCGCGCGCGAATGCTGCAGCGAAATCATCTGTCTTTTCAACCGTCTCGCCGTGGCCACCATAGGCGCGGGCAAGGGCCGCGAAATCAGGGTTGGCCAGCATCGTGCCCGACACACGCCCGGGAAAATGTTTCTCCTGATGCATACGGATGGTGCCATAGCGACCGTTGTTCATGACCACGACGATCGGTTTTGCGCCATGCTGAACCGCTGTCGACATCTCGTTCAGCGTCATCTGGAAACAGCCGTCACCCGCGAGGCAGACCACGGTCCGGTCGGGATGTTCGATGGCCGCCGACACGGCGGCGGGAAAGCCGTAACCCATCGACCCCGACGTCGGGGCCAATTGGGTATGATGGCCCTTGTAGACAAAGTAGCGGTGCAGCCAGGCGGCATAATTGCCCGCGCCATTGGTCAAGATCGCATCCTCGGGCAGGTTGTCCGACAGCCAGTGGATGATCTGTTCCTGCTTCACGGCACCGGGGCTTTCTTGCGGGACAATCCATGCCTCGTAATCGGCGCGCGCGCCAGAGGTCCAGGCGGACCAATCGACCCCCAATGCGGGCGCCTCGGCCAAGGCCGCCACAAAATCGGGGGCGCGCGCGGTGATGGCGATTTCGGCTTCGAAAACGCGCCCGATCTCGGCGGGGTCCGCATGGACATGGATGATGCGACGACCGTGACCGACGGCGGCGAAGGCCTCGTATCCACGGGTTTCGATGTCGCCAAAACGCGTCCCGATCAGCAAAAGGCAATCGGCCTCGGCCAGACGTTTGGCCAAGCGTGGGCTAGGCCCGACGTTGAGATCACCCGCATAGCAACGGTGCCGGTTGTCCAGATAGTCCTGCCGCCGGAACGAGACCGCGACGGGCAGGTTCTGGGTTTCGGCAAAGGCCGCAAGCTCGGCCGCTGCTTCGGGCGACCAATGCGGGCCGCCGACCACTACCAAGGGCCGCTCTGCCTCGGCCAGCATGGCCAGCGCAGCATGCGCCGCATCTGTCAGATCCGCACGAATATCGCGGGCCGCAGCGCCAAGATCGGCGGCTTCGGCGGTGGCGTTCAGCACATCCTCGGGCAGCGCCAGAACCACCGGGCCGGGGCGGCCTTCGGTGGCCACGCGGTAAGCGCGGTTAAGGTATTCGGGCAGGCGTTCGGGGCGGTCGACCTCGGCCACCCATTTGGCAAGCCCGCCAAAGACAGCCCGATAGTCGATTTCCTGAAAAGCCTCGCGGTCGCGATGTCCGGTATCGATCTGGCCGACCAGCAAGATCATGGGGGTCGAGTCCTGAAACGCGATATGCACACCCG
>JAHEBS010000062.1 GCA_024642145.1 Marivivens sp.
CCGACCGCGAAAGAGGAGTGACATGACCGAAGCCTATATCTACGACGCGATCCGCACACCGCGTGGCAAGGGCCGCGCTGACGGCAGCCTGCACGAAGTGACCTCGCTGACCCTTTCGGCGGGCGTGCTCGATGCGCTGAAAGAGCGTAACGGTCTGGACGGCCATGTCGTCGAGGACGTGATCTGGGGCAACGTCACCCAAGTCGGTGAACAGGGTGCCTGCCTTGCGCGCTCGGCCGTGCTGAAATCCTCGCTCGACCAGCGCATCCCCGGTCTGGCCATCAACCGTTTCTGCGCCTCGGGCATGGAAGCCGTGAACCTCGCCGCCAATCAGGTGCGCGGCGGTGCCGGCAACGCCTATATCGCAGGCGGCGTCGAAATGATGAGCCGCGTGCCCATGGGGTCCGACGGTGGCGCTGTGGCGGTTGACCCCGCCCTGACCTTTGACATCGACTTTGTTCCGCAAGGCATCAGCGCCGATCTGATCGCGACCAAATACGGCTTTAGCCGCGATGACGCCGATACGCTGGCCGTCGAAAGCCAACGCCGCGCCACCGAGGCATGGGCCGAAGGCCGCTTTGCCAAATCGGTCGTGCCGGTCAAGGACGTGAACGGCCTGACCATTCTGGATCGCGACGAATATATCCGCTCGGGCACCGACATGCAGTCGCTGGGCCGGCTGGAGCCTGCGTTCAAGATGATGGGCGAGGCCATGCCCGGCTTCGACAAGGTGGCGCTGCTGCGTTACCCCGAAATCGAGCGCATCAACCACATCCACCATGCGGGCAACTCGTCGGGCATCGTCGATGGCGCGGCTGGCATGCTGATCGGCAACGCCGAATTCGGCAAGGCCATGGGGCTCAAGCCCCGCGCGCGCATCCGCGCCACCGCCAAGATCGGCACCGAACCCACGATCATGCTGACCGGCCCCGTCCCCGTGACCGAGCGCGTTTTGGCGCAGGCTGGCATGCAGATCGGCGACATTGACCTTTTCGAGGTCAACGAAGCCTTTGCCTCGGTCGTTTTGCTGTTCGAACAGCATTTCGGCGTCAGCCATGACAAGGTCAACGTCAACGGCGGTTCGATTGCCATGGGTCACCCGCTGGGCGCGACAGGCGCGATCATCGTGGGCACCATGCTTGACGAGCTGGAACGCCGTGGCCTTTCGACCGGCCTCGCCACCCTCTGCGTCGCCTCCGGCATGGGTGCGGCCACCATCATCGAACGTCTCTGACGTGGCGATCCTGAGAAAGAATGTCGTGCCATCGGTCGACGCGGGGTCCTATTACCCCGCGCCCTACAGCCTTGGCGGCGGCAATCTCTCTTACCGCCACCTGACCGAGGCGGGCGGCTTGACCCAGTTCGGCGCTGCGCTGGAAACGCTGCATCCGGGCGGCCAGAGTTCGCAGATGCACTGGGAAGAGCATGAAGACGAGTTCCTGTTCATGCTCGAAGGCGAATTGACCGTGGTCGAGAACGGCATAGGCACGGTCATCGGGGCCGGCGACGCCTGCTGTTGGAAAGCTGGCGAGCCCGTTGCCCATTGCCTGAAAAACCACACGCAGGCGCCTGCCCTCTATCTGATCGTCGGCAGCCGCCGCGCAGAAAATATCACCCACTATCCGGGACTCGACATGCGCGCCACGCCGCGTGGCTATGAGCATCTCGACGGCACCCCATACCCCAAGAAGCGAGAAGCAGAATGACCGATTTCACCATGCAGATCGACGCCGATGGCGTCGCCGTCATCACTTGGGACGTCAAATCCAAGTCGATGAACGTCATGAGCCGCGAAGGCTTTGCCGATATGATGGCGCTCTTTGAACAGGCGCTGTCCAACACGGCGGTCAAGGGGATCGTGCTGACCTCGGGCAAAGACAGCTTTGCCGGCGGCATGGACCTCAACGTGCTGGGCGCCATGCGCGATGGCTCGGGCGATGACCCCGCCGCCGCGATCTTTGGCTTTACCATGGATATGCACGGCGCGCTCCGCAAGATCGAGCGGGCGGGCATGGACCCCAAGACGCTCAAAGGCGGCAAGCCCGTCGCCGCGGCGCTTCCCGGCACCGCAATGGGCATCGGGCTGGAAATTCCGTTGGCCTGCCACCGCATCTTTGCCGCCGATAACCCCAAGGCCCGCATCGGCCTGCCCGAAGTGCTGGTTGGCCTGTTCCCCGGCGGTGGCGGCACCACCCGCGTCTCGCGCAAGCTGGGCGCGATGGCGGCGGCCCCCTATCTGATCGAAGGCAAGACGCTGGCCCCCAAGGCCGCCGCTGCGGCTGGTCTGATTGACGAATGCGTGCCCGCGGACGAGCTTTTGGCCCGCGCCAAGGATTGGGTGCTGAACGCCAAGGACGCCGATATCGTCAAGCCATGGGACCAGAAGGGCTGGAAAATGCCCGGCGGCGCGCCCTATTCGCCCGCAGGTTTCCAGACCTTCGCCGGTGCCTCGGCCATGATCAACGGCAAGACCGCAGGCGCCTATCCGGCGGTGCGCAACATGCTGTCGGCGGTTTACGAAGGCGCGCAAGTGCCTTTTGATACCGCCCTGAAAATCGAGGCGCGCTGGTTCACCAACCTGCTGATGAACCCTTCGTCCTCGGCCATGATCCGCACGATCTTTGTCAACAAGGAAGCGCTGGAAAAAGGCGCCAACCGTCCCAAGGTCGAGGACCAGAAGGTCCGCAAACTGGGCGTGCTGGGTGCGGGCATGATGGGCGCAGGCATCGCCTATGTCGCCGCCAACGCCGGTATCGAGGTCGTGCTTCTGGACCAGACCGAAGAGGCCGCGCTGCGCGGCAAGGCCCATTCCGAGGGCATCCTCGACAAGGGGATGAAGCGCGGCAAGGTCACGGCTGAAAAGAAAGCCGAGGTTCTGGGCCGCATCACCGCCACCGCAGATTACGCAGCCCTCGCGGGTGCCGATCTGGTGGTCGAAGCCGTGTTCGAGGATCCCGCCGTCAAGGCCGAAGCCACCGCCAAGACCGAGGCCGTGGTGGGCGCGGACTGCATCTTTGCGTCCAACACCTCGACCCTGCCCATTTCGATGCTGGCCACGGCCTCGAGCCGTCCCGCGCAATTCATCGGCATCCACTTCTTCTCGCCCGTGGACAAGATGAACCTCGTCGAAATCATTCGTGGCAAGCAGACTGGCGATCTTGCCGTGGCCAAGGCGCTGGATTTCGTGCGCCAGATCCGCAAGACGCCGATCGTGGTCAACGATGCGCGTTTCTTCTATGCCAACCGCTGCATCATCCCCTACCTCAACGAGGGGATGCGCATGGTGGCCGAAGGCGTGTCGCCGGCCTTGGTTGAAAACGCCGCGCGGATGCTGGGCTTCCCCGTCGGCCCGCTGCAACTGGTTGACGAAACCTCGATCGAACTGGGCGTGCGCATCGCCAAGGCCACCAAGGCCGCAATGGGCGATGCCTATCCCGATGACGCGGTTGATAGCGTCGTCTTCAAGATGGCCGATCTGGGCCGCATGGGTCGCAAGGCCAAGGCGGGCTTTTACGCCTATGACGATGCGGGCAACCGCACCGGCCTCTGGCAGGGTCTGGGCGATGTCTGGCCCCAAACCGCCCAACAGCCCACGCTGGCCGAGGTCAAGGACCGCCTGATGTTCGTGCAGGCGCTCGAGGCCGTGCGTGCCTTGCAAGAAGGCGTTCTGACCGACATCCGCGAAGGCGATGTGGGTGCGATCCTTGGCTGGGGCTTTGCCCCTTGGTCGGGTGGTCCCTTCTCGTGGCTCGACATGCTGGGTTCGGCCTATGCCGCTGAACGCGCCGCCGAATTGGCCGCGGCACATGGCCCGCGCTTTGCACCGCCTGCGCTCCTCACCGAGATGGGCGAGGCCGACCAGAGCTTTTACGGCAACGCCGCCTCGGCTGCCGCCTGACCCCGCGATGATCCGGCCCTAACGGGTCGGATCATCGAACCCATAGCCAAAACGGGCAATGTCTTGGCCCGCACAAAGCGCCACCGCCTCGGCGGTGGCGTCGTCGTAATAGGGGCGCCAGTCGCGCCCGCGCGGCGAGGAATTCAGCCGCGTCAATTGCGGCGCGAAACCCAGATGCGCGACCAAGGGCGCCATGTCGGTTTCCAGATGCTCGATCCGCAGAAATCGCCCGTGTTCCACGCCTGCGCCATCGGTCAGGTAGCGGGCATAGGGGTTCGCGGCCAGCGCGGTTCTGGTCTGCGGATGCAGCAGAAAATCCCTAAAATCCAGCGATCTGGATAGGGCGACGGCCGGATGGTCAAACCCCTGCCCGCGCAGCCAGTGGTAATAGCTGACCATGCGATCCCATGGGTTGCGCACCAAGGAAAAGACGAAAAAATCATCGATATCCGCGCGCATCACGACGCCCTCTATGTCGGCCAGCGTGGCGTGTTTCCAGAGCCGTCCGGCAGCCTGCAGTCCCGCAAGCCGCCCGCGCCGCCGCCGCGCCTTGGGCGTATCGCCGATCAAGATGTCATCCTTCATCGCCCGCGCCTCAAGCGCCGTCGCCATGGCGGTGCCGCCCGTCTTGGGGATATGCACAAAGATGTAGCGCCGCCCCGTCGAAATGATCATGGGCGCTCGGCCAGCTGGTTCTCGCGGTCCACCGGCAGGCGCTGACTGACCGGATCGGTGGAACGCAGCGCGATAATCACGCCCGCCACCGCGATAAGCGCCAGACCCGTCAGACCGACGGCATCCGGCAACTCGCCCTTGAGGATAAAGGCCCAGATCGTGGCAAAGACCAGAATGCTGTTTTCAAAGACCGAGACAAAACCCGCCTCGGCACTTTGATAGCCGCGGATCGACAGCGCCACGCCGACCAGCGAACCGACAGCCTGCAAGACGATGATCCACAGATAGCTGCCCACCGGCGCCACCCAGCCCCGCGTCAGGAAACCTGCCGCGCCAGCCGCGCTTTCATGCGGCCAGACCATCATCGCAACCATGCCGATCAGTCCCGCGAGCGTCATCATCACGAAATAGCCGCCCAGCAGCGTGCCCGCCGCCTCGCCCGCGCACAATCTGCGGGTCGACATATTGGCGGCCGCGTAGAACGCCCCCGACAAAAGCGGGATCAGCGAATAAAGGCTGAGCCCCGATGCTTCGGGTCGCAGCGCCAGTAGCGCCCCGACAAAGCCGATCATGACCGCCAACACGCGGCGCAGCCCGACCTTTTCGCCGAAAAGGACCACCGAAAAGATCACGATAAAGACGGGCGCGGTAAATAGCCCCGCCAAGGCCTGCGAGATCGGCAAAAGCCCCAGCGCCCCGAAATAGAGCAACATCGCCCCCGCGTTCAGCGCCGAGCGCACCAGAACCGGCCAGCCCCGTCGCGGTCGCAAACGCCAACCCATGACCAGTGCAAGGGGCGCCAAAAGCGCCAGCGCCAAAAGCGACCGCAGCATATGAAACTGCCAAAGACCGCCAGAGATGGCGGCAAAGGCCACGAAATTGTCGATAAAGCCGATGACAGCCATGCCGCTCATCACCAAGACTGCTGCCTTGAAGGGCTGATCGACATGGTCGCGCATTTTTCTTGCTCCGCGGCGGTGTTCTCGGTTGTCATAGCCCTCGCTGGGCGGTTCTGGCCAGCCCGAAGGCGACGCAAGACAGGAGGTTTGCGATGGGATGGATGGCGGATGAGACGGGTCTCGACAAATGCGCGGCCAATTTTGTGCCGCTGACCCCGCTTTCGCATCTCAGACGTGCCGCGCAGATATTTCCTGACCGCGAAGCGCTGGTCTATGGCAAGACCCGCCTGACCTACCGCGCCTACCACGCCCGCGTTTCGCGGCTGGCCTCGGCGTTGGCCAAGGCAGGTATCAAGCCCGGCGATGTGGTGGCGACTGTCTTGCCGAATATACCGGCCGCCGCCGAAACCACCTTTGGGGTGCCAGCGTCGGGTGCGGTCCTGAACACGATCAATATCCGGCTCGATGTCGATACGATCGGCTATATCTTTGACCATGGCGGTGCCAAGGCGGTGTTTGTCGATACGGCCTTTATGCCGGTCGTGGCCAAGGCCATCGCCGTCATGAGCGGCCCCGCGCCCATGGTGATCGAGGTGCCCGACCCGCAGGCAGGCCACCAACCCACGGGCAGCGCGACGCTCTATGAGGATTTCCTCGCCACGGGCGACGCCGATTTTGACTGGGTGATGCCCAAGGACGAATGGGAAAGCCTAGCGCTCAACTACACCTCGGGCACCACGGGCCGACCCAAGGGCGTGGTCTATCACCACCGCGGCGCTTACCTGATGACCATGGGGACCGTGGTCAGCTGGCAGATGGTGCTTTATCCCCGCTATCTGACCATCGTGCCGCTGTTTCATTGCAACGGGTGGAACCACACATGGATGATCCCGCTTTTGGGGGGCACCGTGATCTGTTGCCGCGATATAACCGCGCGCGCGGTTTATGACGCCATCGCCGACGAAGGCGTGACCCATTTCGGCGGCGCGCCTATCGTTCTGAACATGATCGTGAACGCCAAGCCCGAGGCCCGTCGCCCCTTTGACCATATCGTCAAGGTCTTTACCGCCGGCGCGCCGCCGCCCGCCGCGACCCTGCGCGCGATCGAGCCCTTGGGTTTCGACGTGACGCAGGTTTACGGACTGACCGAAACCTATGGCCATGTCACCGAATGCCTCTGGCACGGCGCGGCATGGGACAACCTGCCCGCCGAGGAACGCTATGCCATCAAGGCCCGCACCGGCATCATGATGCCGATGATGGAGGATATCGCGGTGATGGACCCCGCCATGACCCCCCTGCCTTGGGACGGGACCGCGCAGGGCGAGATCATGATCCGCGGCAATTCGGTGATGAAAGGCTATCTCAAGAACCCCAAGGCCACGGCCGAGTCCTTTGCCGGCGGGTATTTCCACTCGGGCGACCTCGCCTATACGCTGCCCGACGGCTACATCAAGATCGCAGACCGCGCCAAAGACATCATCATCTCGGGCGGCGAGAACATTTCATCGGTCGAGGTCGAGGGGGCGCTGATGCATCACCCTGCCGTCAGTCTTTGCGCCGTGGTGGCGATGCCCGACGAGAAATGGGGCGAGGTGCCCTGCGCCTTTGTCGAGTTGAAAGAGGGCGCGTCCGTGACCGAGGCCGCGCTGATCGCCCATTGCCGCAGCCGCCTTGCAGGCTTTGCCACGCCAAAGAAAGTCGTGTTTCAGGAACTACCCAAGACCTCGACCGGCAAGATCCAGAAGTTCGAGTTACGCGCGCAGTTCCGTAAAACCTGACCCCCGCCCCAACTAGCCGCGAGAGCCGCTTGCGGTTAGTCTGGGAAAGAGGCAGGTGAGCGCCATGACTGCATTGTCGCAATACGAACGGCTTGAAAGCACGGGTCTTTGGCGTCAGACGCCCGAGACGCAGCGCCGCGAGGTGTCGCTGTTTTTCGGCGATGCCACGCTTGTGCTTGCCGACAGCGCGGGGCGTCCCTTGGCGCATTGGTCGCTGCCCGCGATCGAGCGGCTGAACCCCGGCGAAATGCCTGCGATCCTCAGCCCCGACCCCGACCGGCAAGAAACGCTGGAGGTCGATGACCAGATCCTGATCGATGCGCTCGACAAGATCGGCCGCGTAGTGCGGCGCGAACGCCCGCGCCACGGGCGTCTGCGGCTCTATGGCACGGCGGCGGTCGTGGTGGCGGCGCTGGGGCTGGCGGTGTTCTGGCTGCCGGGCGCCTTGGTGGGCCAGACCCTGCTGGCCATGCCCGAGGCCAAACGCTCCGAGATTGGCGTCACGGTTCTGGATCAGGTGCAGCGCCTGTCGGGCCCCGCCTGCACCGGACGCGATGGCGAACAGGTGCTGGCCCGCCTGCGCAACAAGCTTTTCGGCGCCACAAGCCCGATCCAGATCGTGATCGTGCCCGAGGCGGTGCCGGGTGTGATCGCCCTGCCCGGCGATATTCTGGTTGCCAACAACCGCGTGTTGCAGGCCACCGACGATCCCGCGGCCTTTGGCGGCGCCTTGGTGGTGGCAGCCGTGGCCGCGCAAGAGGACGATCCCTTACGCGCAGCGCTGCATCAGGCGGGTCTGGGGGCGAGCCTGCGTTTGCTGGCTACCGGAAATATTCCCGCAGGCGCGCTGCAGGCCTATGCCGAGGGGCTGATCACCGCCCCCGCGCCCCAGCCTGACAGCGAGGCGGTGGTGGTTGCCTTCGTCAATGCCGGCATGTCGCCCGGCCCCTACGCCAAGACCCTGCCGCCCGACGCGCCCCAGCGCGCCGCCCTGACCGAGGCCGCGGCGACACTTGGCCAAGCCGCCGCCCCGCCCATCACGGACGGGGACTGGGTCGCCCTGCAAGGGATCTGTTACTAGCGATCAGCGCCGCGCGAAGGCGTCGATATAACCCGCGCCGCGCAGGGCCTGCAGCGCCGCGGCCAGCGCATCGCCGCTGGCAAAGGGACCTGCCAAAACCAGCGTCACGCCGCTGCTCTGGATCAGGCGCACCGGATAGCCAAGCGCCGCGATCCGCGCCTGCGCGCTGGTCACATTGCTGCTCTGGCTGAACGAGCCCACCTGCACATAGCCACCTGACAGCGCCGCGGCGCCGCTTGTCGCGACCTGCGCAGCGCCGCCTTGGGTCAGGCCACGCATCGGGTTCAGGCGGCCATCGGTATAAACGGGGCTATAGCCTGCGGGAATGGTGACGGCCGCGAACGCCGCAGCGCCTGTCGGGTTCGAGAGGGGCGCACGCGCCAGAGCGCCAGACCGCTTGGCCTCGCTCCGGCAGACCAGAGGATAGCCGCTACCGCCGCTCAGATAGGCGCGCACATCATATTGCCCGCTGGGGCAAGCGCCGCCGGTCGCCGCATATTGTTGCGGCAGGCTGGAATAGGGCTCGGGCGTATCGGTCGCGGGGCGGCCTGTTGCCACGGGCGCCGTGGCACTGGGACAGACGATGGGCTGACCCGTGGTGGCGTTGATCAGGGTCCGGCCCGTCGCCGCCATCTCGGCGCAGGCCTGTTCCAGCGTCAGACGCCGATAGGGATCAGGCGCAGGGGCGGAAACGGGTGCCGCGACAGGGATAGGGACAGGCGCGGGGGCTGCGACCGGCGCGGGCGCGGGTCCACAGTCAACGGGCGCGCCGGTATCGGCATAAACATAGCCGCGCTGGATGCCATATTTGCCCTCGCAAACCTGCGCGAGCGTCATGCTCGGGGTTTGCGGCGGCGTTGGTGCGGCGGGGGGAGGCGCAGGCGTGGGTGCAGGTGCAGGCGTGGGCGCAGGCGCGCTGACAGGCGGCGGGGTCTGGGCCGTGCCGCCAAAGGTCGGGGGATAGCCGC
Source organism: Marivivens sp. (assembly GCA_024642145.1). GTDB lineage: Bacteria > Pseudomonadota > Alphaproteobacteria > Rhodobacterales > Rhodobacteraceae > JAHEBS01. Next base: position 9,303 of record JAHEBS010000062.1, read on the forward strand.
ACATCTGCTGGTGGTTGCCATCCACCATCGGCACCCAGATCACATTGGCGTTGGAACCCGCGCGAATGAACAGACAGCCGCTGCTGTCGATATATTGCTGACCTTGATAGGACGAAGGAGGCAGTTCAGCCGGACCCGAAAGCGCCGCCATGGCCGAAGCGACCGGCAATGCGGCAGAAAAGATCAGGGCCGCCAGGACGCGTTTCGTCAACATTCGCACTCTCGCTCGATTTTTGTTCGAGAATGCCCGACAACAGCGAATCTGTAAAGGCGAAGACTACCCTATTTCGTACCGAACATGCGATCCCCCGCATCACCTAGCCCCGGGACAATATATCCATGGTCGTTAAGGTGATCGTCTACAGCCGCTGTGACGATGGGGACATCAGGGTGCGCCTCTTTCATGCGCGCGACGCCCTCGGGCGCGGCCAAAAGGCACAAAAGACGCAGATCGCGCGCGCCTGCCTTTTTCAAAAGATCAACTGCAGCGGCCGAGGAATTGCCCGTGGCCAGCATCGGATCCAGCACGATGACGCGGCGATCCTCGATCTGCTGCGGCACCTTGAAGTAATACTGCACCGGCTGCAGCGTCTCGGGGTCGCGGTAAAGACCCACAAAGCCCACGCGCGCAGCGGGGATCAGTTCCAAAATGCCATCCAAAAGACCGTTGCCCGCCCGCAGGATCGACACAAGCGCCAGTTTCTTGCCCTCGATCATCGGTGCGTCCATCTCGCATAGCGGGGTTTCAATCCGCTCGGTAGTCACGGGCAGGTCGCGCGTGACCTCATAGGCCAAGAGCAGGCTGATTTCGCGCAAAAGCTGGCGGAACGAGGCGGTCGAGGTGTCCTTTTGGCGCATCAGCGTCAGTTTATGCTGCACCAGCGGGTGATCGACGACGGTCAGATGTTGGCTCATCATGCTTTCTCCAGTTTACCGGCAATGCGCGCCTTGGTGGCCCTGTCACAAAAGGCGGCATCCAGCGCGGTGCGATTGAGCGCGCGGAAATCATCATCGCCCCAGCCAAAGGTCTTGGCCAGCATATCGAACTCGCGCGTCATTGTGGTGCCGAAAAACGGCGGATCGTCAGTCGAGACCGTGACCTTGACGCCGCGCGCACGCAATTCCTTGATCGGATGCTTGGGCCAGTCGCCCGTCGCGTTGAGAAACACGTTCGACCCCGGGCAAACCTCGAGAACGATGCCTTCGTCGGCAATCTTTTCGACCAGCGAAAGATCATGGATGGCATTGACCCCATGGCCGATGCGCGCGGGCCGCAGATCACGGATCGTATCGGCCACCATATCCGGCCCGCCCCATTCGCCCGCATGGCAGGTCAGCGGCATCCCCGCCTCGCGCGCCATGTCGAATGAATAGGCGAAATCACCGGGCCGTCCCATCATCTCGGCCCCCGCCATGCCAAAGCCCACGATGAAATCGCCATAGGTCTCTACCGCGCAATGGGCGCTGAGCTTTGCCAGTTCCGGCCCGCGATGGCGGATGCAGGTGATGATGCCCTTGAGCGTGATGCCCATGGTGCGTTCGGCCTCGGCGGCACCGTCCTCGATAGCCGCAAGGTATTCGCGCCATGCGCCGAGATCGCCACCACCGCAGAAATCGGGCGACAGGAAAGTTTCGGTATAGACCACGCCGTTGGCCGCACTTTCCTCAAGCACGGCCAGCGTCAGACGGCGAAAATCCTCGGGGCTTTGCAGCGTGGTGCAGGCCGCATCGTAAACGCTGAGAAAATGGTCGAAGTCACGGTAAAGGTAATTGCCGCGCGCGTCGAAAATGCCCGAAAGGTCGATATTCTTTTCCTTCGCGAGGCTGCGTATAAAGGCAGGCGGCGCGGCGCCTTCGAAATGCAAATGCAACTCGACCTTGGGGAAATCCTTGTAGCTCACAGAAAACTCCTTCCCGGACCGCGTTCAGCAAGGCCCAGATGCGCCGCGACACTTGCGGCAATGTCAGAAAAACCGATCTCGCCCAGTCGCCGCGCACCCGCGCCGGCAACCAGCACCGGCACGCGTTCGCGCGTATGGTCCGTGCCGATCCATGTGGGGTCGTTGCCGTGGTCGGCAGTGATGATCATCAGATCGTCGGGCCGCAGCGTCGACAGGATCGGCCCGATTTCGCGGTCGAACCATTCGATTGCGCGAGCATAGCCCGACACATCGCGTCGATGACCATATTCGGTGTCAAACTCGACCAGATTGGCAAAGGTGAAGGACCCATCCTCGGCCTCGTCCACCAGCCGTGCCAAGGCCTCGATCAGCACCGCGTCGCGGCCCTTGGCCACGTCGTCGATCCCGCGCATAGAAAAGATGTCGCCGATCTTGCCCACCGCATGGACCCGCCGACCCGCGCCATGTGCCCAGTCGCACAGCGTAGGTTTTGGCGGCAGCAGCGCATAGTCCTTGCGGTTTGCGGTGCGCTTGAATCCGGTTTCGACGCTGCCCACGAAGGGGCGCGCGATCACGCGGCCGACCTTCATCGCATGCAGCGTGGGCGCCAGATCCTTGCAAAGCTTCAACAGCCGTTCCAGCCCAAAGGTCTCTTCATGGGCCGCGATCTGGAACACGCTGTCGGCCGAGGTATAGCAGATAGGCCAGCCGCTGCGGAGATGTTCGGGGGCCTCATCGTCGATCACCTTGGTCCCCGAGGCATGACGGTTGCCCAAGATCCCCTCGGTCCCCGCAAGGCGACAGACTTCGGCCACCAGATCGGCGGGAAAGGCGGGACTGGTGTCAGGGAAAACCGTCCAGTCGAAATCGACCGGCACACCCGCCAACTCCCAATGCCCCGACGGCGTGTCCTTGCCGTTCGAGGTTTCAACCGCCCAGCCCCATGCGCCCTCGGGCATCCGGCCAGACGGGATCGCGGCGGTATCTTGCAAGATCGCGCCCAGCCCCAACCGGTCGAGGTTCGGGGTGAACAGGACACCGCTGCGCCCATCTTCGGCCCGCCCCTCGGCGCAGGCCCGTGCGATATGGCCCAACGTATTGGCGCCGGTATCGGCGACGTCGCCATTGAAATACCGGTCCGCGTCGGGCGCACCGCCGCAGCCAACGCTGTCCATCACCACGACAAAAGCACGGCTCATGGGTCGATCCTTTCATGAACAAGCGGATGTAGCTTAGGCGCCGCCTCGGCCAGCGTCAGCGCCGCCAAAACCTCGGCCATGGCCTGCTGGCCTGTGGCGGTGTCGCGGGCGTGAATGCGCGCGATAGGATCGCCAGCCTCGACCCTTGTGCCAAGCGGGGCCACATCGGTCAGACCAACCGAGGGGTCGATACGGTCGGTCTCGACACGGCGTCCCCCGCCCATATGCACAACCGCGAGCCCCAGCCCCTGCCCCTGCCAGCCTGCGACAAAGCCTGCCTCGGGTGCGGGCACGTCAAAGACGATGGGGGCCTTGGGCAAATGGCTGTGCCAGTCCTCATCCATATCCGGCGGCCCGCCCAAGGCGGAAACCATTTGCGCGAACCGCGCCATGGCCTGACCCGAACTGATCGCTTCGCTGATCCGGCGCTCTGCGGCCTCGGGCGCCTCGCCGTGCAATTCCAGAACCCGCGCGCCCAGCGCCACTGTCAGATCGTGCAGGCGCGGGGCGGCGTCGCGGTTGCCGGCCAGCACCTCCATCGACACGGCGACCTCGAGCGCATTACCCAGCACCGGCGCCAAAGGTTCATTCATGTCGGTCAACATGGCCGCCGTTGCGCAGCCCGCGCCATTGGCGGTATCGACAAGCGAGCGCGCCAGAAGCCGCGCATTGCGCGTGGTTTTCATAAAGGCGCCACTGCCAACCTTGACGTCCAGCACCAGACCCTGTGGTCCGGCGGCCAGCTTTTTCGACAGGATCGAGGCGGTGATCAGGTCGATGCTTTCGACGGTCGAGGTCACATCGCGGATCGCATAGAGCCTGCGGTCGGCGGGCGCGATCTGACGGGTCGCGCCGACAATTGCGCAACCGATGTCGGCCACGACCTCATGCAGGCGGTCTTCGGTGATCTGCACCTTATAGCCGGGAATGGCCTCAAGCTTGTCCAGCGTGCCACCGGTGTGGCCCAAGCCGCGGCCCGAAATCATCGGCACATAGATGCCGCAGACCGCCAGCGCGGGCGCCAGCACCAAAGAGACGCAATCGCCCACGCCGCCCGTCGAATGTTTGTCCATCACCGGACCGGGCAGGTCCCACGTCATCACATCGCCGGAATCGCGCATCCCCATGGTCAGCGCCACACGGCCCTCTTGCCCCAGACCGTTCAGCAAGGTCGCCATGGCAAAAGCGCCCGCCTGCGCGTCGCTGACCGCCCCCGAGGCGAGCCCTTGGGCGAACCACGTCAGTTCCTCGACCGTGGGATGCCCTTTATCGCGCAGTTTCGCGATAATATCGCGCGCGTCGATCATCAGGCCTTCTCCATGTCCGCAGCGTCGAAACCACCCGGCAAAAGGGCGCCGATGCTGGTTTGCTCGACGATGCCATCGGTCGTGGCCAGCGTCACCTTGACGTCACGCGCGCCAAACTCGCTCAGTTTTTGGCGGCAGCCACCACAGGGCGGCACGGGGCGCGGGCAATCGGCAATCACGGCGATTTCAGCAATGCGGGTATCACCCGCGGCAATCATCGCCGCAATCGCACCGGCCTCGGCACAGGTGCCTTCGGGATAGGCCGCGTTTTCGACGTTCACGCCGACAAAGACATTACCCGAGGTAGAGCGGATCGCCACGCCTACCTTGAACCGCGAATAGGGCGCATAGGCGTTGTGGCGAACCTTGCGGGCATCATCGACCAGAGACATTGGGACCTCTTTTGACCATTTGGTTAAGCCCTAGTGCCGCTGTCATGCCGTG
>JAHEBS010000063.1 GCA_024642145.1 Marivivens sp.
GCGCTACATCGACCAGCATGCGTTGCCCGTCATCGTGCAAAAAGAAATCGGCAATGTATTTGCCCTGCGGCGTCAGAAGCGCGGCATAGACCAGCCCGCCCTTGGCCTTGCGCACATCATTCGAAACCAGCCCTTGCAAAAAACTTTCGCGGTCTGCGCCTGTGATTGCCAAAACTACCCGTTCGGTCATATCGCCCATCCTCAGATGTCGCCCTGCGCCTCTTCGGCGAATTGCATGCGATAGAGATCGGCGTAGATACCGCCGCGCGCAAGCAGTTCCTCATGCGTGCCTTCGTCCATGACGCGACCGTGATCCATCACCACGATCTTGTCGGCCTCGCGCACGGTGGAAAGGCGGTGGGCAATCACAAGGGTCGTGCGGCCCGCGGACAGGCCCGAAAGCGCCTCTTGCACGATGGCCTCGGATCGGGTGTCGAGCGCACTTGTCGCCTCGTCCAAAAGAAGCACCGGCGTGTCGCGCAACAAAGCGCGCGCAATTGCAATGCGTTGGCGCTGGCCACCTGACAGGTTCGAGCCTCTCGGGCCCGCCGCGCTATCAAGCCCGCTGGCCAGTTTGGGCAAGAAATCGGTGATATGTGCCGCGTCCAACACGCGGGAAAGCTGGGCATCGCCAATATCGTCGCGGCCAAGCAAGATGTTATCGCGCAGGGTTTCGTCAAAAAGGGCGGCATCTTGGGATACCACCGATATCGCCCCGCGCAGGTCAGACAGCGCCAGATCGGCCACGGGAACACCGCCGAACATCACCGCACCGCTTTGCGGTTCGACAAGCCGCGCCAACACATTGAAGATCGTGCTTTTGCCCGCGCCCGATGCGCCTACCAGCGCTGTTGTTTTGCCCGCCTCGGCCACGAAACTGACGCCGCGCAGCACAGGCAGTTCGCCATAGCTCAGCATCACGGCGTCAAACCGGATCTCCGGTGCGCCTTTGGGCAGCGCCAGCGGGGTCTGCGGCGAGATGATCGTGGGCTGGATCGACAAAAGCTCGATCATGCGCTGGATCGATGTCCGCGCCACCTGCCATTGGCCGGAAAGATTGCCCAACCGGCGCAGCGGTTCAAACACCAGCGACATGGCGGTGAAGAACGACATGAACTCGCCCACGGTCTTGGTGCCGTCGATGATTTGCCCGCCACCCCAGATCATGACGCAGCAAAAACCGACGCCCGTCATGACATCGATCATGGCCGGAATCAGCGCCTGTCCGGTGGCCGCGCGCACCTCGGCCTTGACGCGGTTACCGATCAGCCCGCGATAGCGCGTCGATTGATAGCGTTCGAGGCTATTGAGCTTGATAGGGTTGATGCCGTGAAAGATCTCATCAAGCCGGATCGACATCTGGGCGGCGATTTCACGCGCGCGCTTGGCGCGACGACGCACGGCCAGTTGCGCACCCAGCGATGGCAGAACCAAGACAGGAATGCCAACCAGCGCCAGTGCCGTCCATTGCCAGTCAACCGCGACCGCGACGCCGAAGAGGACGATGACCGACACCACATCACGGGCCAGCCCAGTGATCAGCGCGTCCCAGACCTTGGAAATAACCTGAACTTCGCCTTGCACCCGTTCGATCAAGGCACCCGGCGGGTTTTCTTGGTGGAATTTGCTATCGAGCCCCAATAGATGGTCGAGCATATCGCCCCGCATCCGTCCGGCGGTGCTTTCGCTGATACGCGAAAGGATAATCCGCTGGCCGGTGGTCGAAACCGCACGCACGATGAAAACCGCAAGAATTGTGCCGCCAACCGTCAAGAGCCCACCGGCATTGCCGCCGATAAACACGGTGTCGAACATAGGTTTGACGAGCCAACTCAACAGCCCGAGCATCCCGCCCTCGATCGCCATCAAAACCGCAGCCACCACGAGCCCGCGCCAGTGCCGCCGGAGATAGCCGCTCCAGAGCCAGCCCAAGGGGGTCATTTCCGATTCCGAACTGCCGCAAAATCGCGCGTGAGGGCTGCGGCATCGTACTCGCTGGCGAGCCATGCCTCGAAGCCGATCGGTTCACGCAGATTGCGCGCGATGTATGTTTCTAGGAAATAGTCGAGGATACCCGCAGTGCTGCGTTTGATATGATAATATTTGAACGAAAGCTGGCTCAAAGCCTCCTCCGCCGAGACGCCCTTCATCACCATGAGATAAAGGGCACTGGTCAGGCCGGTACGATCCGCCCCCGACTTGCAATGCATCAGAAATGGACCCTCCATTTCGCGGAATGTCTCGATCAGCGATTGCAGGCCGCGCACATCCGGCGCTTTCGTCGCGGTGAACTGGAATGTCCGCAACTCAAGGCCAAGTTCAGCGCAGCTTTCTTTCTCGAACAGGTAGGGTACGCCACAATTATCGCCCCGCAGGTTGATGATCGTCTTGATGCCCATTTCTTTATAGCGCTTGAAACGTTCGTGATTCGGCTGGTTGGAGCGGAACACGCCCGGCGCGATCTCATAGAAGTTATGGACAAGGTACCGCAGGACCTCATGGTCCATCCACCGCATGTACCACTGGGCCCTACGCCGCGCCTTTGGCGTCGAAATGTCCGAGCCATAGTTGCGGCGGAGATATCTTTCGAGTGCGCTGGCCATCTGCGATCCTTTTTCACTGCGGTCGATCTAAGGCCTGCAGGCGACTAGGGCAAGGCAAAGCGGCGGGTGGTTGACGGTGCCGCCAGCCGAGATAGGGTCGCGCCAAAGTTCAGCAAAGGTCACGATATGCTTGCTCACGGCCGCCCTTACCTTGCTATTCCCGGTCCTTCGGTCATGCCAGACCGTGTGTTGCAGGCGATGCACCGCCCCGCGCCGAATATCTACAAGGGCGCGCTCCATGATCTGACGGCCTCGCTGATCCCTGATCTCAAGGCGGTCGCGCGCACACGCCACGAGGCCGCGATCTACATCGGCAACGGCCATGCGGTCTGGGAAGCCTCGCTGTCCAATGTGCTGTCGCGGGGCGACAGGGTTTTGCTGCCCGTGACAGGACGGTTCGGTGTCGGCTGGTCGGAAATGGCACAGGGCCTGAAGGTCGAAACCGAGATTCTTGATCACGGGTTTTCCCAGCCCATCGACGCCAATCGCGTCGAAGCGGCGCTGCGGGCCGACCATGAGGGGCGGATCAAGGCGGTCTTGGCAGTGCATGTCGACACCTCGACCTCGGTGCGCAGCGATATTGCGGCCCTGCGTGCGGCGATCGACGCGGCTGGGCATGGCGCGGTCTTGATGGTCGATTGCATCGCCTCGATGGGTTGTGACCGCTTCGAGATGGATGCATGGGGCGCCGACGTCGTGGTGGCTGCCAGCCAGAAGGGGTTGATGACGCCGCCGGGCCTTGGCTTTGTCTGGTTCAATGACCGCGCCGATGCCGCACGCGCCAGCGCCGATCTGGCGACGCGCTATTGGGACTGGCGGCCGCGTGCCAACCCCGAGATGTATCATGAGTATTTCGACGGCACCGCGCCGACGCATCACCTTTACGGGCTGCGGGCGGCGTTGGACATGATCGTCGAGGAGGGCATCGAGAACGTCTGGAAGCGCCATGAAATCTTGGCGCGCATGCTTTGGGCCGCGGTTGGTGCCTGGGGGGCCGATGGGCCGATGGCGTTGAACGTGCCCGACGAGGCCGCGCGCGGCCATTCGGTGACCGCGCTGTCGATCGGGTCCCCACACGGGGACCGGCTACGCAACTGGTGCGAGGCACAGGCGGGCGTCACATTGGGCATTGGCCTTGGCCGTGTGCCAGCGGATGGCTATTTCAGGGTGGGGCACATGGGCCACGTGAACGCCCATATGCTGCTTGGGGTGATCGGTGTGATCGACGCGGGCCTCAAGGCGCTGGACATTCCGCATGGTGCGGGCGCCATGGCTGCCGCGACCCAAGTTATGGTCGAGGCAATACGCTAGGCCTTGCGCCGGGCCTGAGGGTGTCGGGTATTTGTGGTCAGAAGAACCGCAAGCTCAGGAACGGGCGCGCGCCGCTGCAAGGGCTGCGGGCATGACCTCGGCCAATAAATCCAGTTGGGCGGGTTGGCCCGCGCTGATGCGGATGCAGCGATTTTGCGGCGCGACAAAGGGCATGCGCACAAAGATGCCGCGCGCGACCAGTTCCTCTAGCAGCGCCCGCGCCCGTTCCACCCCGGCACCGCAGTCGAGCGTGACGAAATTCGTGGCCGACGGCAGAGGCGTGAGGCCGTTTTCCATGCCAATCGCCGCGATACGGTCCCGCGCGGCACCGACCTGCCGTTGCACATGCGCCAGCCAGTCTTGGTCGCCAAGTGCGGCCAGCGCCCCAGCCTGACTGATCCGGCTCAGGCCGAAATGGTTGCGGACACGGTTGAAGGCCGCGATCAGATCCTTGGGGCCGATAGCATAGCCGACCCGCGCGCCGGCCAGACCATGCGCCTTGGAAAAGGTGCGGAAACGGATCACCCGTTCGTCGGCAGGGCGCAGCGGCGGCGCGGTGCCTTCGGGGGCGAGGTCGACATAGGCCTCATCCAGCAATAGCAATGCGCCCGCGGGGACATTGTGGATCATGTCCTGCACCGTTGCCGCACTGTGCCAACTGCCCATGGGGTTGTCGGGGTTGGCAAAATAGACCAGCCGCGCCTTGACCTCTTTGGCTTTGGCGATCAAGCGCTCGGGGTCTTCGAAGTCGCCGGCATAGGAGACGGTATGCAGCGTGCCGCCGAAACCCGTGACGTGGTAGTTGAAGGTCGGATAAGCCCCGGCCGACGTGACTACATTGACGCCCTGCGCGACGGTCATGCGCACGATCAGCCCCAAAAGCCCGTCGATGCCCTCGCCCAGCATGATATGCGCGGGATCCACCCTGTGATGGGCGGCAATCGCGAGACGCAGATCATGGGCCTCGGGGTCGCCATACATCCACGCCTCGCCAGCCGCCTGTTGCATGGCCGCGATCGCCTTGGGCGAGGGACCAAAGACGCTTTCATTGGCGCCGAGCCGCGCGGCAAAGGCGTGGCCAGCGGCGCGCTCCATTGTCTCGGGCCCGACAAAGGGCACCGAGGCGGGCAGGGACGCCACCAGAGGCGTCAGGCGGGGATCATCACTCATGGGTCGAGATAACAGCCTTGCGACCCGAAAAAGCAAGAGGGGGCGCACGGCCCCCTCTTTTTTATCGTCAATCTTAGGGCCTTAGCCGATCTCGGCCAGACGGGCGAGCGCGGCCCTGAGCTGGGCCTCTTCTTCTTCGCGCAGCGCGAGGTTCGCGCGCGCCTCTGCGACCACCTCTTCAGGGGCCGAGGCCGCGAAGTTGGGGTTGTTGAGACGCCCGCGCAGACCGCCCAGTTCCTTGCCGAGCTTTTCCAGCGCCTTTTGCACGCGGATCTTTTCCGCTGCGACATCGATAATATCGGCCAAAGGCAGGGCAAATGCCGCGCCGGCGGTCGGTATGGTGATCGAGCCCTTGGGGGCGGCACCTTCGGTGATTTCACCGACGCGGGCCAGTCGCTTGATCAGCACTTCGTTGCGCGCCAGCGCCGCACGTGCCGCCGCGTCCGCGTTTTCCATGACCAAGGGCACATAAAGGCCTGCCGGCACGTTCATCTGGGCGCGGGCCGAGCGGATGCCATCGATCAGGCTGATCGACCAGTTCATCTCGGCATCGGCGGCGGGGTCAAGCAGGTCGGCGGCCACATAGCTGGGCCAGTCGGCATGCACCAGCATTTTGGCGCGGGCGCCAGAGGTGCCCCACAGTTCTTCGGTGATAAAGGGCATGATGGGGTGCAACAGGATCATGCACTGGTCCAGAACCCAAGCCATGGTGGCGCGGGTCTCGGCCTTTTCGGCCTCGGTCCCGTCCATCAACAGCGGCTTGGAAAACTCGACATACCAGTCGCAGACCTTGCCCCAGACAAAGGCATAAAGCGCCGAGGCCGCGTCGTTAAAACGGAAGGCCTCAAGAGCCGTATCGACCGTTTCGCGCACGCGGGCGGTTTCGCCGATGATCCAGCGGTTGACCGTGGCGGTTGGCGCGGGCGGCGCGGATTGGGTGGCGTGGCCCTCGAACACGCCGTTCATCTCGGCAAAGCGGCAGGCATTCCACAGCTTGGTGCCAAAGTTGCGATAGCCCTTGATGCGGTCTTCGCTGAGTTTCAGCACGCCGCCGATTGCCGCCATCGAGGCATTGGTGAACCGCAGGGCGTCGGCGCCGTATTCATCGACGATGACCAAGGGGTCGATCACGTTGCCCGCGGTCTTGGACATTTTCTTGCCCTTCTCGTCGCGCACAAGGTCATGCAGATAGACGGTGTGGAAGGGCACCTGACCCACGACGGCCAGTTGCATCATCATCATCCGCGCCACCCAGAAGAACAGGATATCCTGTCCGGTGATCAGCACATCGGTCGGGAAGAAGCGTTTGTATTCATCGGTTTGTTCCGGCCAGCCCAGCGTGCCGATGGGCCAGAGACCCGACGAGAACCATGTGTCGAGAACGTCGGGGTCGCGGGCCAACGCCTTGCCACCCGCCATCGCTTGCGCCTCGGCCTCTGACGGGGCGCAGTAGTGGTTGCCCTCGGCGTCATACCAAACCGGAATCTGGTGTCCCCACCAAAGCTGGCGGCTGATGCACCACGGCTCGATATTCTCCAGCCAGTGGTAATAGGTCTTTTCGCCCGACTCCGGCATGATCTTGGTCTTGCCGCTCCGCACCGCGTCCAGCGCCGGGCCGACGATCTTTTCGGCATCAACAAACCACTGGTCGGTGAGCATGGGTTCAATGACGACCTTGGACCGGTCGCCAAAGGGCTGCATGATCTTTTTCGCCTCCACCAGTGCCACGGGGGCGTCGGCCCCGTCGGCATCGGGTTTCAGGGCAGATTTGCCTAGACGCGCGTCATCGGCGCGGGTCATGACCGCAAGCCCCTCGGCGGTGATCTCGGCCACCACGGCGGCGCGCGCGTCCATCCGGTCCAGCCCGCGCAGATGGTCGGGCACAAGGTTCAGCGCGTCGGCCTCGGCCTCGGACAGGCTGCGCGTGCCACGGGCCACGGCCTGCGCGATCACGGCGGCCTCGGCATAGGCCACGCCATCGGCCCGCATCGCGCCGCGCGTGTCCATCAGGCGATACATCGGAATGCCGCCACGCTTGGCCACCTGATAGTCGTTGAAATCATGCGCGCCAGTGATCTTGACCGCGCCCGAACCAAAGGTCGGATCGGGATATTCGTCGGTGATGATCGGGATCAGTCGGCGATGCTCTTTCGGTCCCACCGGAATCTCGCAGAGCATGCCGACAATCGGCGCATAGCGTGCGTCGGAGGGATGCACCGCCACCGCGCCGTCGCCCAGCATGGTCTCGGGGCGGGTGGTCGCGATGGAAATATAATCGCGCGTCTCGCGGAAGGTGACGTTACCGTCCTCGTCCTTCTCGACATATTCATAGGTGGCCCCACCCGCGAGCGGGTATTTGAAGTGCCACATATGGCCGTCGACCTCGATATTCTCGACCTCGAGATCGGAAATCGCGGTTTCGAAATGGGGGTCCCAGTTCACCAGCCGCTTGCCGCGATAGATCAGGCCCTTGTTGTAAAGATCGACAAAGACCTTGATCACCGCATCATGGAAATTGCCCTGCGCATCCGCCCCGGGCGCACCCGGTGCGCCCGACATGGTGAAGGCGTTGCGCGACCAGTCGCAAGACGAACCCAGACGCTTGAGCTGGTCGATAATGGTGTTGCCGTATTGGCCCTTCCATTCCCAGACCTTTTCCAGAAACTTCTCGCGGCCCAGATCGCGACGCCCCAGATTGCCCTCGGCCTTCAGCTTTTTTTCCACCTGCAACTGAGTGGCGATGCCTGCATGGTCCTGCCCGGGCTGCCACAGCGTGTCATGCCCCTGCATCCGGTGCCACCGCGTCAGAATATCTTGCAACGTGTTGTTGAAGGCATGGCCCACATGCAGCGCGCCGGTGACATTCGGCGGCGGGATCATGATGCAGAAAGAAGGCGCGCCTGGCTTGGCGTTGGCGCCAGCCTTGAAGGCTCCGCCTTGATCCCAGGCGCGGTAGATGCGGCCCTCGGCTTCGGCGGCGTTGAATGTCTTTTCCATCGGCATCGTCAGATCCTCGTCTCGTTCCGACGCTCTCTAGCGAAACCATGACCAAAGGAAAAGACGCACGACCCTCTCGGAGGCCCGCAAATATCCCGGGGGGTGCGGGGGGCTGGCCCCCCGCCCTGCGCATTGCGCAGTTGCAAGCGCAGGGCGGGGATGCAAAATCACGCGAAACCAGCACAGGGACTGTCATGCGCCCCATAATCACGGCCTTTGCCGCCTCGCCCGACCGTGGTCGTGGCCTTGCCCGCGACTCGCGTGTCCGTTGGGCGCTGGAAGAGGTGGGCCAGACCTATGATGTCCGCTACCTCAGCTTTGCCGAATTGAAGGAACCGGCCCATCGCGCTTTGCAGCCCTTTGGCCAGATCCCGACCTATGAGGCCGGAGACATCCGGCTTTTCGAAACCGGCGCCATCATTTTGCATATTGCCGAAACCCACGGGGGCCTCTTGCCGCAGGAGGCCGCTGGCCGCGCCAAGGCCATCAACTGGATGTTCGCAGCGCTCAGCACCATCGAGCCGCCGATCCTCGAATTGGAATCCACCCGTTTCAATGACCGCGACAAACCTTGGGGGGCCGCGCGCACCGTGATGGCCGAAGACCGCATCCGCACACGGTTGGCCGATCTGGATGGCGCGCTGGGCGACGCGCCTTGGATCGCGGGCGCATTTTCTGCTGCTGACATCCTGATGTGTTCGGTGCTTTTGCGCATCAAGGGCTCGGCCATGCTTGAGGAACAACCACGGCTGGCCGCCTATCTGGCGCGCGGCGAATCGCGTCCGGCCTATCAGCGCGCCTTCGCCGATCAACTCGCGGTCTATCAGCGCCTCATGGCGGCCAAAGGCTAAAGCGCGCGGTCGATCCGTGTGGACAGGTGGATCAGGCTTTCCATGGCCTGCACCCCGTCGATCTCGCCGATCTTGTCCAAGGTCTGGTCCAGTTCCAAGGTCGAACCCGCGCGGATTTGAGCGCAAAGGTCAAAGCGCCCCGACGTGGTATGCACCAGTTCCACCGCATTCATGCGGCGCAACTGGCTGAGAACAGCGGTCTGGGCCGATGGCGTGATGTGGATCAGCACGGTCGCGCGGATGACGCTGCGGCGCGCCTCCTCGCTCAAACGCACGGTGTAACCCGCGATCAGGCCGGTGCGTTCCAGCCTGTCCAGCCGCGCCTGCGCGGTGGTCCGCGCAAGGCCCAATCGCTGGGCAAGTTTGGCAACCGGCAGCCGCGCATTGGCGGCAAGCTGGGCGATGATGGCGCGGTCGGTTTCGTCGAGATCGGTCATGGTGACATCATTATCAGCGTTATGACGAGCATAACAGACAAAAAGCGCATTGCGACTGGACCATTTGACAGCCTTATCGCATATCCTGTCGGCCACTGGAGATTAATGAATGTTTCACACAACCGTGCTCGCCCAAGACCCCCATTCCGTCCTCGTCTCGCGCAAACCCGATGCGCCGATCCATTTTTTTGCGCCCGACGCCCTCAGGGCACGCGCGGCAGAGTTCCTCGAGGGCTTTCCCGGTCTGGTGACCTATGCGGTCAAGGCCAACCCCAGCGAAGAAGTGCTGGCGGTCCTTTGTGGCGCCGGCCTGCGTGGCTTTGACGTGGCTTCGCCCGCCGAGATCGAGATGGTCCGCCGCATCTGCCCGAAGGCCGCGATGCATTACAACAACCCCGTCCGCAGCAAGGCCGAAATCGCCTATGCCATCGAGATGGGCGTGGCCTCTTGGTCGGTCGATGATGCGGGCGAGTTCGCCAAGCTCGTCAAAGCCGGCGTCCCTCAGTCCGATGAGATTTCGGTTCGTTTCAAACTGCCGGTCGTTGGCGGCACCTATAACTTCGGCGCCAAGTTCGGCGCGACCGAAGACGAGGCCGTGGCGCTGCTCAAAACCGTGTCCGAGGCCGGTTATATGGCCTCGATCACCTTCCATGTAGGCACCCAATGCCATTCGCCCTCGGCTTGGGGTGACTATGTTCTCGCGGCCGCCCGCATTGCCCGCGCCGCAGGTGTCGAGATCAAGCGGTTGAACGTGGGCGGCGGTTTTCCGGCGTCGCGCCGCGGCGAAGATGTGGCGCTCAAGCCGTTCTTCACGGCGATATCCGAGGCGCTTGCCGCTTTTGACAAGCCGCCTGCGCTGGTTTGCGAACCCGGACGTGGTTTGGTGGCCGACAGCTATGCCTATGCGGTGCGCGTCAAGTCGGTCCGTCCGGGCCGCGTTTACCTCAACGATGGCATCTACGGCGGTCTGGTTGAATTCCTGTCGATGACCTTGCCCACCTATAGCGTGATCAAGGATGATGGTGCGATCCGTGAAGGCACAGATCAGGCCGCCGTGATTTTCGGCCCCACCTGCGACAGCATCGACACATTGAAAGAGCCGCTGCCGCTTCCCGCCGACATTGCAGAGGGTGACTGGATTCTCTGGCGCTCGATGGGGGCCTATCTCAACGGGCTGACCACCGGCTTTAACGGTTACGGCGGCTACGAAACCGTTCTCGTCGAAAAGCTCTGAGCCTTTTATCCCGCGCGGGCTTGTGCCTGCGTCACGGCGCATTAGGCTTTGTTCAGGCGATCCTCGCTATCTTGGCGGGGATCGAAACCGGGCAAGGCGGGGCAGGGCGTGGCGCTAAGGCGTTGGGTAACGCGGCTTATCGGAGCCAGATTCCGCACTGGGCAAGAAATTGTCCGGACGCGTGGCCCCGCGCGGCATGTCATCATTCTCGATGGCACCATGTCATCGCTCGATCCCGGTCAGGAAACCAACGCGGGCCACGCGTTTCGGCTGCTGACGGAAATGGGCAACCGCGCCAACCTGACTGTCTATTATGAGGCGGGTATCCAGTGGCAGGATTGGACCTCGACCTATGACGTGCTGACAGGGCGCGGCATCAACCGCCAGATCGAACGGGCCTATGGTGTTCTGGCCTCGCGCTATGTGCCGGGCGACATGATCTACCTGATCGGTTATTCGCGTGGCGCCTATGCGGTGCGTTCCCTTGCGGGGGTGATCGACATGGTGGGTCTGGTGCGCGCGGAAGAGGCGACCTCGCGCGCCATCAGGCAGGCCTATCGCCATTACCGCACCGGTGCGCGGTCGTCCTTTGCGGCCAAATTCCGCGAGATTTATTGCCATCCCTCGGTCGAGATCGAGGCGATTGGCGTTTGGGACACCGTAAAATCCTTGGGCATCCGGCTGCCAGTTGTCTGGCGTTGGGCCGAGGCGCAGCATGGGTTCCACAATCATGCGCTTGGCCCGCACGTCAGGCACGGATTTCATGCCTTGGCCCTGAACGAAACCCGCGAAGCTTTTGCGCCCGTGATGTGGCAAAGCCCCGATAGCTGGAAAGGCGTGATGGAGCAGGTCTGGTTTCCGGGCGCACATGGCGATGTCGGGGGCCAGTTGGGGCCATTTCAGGCAGCGCGCCCCCTCAGCCACATACCCTTTGTCTGGCTGATGGAACGGCTCGAGATCTGCGGTCTGCCCCTGCCGGATGGTTGGCAGGCGCGGTTTCCGCGCGATGCGACCGCGCCTTCGGTCGGCACATGGCGCGCCATGGGCGTGATGTTTCTGTCGCGCCGCCACCGGATTGTCGGGCGCGACAAATCTGAACGGCTGCATGAGACGGTGCCCCGCCCCCTGCCACGTTGGTTGCGCAAGCAGGGGCAGAGCTAGGTCAGGCGACCTGCTGCAGGCGCGGGGCTGGCACCAGACCCAGCGCATTGCAGACATCGCGCGTCAGCTCGGGCCGGTTAAGCGTGTAGAAGTGCAGATGCTCGACGCCGCCGGCGATCAGGTCATCGCAGAGTTCGGTCGCAACGGCGGTAGCCAAAAGATGCGCGTTGCCCGCACGGGCCGCGTTTTCAAAGGCGTCATCCAGAACCTGCGGAATGGCGGTGCCGCAGGCCTGAGCAAAGCGCCGCGCGCCCGACCAGTTTTCGATGGGCAGGATGCCGGGGATGATCGGCGCGGTAATGCCCGCTTTCACGCAGGCGTCGCGGAACCGGAAAAAGGTGTCAGCCTCGAAAAAGAACTGGGTGATGGCCGCCGATGCGCCCGCATCGATCTTGCGCTTGAGCCAGGCAATGTCGGTCGCCTGATCGGCGCTTTCGGGGTGCTTTTCGGGATAGGCGCCCACGCGGATGGTAAACTTGCCGGTGGCGGCCAGATCCTCGATCAACGCAATCGACGAGCCATAGCCGTCGGCATGCGGACGGAAACCACCGGCGCCCTTGGGCGGGTCGCCGCGCAGCGCCACGATGTCGGTCACCCCCGCCGCGGCATAGGCCTCGGCGATGGCCATGGTTTCGGCGCGGGTTGCATCGACACAGGTCAGATGCGCCGCGACCTTGAGGCCCGTGGATTTATGCAAGGTGGTCACGGCCTCATGCGTCAGTTGGCGCGTTGTGCCGCCAGCCCCATAGGTCACTGACACGAACTCCGGTCCCAGCGGCGCAAGCGCCTGCACGGTTTCCCAAAGACGGAACGAGCCTTCGAGGTTCTTGGGCGGGAAAAATTCGAGCGAGATCTTGGGGAGGGTCATGGCGATTCCTTTGCTTGTGCTTCTTGTGTCACGCCCGAAAAACTGAGACAAATTCATAATCTTCACGACGATCATGAGTTCTATTCACATGCATATCGAGTTTCGCCACCTGCGGACCGTCAAGGCCATCCATGATACCGGGGGCTTGGGTCGTGCGGCCGACCAGTTGAACATCACCCAGTCGGCGCTGAGCCATCAGATCAAGTTCATCGAGGATCAGGCGGGCGTCGAATTATTCGTGCGCCGGTCGAAACCCCTGCGGCTTTCGGCGGCGGGGCAGCGGTTTCTGGCGGCGGCCGAAGCGATCTTGCCGCAGGTCGCCGCCCTTGAGGCCGAGTTCGACGGGCTGGTAGCCGGACGGTCGGGGCGGCTGCATATCGCCATGGAATGTCACGCCTGTTTCGAATGGTTGCTGCCTGTTCTGGAAACCTTTCGCAGGGCGTGGCCCAGCGTGGACATCGACATCCGCGCCGGTCTGTCTTTTGACGCGATGGCGGGGCTGCGCAAGGAAGAGGTCGATCTGGTCATCACTTCGGACCCCACCCGCGGCGACGCGGCCGATTTCGTGCCTTTGTTCGATTATCATCCGATGCTGGTGGCCTCGGCGCATAACCCCTTGGCTGAAAAACCATTTGTCAGCGCCGAGGATTTTCGCGGCCAGACATTGATCACCTATCCGGTGGATCGTTCCAAGCTGGACATCTTTACCCAGCTTTTGACCCCTGCAGGGGTCGAACCCGCAGCGCTGCGTCCGGTCGAACTGACAGCGATGATCCTGATGCTTGTCGCGTCAAACCGTGGGGTGGCCGTCCTGCCGGACTGGGTGCTGCATACCGCGCGCAGCAAGGCCGATTTTGTGATCCGGCCGCTGACCGCCAAAGGCGTCACGCGGCGCATGTTCGCCGCGACGCGCAGGGACGATGCAACACGACCCTTCGTGGCCCATTTCATCCGCCTTGCGCGGCAAGAGGCGGTCAAGCTGCAGCGCGCGCCTGTCATGCCCTGATCGGTTGCCGACCCGCGCGCAAGAGGCTTGCGAACTGGCCAATGTCGATGGCCCCGCCCAGATGTGGACCCTGCGCGAACTGGCAACCCAGATCGGCCAACATCCGTAGCTGCCGGTCGTCGCCGACGCCTTCGGCCACCGTCGCTAGCCCCAACCCGTCTGCGATGCTCAGAATTCCCGCGGCCAAGACCCGTGCGCGGGCGTCGTCACCAACCCGCGCGGTGATGGACCCGTCCAGCGCCATTTCGTCGATCTCGAGTCGCCGCAGATGGTCAAAGCTTGCCGGTCCCGCGCCA
>JAHEBS010000064.1 GCA_024642145.1 Marivivens sp.
TATTATTCCAATGACATGATCGGCGCGGGTGGCCTGCTGTATCTGCTGGAAAAGGGCTATGACATCCCTGGCCGCATTGGTCTGGCGGGCTTTCACGGCGTCGAATTGCTGGAAGGGCTGCCGCGCAGGCTGGCGACCATGGATGCGTGCCGCCGCGAGATCGGGCAAAAGGCGGCCGAATTGATCGCGGAAAGCCAGACGCGCGAGGCGGTCGGTGAACGCGTGTTGGAACTGACGCCGACCCTGTCGCTGGGCGACACGCTGCGTCGCTAGCCCAGAAGGTCAAAGACCGTATCGCCCACCAACATATTTATGTGGCTTTGCGCCGCGCCATCTACCAGCGCGAACAGGATCTGCCCCGTGGGGCGATAAATGACAAAGGCCTCGTCAATACCTGCGACACCTGCGGTTGGCGTGTTGGCGTAGTTCACCTGAAAATCGCCGCGTCCGGCGGGACCGCCGCCGAACTCTAGCAGATCGCCCTCGGCGGCGCTGTAATCTTGCACCCAGTCCGACCCGTGATCGGCAATGCCAAGGTGAAAAAACCGGTCGGCGCCCGCGCCGCCATTCAGCCTGTCGTGCCCCCATCCGCCGTTCAGAAAGTCATTGCCCGCCCCGCCATAGATAAGATCACCCAGCGGGCCGCCAGACAGGAAATCGTCGCCGTCCTGCCCTTGGATCTCGTCGGCGCCAAAGCCCCCGAAAATCGTGTCATTGCCTAGATCACCGTAGATCAGGTCATTGCCATACCCTGCGTCGACGTAGTCATCACCCGCACCGGCATAGATCACGTCACGCAGATCGGCGCCGCTGTCGCCTCCATAGATGTGGTCGTTGCCGCCGCCGCCATTCAATGTGTCGGCCCCATCCCCGCCAAAGATGTAATCCGCGCCGCCATAACCGCGCAGCACATCGTCCCCGCCAAGGCCACGCAGAATATCGTTCAGCCCGCC
Source organism: Marivivens sp. (assembly GCA_024642145.1). Lineage (GTDB taxonomy): Bacteria > Pseudomonadota > Alphaproteobacteria > Rhodobacterales > Rhodobacteraceae > JAHEBS01. Next base: position 954 of record JAHEBS010000064.1, read on the forward strand.
ACCATCCAGCGTGTCATTGCCCGGTGTGCCTGTCAGCACCAGCCCGGTTGCGGGAATCAGTCCCGTCGTGCCGCCACCCACAAAACTGTAGGTGACAGCGCCCAGTTGGGCCGGATCGCCCAGCCACAGCGGCTCTGCGGCACCTGCCCCGCCGATCAATGCGCGAAAGCCCGCGTCATCCGTCGCACTGCCGCGGGTCCATTCGATCGACTGGTAGGTGATGGTCAGATCAAAATTGCCGCCTCCGGTGTCATGCAGCCTGACCTGAAATGTGTTGGTGCTGTCGGCGTCATAGCGATAGCGGCCCACATGGTCCCACGTGATGGTGATCGTATCGCTTGCCGGATCGACATCGACCCATATTTGCCCGCTCTCGCTGCCCTCGCCATCAAGCCGCGTGTCGATATCGGCCCAGAACGGCGCGATCATCGGCATCAGCGTAGTGGCATTGGCCAGCGTCGGATAATCTGGGAACGCCGCGCCAAAGCTGAGCGTGCCGTTGGTGTTCACATAAAGATTTGCGCCAACGTAGGTCTGGTCGAGAAAGCGGATTCCGTTTTCAAAGACCGGCGCAAGGTCGATCGCATAAGTGCCATCGTCGCCGCGCGGCACGGCGATTTCACCATAGCCCGCAGCACCGCCAAGGCCCGATACGATCGTGCCGGAGGCCATCGCCCCCTCCTGCCAAAATCTCACCCGAAGCCAAGTCTGGCACGCCCGTCTTGCCGAAAGGTGAAAGCCCTAAAACAGAAAGTCGTCGTTCGTCAGCTGGCCCGTGCCAAGGCTGGTTCCCGCGGCGTTGACGATCAGCAGGCTGTGGTCGCCATAGCTGATGCGCGCACCGTTGCCGAGCGGCGCCAAGGTCAGGGCCGATACGTCATGGATATTGCCCCAGCCGTGCAGCGCGATCCGGTCCTGCCCATCCTGAAAATCGGTTATGCGGTCCTCACCCGTGCTGGCGTCGATGTAGAATACGTCGCGTCCAGCACCGCCAGTCAGGACATCGGCGCCCGCGCCGCCTGACAGGATGTCATCGCCGCCATAGCCGCGCAGGGTGTCATTGCCCGCCATGCCCCAGATCAGGTCGTCGTAGGCGCCACCGTTGATCGTATTGGCCGCCGATGTTCCTGTCAGCGGTGCGGCAATGCCCCCCGTCGGGATCGAGAATTGCATCAGCCCCGGCGTCGAGCCCGCGGCGAAAACCTGCACCTCGCCCGTCAGGCTGACGGCGGTCAGCGCGGCGGTATCGGTCAGCGTCCAGCCGGTCTGGTTGGCAATGGATTGCAGATGCAGCAACGTGCCGTCTGGTGTGATTTCAAACAGGCTCAGCCCGTCATCGGTTCCGCCCGCCAGAACAAACCCGCGGCCATTGATCGAAAAACCGGCAAGATCGCCCAGATGCGCGAAACGGGTGCCTAGCGTATCGCTGACCAGATCGGTCACATACATGACCCCCAACGGGTTGACCCGCACCAGAGCCAGACTGCCAGAGTTGACGCCGCCTGCCACCACATAGCTCAGCCCACCTGCGGTCACCGCCATCAACTCGTCCAGACCCGAAAGAAACAGCCCCTCCTTGGCGCCTATTGCATCGACAAACTGCGGCGCGCCGTCGGCGCCGACCGCCAGACTGGTCAGACCGCCTTCGCTGACCGAGGCGGCAATGACATAACTGACAGCGCCCGGTGTCACGGTGACGATGTCGGAAACATCGGCAAGATTGGCCTTGGCGTTTTCTAGCGCCGCGCCACGAAAACTCAGACCACCGGCGGCGTATTCCCATACCGTCAGTCCGGCCTGACCGCCGCCAGTTACCAGATAGTCGTGACCGCCCTGCGAGAGGGGCGCGATCTGGCCGGTCTGTTCTGCTGTGGCGCCGGAAAAGGGGGCGACCGTGATCGTGCCGATGGCGCCACCGCCGAGCGGCGCCTGCCAGATGGTGCTGGACGCCGAAGTGCTGGCCAACAGGCGGCTGCCGCCGATGAAGCCCAGATCATCGACGCGCGTTCCGCCGGTCGGCGGCAGGGCCAACGACTGGGCCAACTGCGCGGTCGTATTCGGCGCGAGGGTAAAGGTTGCCATGCCCCCGACAGCGCCGGAGCCAGCATAAAGCCGCCCGCCGCTAGAGGTCAGCGCGCTGATCCCTGTCAGATAGGGGCTGATGCCTGACCCGATTGCCGCCTTGAACGCCATAGCCACCATCGCGCGTCCTCCCGACAGCACAAAAGCCCAAGGCAAAGGCCGTCGGCGGGAGAAACTCTGGCATTTAGGTGTCTAAAAAGGCCAATTTTAAGCTAATTGAGCCAAGGCGGCAGACGCCCGCACAGTAGATGCTGGTGATGTTCGATCGCGCGTTCGACCCGTTCATAGTAAAAGAGCCGACCCTTTTCCAACACCGCGCCGCTTTGGCAGGTCGCCCGCAGATAGTCCATGGAATGCGACACGACGATGGCCGAAGCCCCCCTTAACCGGTCCGCCAGATAGCTCTGGCTTTTGCGGTTGAAAGCGCCGTCGCCGACGGCGGTGACCTCGTCGATCAGATAGCTGTCAAAGGGCACGGCCATCGACAGGGCAAAGGCCAGTCGCGCCCGCATGCCTGATGAATAGTGGCGTAGGGGCCGGTGCAAATGTTGCCCGAGTTCGGTGAAATCCTCCACAAACCGCACCATGGCGGCAGGCGGCAGATCGTGGATGCGCGCGACGAAACGCGCGTTTTCCGCGCCGGTCAGGTCTGGATGAAAGCTGCCCTGAAACCCCACCGGCCAAGACACGCTGCCCTGCCGGAGAACCCGCCCGTCGTCGGGCGGCAAGATGCCCGCAATCAGACGCAAGAGCGACGATTTGCCTGCGCCGTTGCGCCCGATCACCGCCGTAGCGCGGCCCGTTGGAAAGGCAAAGCTCAGCGCCTGCGCCACCACGGTTTCCTGCCCGTGGCCGCGAAAGCTCTTGCTCAGGCGGTCGAGCGTGATCACCCGCGCCGCCTTTCGCCAAGGCTGGCCCAGATCAGCGCGACCACGGCCCAAGCCATAAAGGCAAAGGCGCCGATCAACGCCAGATCATAGGCGCGGCGCGGATATTCCGCGCGCTCGGGCCTCGTGGGCGGAATATGGGCGGCCAGATAACGGTTCTGGCGATCGGCTTCTGCACGGGCGGCCTCGGCGGCGGTCATGGCTGCGACATAGGCCGCCTCGGCGAATTCCAGATCGACCGCCAGCCCTTCGTAATCCGTTGTAACCCGCGCTTGATCCGGATCGCCCATGGGCGCGCGTTCTGCCTCGATCCGATGCCGCAGGGCGGCGACCCGCCGCTCGGCTTCGGCAATGCGCGGGTCGGCGCTAGGATTGGTTGCGCCCGCCTGCAAAAGATCCAGCGTGATCAGGCTTTGCGCCAGTTCGCCTTGCAAGGCGGTTACAACGCCCAGCGCGGCCTCGGCCTCGGCGGCGGGGTCAAGCATCCGATGGGCGGCCCGAAAAGCGGCCATGTCCTGACGCGTCGCGCGCAGGCGTGATTGCGCGCGTTCCAGTGCCAATTCGCTATCACGCGTCGCATCGGCCCGCGCCTTGTCTGACAGGGCGTTCAGCATCTTGGCGCCCTGCGCCATCGCCGCTGCGGCAATCGTCTGGGCCGTTGCGGCATCAAAGGCACGCACCTCGAGGCTGATCAGTCCGGTTTGCGCGTTGTGCCGCACACGGATCATACGCCGTGAATAGCGCCACAGGTCCTCGATTGTCCCGCCTGCGTGGTAGGCAAATAGGGGATCATCCAAAGGCGCGGACCATACCGCGGCCAAGTCGATCTGATCGCCAATTTCCCTTATAAGCGACTGTGATTGCAGGTAATCCACCACCACATCCGCGTCCGACGACGAACCCGCTGTCAACGCCCCCAAGCCGCTGAGCATATCAAGCGCGATCGGGGCCTGTTCTGTCCGCACGGCAAAACTGGTGCGCGAGGCGAACTGCGGCGCAGCGCGGTTGCCGAGATACCATCCGCTGGTCAGCACAGGGACCAAGACCATCACGGCAAACAAAAGCCCGCGCGCCCAAAGGCCACGCCAATTGCGCAGTTTGACCAGAGCAGGCGCGGGCGGCGCGTCGGGGCGCAGCGGAATGGCGTGAACGGCGTTCATGGCATGGTGAATGGTTTGTTCATTCCCCAGCGCTAGACCGTTTGCGTGAATCTTCGGCTAACGAGGCAAGGGATGCGGATAATTCTGGCGCTGCTGCTCAGAGAAATCGCGACAAGCCATGGGCGGTTAAGGGGCGGTTACCTGTGGTCCTTGGCCGAGCCTGTTGGCGGCATCGCCCTGCTGACCGTGGTCTTGTCGATGCTGGTTCCCAGCCCGCCGCTGGGCCGTTCCTTTGCGCTGTTCTATGCGGCGGGTTATCTGCCCTTTGTCTCTGCGCTGGATATGGCGGCAAAGGTGGGGGGCGCGCTGCGGTTTTCGCGCCCCTTGTTCGGCTACCCCGCCGTGCGATGGCCCGCAGCGATCGCGGCGCGGTTCTTGCTGAACCTGTTGTTGCATCAGGTGATCTTCTGGCTGGTCGTCGGTGTGCTGATTTGGTGGACAGGTGAACCACCACCGCCCGATCCGCTGTTGATGCTGGGCGGATTGATGTTGATGGGAATCGCGGGTCTCGGGTTTGGCACGCTCAATGCCTTCCTGTTCGAGGCGCTGCCCATCTGGGAACGCGCGTGGGCGGTGCTGACGCGCCCGTTGTTCCTGATGTCGGGCCTGACGTTCTTGCCGGAAAAACTACCGGTCGCGCTGGGCGGCTGGATCGCCTTGGATCCGCTGGCGCAGGGACTGGGGCTGATCCGGCGCGGGCTTTATTGGGGATATCAACCCGTTTTAGCCGATCCGGTTTTGCTGGGCATGGCGGGGTTGGTGCCCCTGACGGTGGGGGCGGCGATGCTGGCGCTGTTTGCGGACCGATTGATTGCCGAGGACTAGAAAGCGGGCATTAACCATCATCGTCGAACCTGTGCCCGCACGGCAGGAGGATTCGGCATGATCAGGCGGGCATGGCGGCAACTGTTGAAGGGCATCGCGCTTTTGTGCCCGACGCCCGCCGAGATTGGTTACCAACTGCGGCTGGTGCAGAGCGGGTTATTTGACGCGCGGTTCTATCGGCGTGAGCATCCGGGTCTGCATCCGGTCTGTCGCGCCATGCCGATGCGCCATTTCATCCGGTGGGGCGAGGCGATGGGGATGAAGCCCAACCGCAATTTTTCGCCTGGCGATTATCTGGCCCTGAATCCTGATGTCGCACGGCAGGGGCTGCGCCCGCTGGCGCATTTTCTGCGCGCAGGGCGGGCCGAAGGGCGGGCCACCCTGCTGCCGCAAGAGATCATCGATGTGCCAATGGCAGAATCGACGCCTCTGTATTTTGACCCTGATCGCCCTAGGGCGCCCTATGCGCTGCACATCCACATCTACTATCCCGATCTCTGGCCCGAGTTCGCGGCGAGGCTGGCGTGCCTCGATGCGCCGATCGATCTTTTTGTGACGGTCACATGGCGCGGCCCGGTGACCTTTGCGCTCACCGCCGAGATCGCCCGTGATTTTCCCGCCGCCCGTGTCTTTGTCATGCCCAACCGCGGGCGTGACATCCTGCCCTTCGTGCGCTTGGTCAACGCTGGCGCGTTTGAGGGCTACCGCGCCATAGGCAAGATCCATTCCAAAAAATCCCCGCATCGTCGCGATGGCGATCTTTGGCGGCAGCATCTGGTGGCGGGAATGTTGCCAAAACAGGGTCTAACAAGGCGTCTAGAGGCATTTTGCGCCGATCGGCGGGCCGGCATATGGGTTGCCGATGGGCAGGCCTATTCGGGCAAGGACTGGTGGGGGTCCAATCGCGGGATGACGCAGGCGCTGCTGGACCGGATCGAACTGGGGCAGCGCCTGGATGATCTGCATTTCCCTGCCGGATCGATCTATTGGGCCAAGCCGATGGTCGTGGGGCTGTTGCGTGCCCTGCGGATCGATGCGGCAGAGTTCGAGCGGGAAACCGGACGCGTCGATGGCACGATGGCCCACGCGGTCGAACGCGCCATGGGTTTTCTGACCCGTGCTGCGGGCATGGAAATCCGGCAGGCCGCCGAGATCGTTGTAGGCTCTGTCCCCGCACAACCCCCACCGCCACGCTATGTTTCGGCGTTCTACCTGCCCCAGTTCCACCCCACGGCGGAAAACGATCGTTGGTGGGGGCGCGGCTATACAGAGTGGTGCGCGGCCAGTTGCGCCCAACCGCAATTTGCGGGCCATCGGCAGCCCGCCCTGCCGGCCGACCTTGGCTATTATGACCTGCGGCGACCCGAGGCGATGGGCGCGCAAGCGGCGCTGGCGCGGGATGCGGGGGTCGATGCGTTTTGCGTCTATCACTATTGGTTTGGCGGCCAGCGGTTGTTGGCCGAGCCTATGGAGAACCTCGCGGCGCGGCCCGAGATCGATTTTCCATTCTATCTCTGCTGGGCCAACGAAAGCTGGCGGCGCAACTGGGATGGTCTGTCGGGCGAGGTATTGATGCGGCAGTCTTATGTGCCGGGCTATGCACGCGCACTGGCGCAATCGGTCGTGCCGGCCATGCGTGACCCACGTTATGCGCGCCCGAACGGGCGGGATCCCCGCTTTGTCATCTATCGCGCGGCCGATTTGCCAGATGCCGCGGCAGCGGTCGCGGAAATGCGCGCGGTCTGGGCCGAAGCGGGGATCGGGCGCGTCGAAATCGGCGCGGTTGTCTTCCACCTCGATCCACCTGTTCTGGGGGATGATCCCTTTGACTTTCACATCGAGATGCCCCCGCACGGCTTGATCACCGGCAGGGACTGCTTGTTTGGCGGTGAGGCGGGCAACCAGATGGATAGGCTGGGGCCACGGGCGGGGTTTGGCGGGGTCATTTACCCGTATCGGGCCGCCGCCGCGCGCGCCTTGTCACCCGACTATCTGGCCCTTTTGCCGCCGCGCACGATTGCGGGGGTCATGCCCGCATGGGACAACACCGCCCGCCGCGGCGGCGCGGCGCATATCGCCTACGGGGGCAACCCCGCCGCGTTCCGCAGCTGGATTCAATCAGTGCTGGAGGGGCGCATTGCGGCCTCTTACCGGCGCGAACTGTTCGTGAATGCGTGGAACGAATGGGGCGAAAAGGCTTATCTAGAGCCTGATATCACCTTTGGCAGGCTCAATCTGGACGTTTTGGCAGAGGCAACGGGTCGTGTCTGAACTGATCGTGCATGTCGGCACGCATAAAACCGCGACAACCCACCTGCAGGAAACCCTTTTTGCGGCGCGCGATCTGTTGGCCGCGCATGGTGTGATCTATCCAAAGCTCGGTCATGCCGCCGGCCATCACGGGATCGTCGCGGACACAATCGCGCTGCCGGTTACCTATCGGCTGCACGGTGGCGGTCTGGCCGCGCTCGAGGCGCTGGCTGACCTTTGGGCTGGAACGGACTGCCGTGTGATCCTGTCGAGCGAAGAGTTTTCGCGGATCGGCCCTGACGGTGGTGCGGCGGATATTCAGGCGATAGGGCGGATCGCCGCGCGGTTTGGCCACGTGCGCGTTTTGGCGCTGGTGCGGCCGCAACAACAATTCCTGCAGGCCGTTCACGCCGAGATCGCCCGAACCCGTCCCGCACCGAACCCCCATGATATGGTCGAAAGCGCGGTTACGGCCGGACGGATCGATGGGTTGGCGGTCGATTATCGCCTGCTCTACGCCCATCTGCGGCGGGGTTTTGCGCCCGAGGCGATACGCTTGGTCGATTTCGGGCGCGCCCGTCAGACCGAAGGCGGCATTCTGGGCCTGTTCCTGCGGCTTTTGCGTCTGCCTTTCGGCCCCGACGCACTGGGTGGTAATGTGGCGCGCCCGCTGAACCCTTCGCCCAACGCCTTGGCGGTATGGGCGGCGCAGATGCTGGGCGCGGGCGGCATCGTTCCGGCGGCCACGCTGCGGCTGACCTCCGAGGCCTATCGCGCGGTTTATGGCGAACGTCCGGCCTGTCTGTTCACCCGCCCCGAGGTCGCGCGGCTAAACCAAAGATTTGCGGGGGCAAACGCGGCGTTGGCGCAAGGCTTGGCCACGGTGCAGCCGGGGTTTCATATCGCCACACCGTTGCCGGACGTGGACGCGGTCTATCGCGAGGATATCGGCGCGGGGTTCTGGCTGATGGTCGCGCGACTGGCAGCGCGGGCCGCTTAGGGCCTAGCGTCGCGCGGCCAGAAAGGCCTCGAATGCGGCCAGTGTGGTGTCGGACACGTAATGCTCGATGCCCTCGGCATCCAACTCGGCGGCCTCGGCGGGCACACCCACGGCCACCAGCAAATCGACCACGACACGGTGCCGCGCCCGAACGCGTTCGGCCATGGCAAGACCGGCTTCGGTTAGAAAAACCCCGCGGTAGGGACGCGACTGGGCCAGCCCTTCGCGTTTGAGCCGCGATACGGCCTTGGTCGCTGTGGGGTGGGTCACACCCATGTGGCGCGCGATATCGGTAATCCGGGCCTCGCCAACCTCGCGCAAGAGGTCGTCGATCATCTCGGTATAGTCCTCGAGCAGCGCCTGTGACTGGGCACTGCGGGCCTGAGAAAAGCGTTCGACCGTATCGCCAAGCGCGGTGTCGTCCTCTGCGGCCATGCCTGTCTCCACCCAATGAAAGATGGGGAAACACATAAAGCCAAAGCTACACCCTGTAAACATGGCAACAAGCCGCTTGACAAAAGTGTAGCCATGGCTTCATTTTCGCGAACAGACTGAATCGGCTTTGAGATTGGACATTACGTGACCCTGACCGAAAGAACCCGCTACGGTATTTCCGAGGTGCTGGCTGGCCGCAAACGCGGGCCCGGGGCGGCGTTACTGTTTGCCGGTCCCGCGATTATCGCCTCGATCGCCTATATGGACCCCGGCAATTACGCGACAAATATCCAAGCCGGCGCGGGTTATGGTTACGGGCTTTTGTGGGTGGTGCTGCTGGCCAATATCATCGCCATGCTGTTTCAGGCGCTGTCGGCGCGTCTGGGTCTGGTGACGGGCAAGAACCTTGCCGAACATTGCCGCGAATCGTTCCCCAAGCCGGTCGTCTGGGTCATGTGGGTGATTAGCGAGATCGCCGCCATGGCCACCGATCTGGCCGAGTTTCTGGGCGCAGCGATTGGTCTGGCGCTGGTGTTCAACATTCCGCTGATCGCGGGGATGGGCATTACGGCAATCGTCACCTACGGCGTGTTGGTGGTCGAACAGCGCGGATTTCGCCCGATGGAACTGATTATCGCGGCCTTCGTCGCCGTGATCGGGCTGTGCTATCTGGCAGAGCTGTTTTTTGCGCCGGTTGACTGGACCTCGGCGGCCGCCGGTCTGACCACCCCGCAACTGGTTGATACTCTTGCTCTGACGATTGCGGTTGGCATTATCGGTGCAACGGTCATGCCGCACGCGATCTTTCTGCATTCCGGTCTCACGCAGAACCGCTTTACCGTGACATCCGAAGACGACCGCCGCCGGCTGCTGCGCTATTCGAATATCGAAGTTGTTCTGGCGCTGGGTGTTGCGGGCGCGATCAACATGGCGATGGTCATGATGGCGGCCAGCGCCTTTCACCAAGGTCATTCCGAAGTCGCCGAGATCGAGACAGCCTATCACCTGCTGACGCCGCTGCTGGGCGGGGTCGCGGCGACGGCCTTCCTCGTTTCGCTGATCGCCTCGGGCATATCCAGCTCGGTCGTCGGCACGATGGCGGGGCAGATCATCATGCAGGGCTTTGTCAATTTCCGTATTCCGATCTGGCTGCGCCGCGTCATCACCATGGCGCCTGCCTTTGTCGTGGTCTGGCTGGGCGTCAATGCCACCGATGCGCTGGTTATCAGTCAGGTCATCCTCAGCCTCGCCCTGCCGGTGCCGATGATCGCCTTGGTGATCTTTTCCACGCGACCCTCGATCATGGGTGTCTATACGATCAAGCCGCTGACCCGTTGGCTGGCGGTGATCGGGGCTGCGGTGGTGTTGGCGCTGAACATGCTGCTTCTGGTGGCAACTTTTGGCATCGCGATCCCCGGCCTGGGCTAAGACATCTGGTTAGGCATGCATTAACCCCGTCGCGCTAGTTTGCCCCCAAGGCTTAACGGGGCGGGGCGATGGCTTTGGCAAGAACTGGCGCGGCAGGCTGGGCACCCGTTGTTACCCTGCTTGGCCGGATTAGCACTGTTCCACCACGTCAGGTGGCGGCGATCACCAAGCTGGCCCCACGGGATCGGCCCTTTGTTCTGGGGTTCGTCAATGCGCATGCGGTCAATCTGGCCTGCGCGCAGGCCAGCACGGCTGCGGCTCTGGCCGCGGCTGATCTGATCTTGCGCGACGGCAAAGGGGTCGAGATGGTGCTGCGGCGCGCTGGGCAGAAGCCCGGCGTGAACATGGCGGGCACGGACCTGATCCCACGCATTCTGGCGGCAAACAAAGGGCGTCGACTGGCGATTTTCGGGTCCGAGGGCCTTTGGCTGGCAAGCGCCTGCGGCAGGCTTGCCGCGGCGGGTCACCAGATTCACTGCGCGCGCGATGGCTATCGCGACGATGCCGAATATCTGGCGGCGGTGGGCCTCTATGCGCCCGAGATCGTTGTGCTGGCCATGGGGATGCCACGGCAAGAGATGCTGGCCCAGAAACTGGCTCGCGCCTTTCCCGACCGACCCATGCTGATTCTTTGCGGCGGGGCGATTCTTGATTTCATGGGTGGTCGATTCCCGCGCGCGCCGCTCTGGATGCGGCATGCGGGGCTCGAATGGCTATTCCGGCTCTGGCAGGAACCGCGCAGGCTGGCGCAGCGCTATGTCATCGGCGTGCCGCTGCTGCTTTGGCGGATGGCGCGCATTGCAGCGGCGCTGCGGGCCCACAGGTCGGCGCGAATCGCTTCTTCGGGGGCGGTGGCCGGCGGGTTCTGGCCGATTGCCGCGCCCCAGTTGCCAGAGCGCTGAAAGCACCCTAGGCCGCATCGGCCAATTACCAAACGATCCGCGCGGACCCAAAGGCCGCCAAGCGCGATCAAATCCGGTAAGTGCCTGATTAAGTGGTGAGCCGTGATGGGTTCGAACCATCGACCTACTGATTAAAAGTCAGTTGCTCTACCAACTGAGCTAACGGCCCACAGGCGGGCTCCATAAATATGCTATGGGGGGTGGTCAACCCCAGAAATGCCGCCGGACGCTGGAAAAGCACCTCTGCCTCGCGTATAGCCGCGCCATGGATAAACCGCACCTCACCGGCATGCCCTTTATGAAGATGCATGGGCTAGGCAATGACTTTGTCGTTGTGGACGAACGCGTCCACGGCGCGCAGGTCACGGCGGCCTTGGCTATTGCCATCGCAGACCGGCATCGCGGCGTAGGTTTTGACCAGCTGGCGACCATCAGCGATGGCGGCAATGCGGACCTGCATCTGACCTTCTGGAACGCCGATGGCAGCCAATCAGCCGCCTGCGGCAATGCCACGCGCTGTATCGCGCATTGGGAAATGGCGCGCACGGGTAAGGATCGGCTGGTGATCACCACTGACCGTGGCACGCTGTTTGCCGAAGATGCGGGTGACGGCCTGACCTCGGTCAATATGGGGTCGCCGCAATTGGACTGGCACGAGATCCCGCTGGCGCATGATATGGACACGTTACACTTGCCGATCGAGGGCGACCCTGCCGCCACCGGCATGGGCAACCCGCATTGCACCTTTTTTGTCGATGATGCCGAGGCCGTGGATCTGGCCGCACGTGGCGCCGAGATGGAACATCACCCGCTTTACCCCCAACGCACCAATGTGCAGTTCGCCAGTGTCGTCGGGCCGGACCACCTGCGGATGCGGGTCTGGGAACGGGGCGTGGGTGTGACGCTGGCCTCGGGTTCGTCCTCTTGCGCTACGGCCGTCGCCGCCGCACGTCGGGGGCTGACGGGCCGCAAGGTGCGGATCGACCTCGATGGTGGCACATTGCTGATCGACTGGCGTGATGATGGCGTCTGGATGACGGGCGCAACCGCCCATGTCTTTGACGGGGTTTGGCGGGGCTGACATGACCGATACCCCTATCTTTGCCACGCTTGGCTGTCGGCTGAACGCCTACGAAACCGAAGCGATGAAGGAACTCGCGGCCAGCGCGGGGGTCCGCGACGCGGTGATCGTCAATACCTGCGCAGTGACGGCCGAGGCCGTGCGCAAGGCCAAGCAGGAAATCCGCCGTTTGCGCCGCGAAAACCCCGACGCGACGCTGATTGTCACGGGCTGCGCGGCACAGGTCGAACCCGAGACTTTTGCCGCCATGCCAGAGGTCAGTCGCGTGATCGGCAACCATGAAAAGATGCAGGCCCAGACATGGGCGGCCATGGCGCCGGACCTGATTGGTGAAACCGAACGGGTGGTGGTCGATGACATCATGTCTGTCACCGAAACCGCGGGTCACCTGATCGACGGGTTCGGACGCCACCGTGCCTATGTGCAGGTTCAGAACGGCTGCGACCATCGCTGCACCTTCTGCATCATTCCTTATGGTCGCGGCAATTCGCGGTCCGTGCCTGCGGGCGTGGTGGTCGAACAGATCAAGCGGCTGGTGGACAAGGGCTTTAACGAGGTCGTTCTGACCGGCGTCGATCTGACCTCTTGGGGCGCTGATTTGCCCGGCACGCCGCGGCTTGGCGATCTGGTGATGCGCATTCTACGACTGGTGCCGGACTTGCCGCGCCTGCGTATTTCGTCGATCGATTCGATCGAGGCGGATGAAAACCTGATGCTGGCCATCGCGACTGAACCGCGCCTGATGCCGCATTTGCACCTGAGCCTGCAGGCTGGCGATGACATGATCCTGAAGCGCATGAAGCGCCGCCACCTGCGCGACGACGCGATTGCCTTTGCCCAAGAAGCGCGGCGGCAGCGGCCCGACATCATCTTTGG
>JAHEBS010000065.1 GCA_024642145.1 Marivivens sp.
CCTGTGCGTCGAGGCGCTGGTCAGCCCCGAGGGCGGCGATTTTTCGATCAAGCTCGAGGATCAGGTATTGATCACCGAGACCGGCTTCGAGAATCTGACCAATTACCCGATGGACCCCGCGCTCTGCGGCACCTAACGCCGGACGGGGGGCTGTCTGCCCCCCGCACCCCCCGAAGATATTTGTGCAGACTGGAAGGGCTGGTTCATCCTTTGCTAACCAGACCCTGATTTCCTGCAATGGCGGTACAGGCGGGGACGCCGATGACCGTCAGAGTGGATGGCACCTCGTGGATCGGCACAGAAGATCCGCGGGGTGTTCCGCTGTCGCATCCAATCTGCACAAATATCCTCGGGGGTGAATTGCCCGCCGTGGCGGGCAAGAGGGGGCGGAAGCCCCCCGCCTTTGCTTGCGCCCCCGCGCCCTTCGGGCTAGGAGGACGGCACAGCCCAAAGCCAGACGGAGATGCCGATGATCCCGCGATATGCCCGCCCCGAAATGACGGCGATCTGGGAGCCGCAAACGCGTTTCCGCATCTGGTACGAGATCGAGGCCCATGCCTGCGACGCGCAGGCCGCCCTCGGCGTGATACCAAAGGCCAATGCCGAAGCCGTTTGGCGCGCCAAGGATGTGACCTTTGATGTGGCCCGCATCGACGAGATTGAATCTGTCACCAAACACGACGTCATCGCTTTTCTCACCCATCTGGCCGAACATATCGGCGCCGAGGATGCGCGTTTCGTCCATCAGGGCATGACCTCGTCGGATGTGCTGGACACCACGCTCAATATCCAGCTGGTGCGCGCCGCGGATATCTTGATCGCTGATCTCGACCGCGTTCTGGCCGCACTGAAAAAGCGTGCCTTCGAGCATAAGGACACCCTGCGGATTGGCCGCAGTCACGGCATCCATGCCGAGCCCACAACCATGGGCCTGACCTTCGCGCGGTTCTATGCCGAAATGGATCGCAACCGTGCGCGCATGGTCGCGGCACGGGCCGAAGTTGCCACCGGCGCGATTTCCGGCGCGGTTGGCACATTCGCCAATATCGATCCCGCCGTCGAAGACCATGTCTGCAAGATGCTGGGCCTTGTGCCCGAGCCGATCTCGACTCAGGTGATCCCGCGGGACCGCCACGCGATGTTCTTTGCGACGATGGGCGTCATCGCCTCGTCGATCGAAAATATCGCCATCGAGATCCGCCACATGCAGCGGACCGAGGTGCTGGAGGCCGAGGAATATTTCTCGCCGGGGCAGAAGGGTTCGTCCGCCATGCCGCACAAGCGCAATCCGGTCCTGACCGAAAACCTCACCGGCCTTGCACGGCTCGTGCGCATGACTGTGATCCCCGCCATGGAAAACGTGGCGCTTTGGCATGAGCGCGACATTTCGCACAGTTCGGTCGAGCGCGGCATTGGCCCTGACGCCACGATCCACCTTGATTTCGCACTGAACCGTTTGGCCGGCGTGATCGAAAAGCTGGTGATCTACCCCGACAACATGTTGCGCAACATGAACAAGTTCAAAGGTCTGGTGATGTCGCAGCGCGTGTTGCTGGCGCTGACCCAAGCGGGCGTCAGCCGCGAGGACGCCTATCGCCTGGTGCAGCGCAACGCCATGAAGGTCTGGGAGCAGGGTAAGGATTTCAAAGAGGAACTCCTTGCCGATGCCGAGGTGACCGCCGCGCTGACGCCAGCCGAGATCGAGGAAAAATTCGACCTCGGCTATCACACCAAGCATGTGGACACGATCTTTGCGCGTGTCTTTGGCGCCTGAACTGACCCCTCACTCGATCTGGGGCGCATGCAGCGGCGCGCGTTGGGTATTGTGCGTGGCCATCGGCACACGCACCTGACGCCGTTCCACGGGCATGGTCAGCACGGCATAACGGCGCCCGTCCTCGGGGCTTTCATAGGGTTCGCCCAGCCGGTCGGCGGCATAGCCAAGCTGACGCAAGGCCCGCATAAGCGGCAGGGGCGAAAGCGAAATCAGGCTCGACGCACCATTTTCTGCGGCGACATCGGCCAGCCCGCCCACGATCAGCGACAGGCATTCGTTGCGTTCGGCATGCGTGGTCAGGGTCTCGGACATGACCAGTCTTGTGCATTCCCAGATATCGGGCTGCACGATTTCCGACAGCATGACATCGGCGGGAATGTCTTCGAGCTGCCCCTTGACCGCGTCACGCAGCATATAGCTATGCGCCCCCCATTTGGCGGTGGTGGGCATGGCGCGCGCGCCCCCAACGACCCTGCCCCGATCCAGAACCAAGGAATAAAAGGCCTGAGGGTTGTCGTATTGGTCCATCTCGAACTTGTCGTCATGCGGCACATCCCAATGCAGCAGGTCGACAAAGAAGTGTTTGCGCAGCGCGAGAAAATCGAAAAACGCCGAGCCAAAGATGTGAAGATCGCTGAGTTTGAAGGTAATGTTGTCCATCTGGGATTCTCCTCTGAGGTGAATCCATTAAGCCATCAAAACCTTTAGTTGCATATAAGCGAGGTCCCTACCTCGATCTGCCGCTCAGATAAGGCCCAGACTCGAGGCCATCGCCGCCGCCTGCGCGCCGGTCTGGGCGTTCAATTTCGTCTTGGCATTCCGCAGGCGCTGCTTGACCGCACCCTCGCTGACCCCAAGTTCATAAGCG
Source organism: Marivivens sp. (assembly GCA_024642145.1). Taxonomy (GTDB): domain Bacteria; phylum Pseudomonadota; class Alphaproteobacteria; order Rhodobacterales; family Rhodobacteraceae; genus JAHEBS01. The sequence continues at coordinate 2,646 of JAHEBS010000065.1, forward strand.
ATCTGCTTGAGCCGCAGACCGTCGCGCACCATCGACAGCGCCTCTTTTTCGGCAAGGGTCAGGTTCTGCGGCGGGGCCTTGAATTCGTGCAGCCGTTTCAACTCTAGATAGAGTTCATCAATTTCGGCGCGCGTATATTCCCGGTCCGAGCGGGCAAAGGAACCGAAGGAACGTTGGCCCTGCGCGTTGTCATCATAGTAGCTGATCGCCGCCCCGAAATTGAGCCCGAACCGCCGTGCCTCATCAAAAACGCCGCGCGGATCATCGAGCGAAATTTCGCTCCAGCGGGTGGCGCCGGTGTTGTTGTAGCTCCAACGAATGACCGGATCGGCCATCATGAATCTCTTGGCGGTATAATACTCTACCCATGCTGCAGGCAGCGCGTTGATTTCTTCAAGCGGGAAGGCAAATCCAACACGGAGGGCCAAATAATGGCCCGCAGGAGCAAGCATCAGGAAATCTCTGTCACTTAGTTGCAAATTCATGCCTTTTCTCTGGGCATCGACTCGGCAATCCAATAACGTCTGCAATGTGCAAACCACTCAATTCAACTGCAGACTAATGTCACGGGCGAATGTCTAGCAACCACAAAGCGAATGACACCGGCAACGATCCGCAAAGCGCGATCACGGGAATCCTTGAAAAAATGGCCAAGCAGGCACCTGCTGGCTACGCGATTGCCCTGCATATCCGTTATACCACACCAACATTCCTGTTTCAGACTTATCCGCGCGCGTGGATGGATCACTATTCCAAGCACGGATTTGTGATGCAGGACCCCACGGTCCTGTGGGGCTTCGAGAACAGCGGTTCGGTTGATTGGGCCGATCTGGCGACGCTTGACCATGGCGGCGTGATGACCGCGGCGGCCGAATATGGCATCCGGCACGGCGTGACCTTTGCCTTTGACGATGCCGGCAGCCGTTCGATTGCCAGTTTTGCGCGCAGCGACAGGCCCTTTGATGCGGCAGAGGTTGCAGCACTTGAGGCATCGTTGCACGAACTGCACGGGAAAACCGCCACATCCCAAGGGCTTGACGCTGATACCCGCCGCGAATTGCGGCATCTGTCGGTCGAATTCACGCATTCGCCAGCCACTTAACCGCCCGCTAACCCGACCTGCGCATTGTCAAAGCCGGAGAGCTTTGATGACCGCAACCAGCCAATCCCCCCCTTTGACCCGCCGCCGCAAGGCGACAATGATCGTGCAGGCGTTGATCGCCTCGGGTCATAAACTGGCGCTGGACCAATGGCCCGAAGAGGCGCAACTGGCGCTCGCCCGCGAATTGGGCAGCCTGCGCGTGATCGACCGCGACAGCCTTGATCGTGCGGCCGAGGATTTCATCAAGGACCTTGACCATGTGGCCCTGACCGCGCCCGGCGGGACCGAGGCGGCGGTTGCTGCGCTGAATGGTCGCATAAGCGCCAATGCCGCCGCGCGCCTGCGTGAGGATCTGGTTCGTGCGCAGGGTGGCGACCCCTGGAGCCAGGTCCTGGCGCTTCCGGTCGCCCAGATCGTGCCGATCCTTGAAAGCGAGGCGGTCGAGGTCAGCGCGGTGGTGTTATCCAAATTGTCGGTCGCCGTCGCCAGCGAGGTTCTGGGCCAGATGAACGGTGACCGCGCAAGGCGCGTGACGCTGGCCATGGCGCGCACGGCGGCCATCGCACCCGCTACGGTGTCCCGCATCGGTGCGGCGCTGGCCCATGAACATTGCAGTCACCCCGCCACCGCGTTTGCCACCCCACCCGCCCAGCGGCTGGGGGCGATCCTCAACAACGCGCCGGCTGCAACACGCAACTTTGTGGTCGACCATATCGCAGACAGCGATGCCGAATTCGACGCGGCCCTGCGCAAGGCGATCTTTACCTTTGCCGATATCCCCGCCCGCATTGCCCCCGCCGACGCGCCCAAGATTATCCGTAAGGTTGAACCGCAGGTGCTGTCCACGGCCTTTGCCGCCGCCATGGCCGAGGCCGGCCCGCTTGCCGCTGCGGCCGAACACCTGCTTGCCAATATCTCGAAACGCATTGGCGAACAGATCCGCGAAGACGCATCCCAGCGCGGCAAGGTCAAACTTGCCGAGGGCGAGGCTGCAATGTCTGCCGTGGTTGGCGCGATCCGCGAATTGGAGACCGATGGCGACCTCAAACTGGTGGAACCGGAACCCGAGGCCTGACCGCCAAAGCTTGCCAGCCTGACCTTATGCGCCTATCACCCCCTCAAATAACGATGGGATAGCGGCGTTGAGCGGATTTTTGAGCACCATAGCCGACTTCGTTATCGCGACGGTGGTCCGTGCGCTGATCGTTTTTCTGGCACTCATCCCCTATGAACGGCGGATGCCGATGGTAGGGCGCTGGCTGGCCGGTTGGCTGGGGCGCGTGACCGGATATCGCCGCAAAACACTGCAAAACATCGCGCTGGTATACCCCGACATCACCCCGCAGGCGCGCGAGGCGCTGGTTGTCGCCTCGCTCGACAATCTAGGGCGGGCGTTCTTCGAGATGTTTGATCCCGCAGGCTTTGCCCGCCAGCTTGACCGCAGTTCGATTTCGGGCCCCGGTCTGGCCGCCATCGCGCAGGCCAAGGCGGAAGGCCGCCCCGTGATGTTTGTCACCGGCCATTTCGGCAACCAAGACGCGGCACGGCGCAGGTTGACCAACGAGGGCTATCGCATCAACGCGGTTTTTCGCCCGATGAATAACCGCTTCCTCAACAAATATTACGTCGCCATGTTTTCCAACCTCGGCGGCACGCCCTATTCGCAAGGCGCGGAAGGCACGCGGGGCTTTTTCAAGGCGCTGATGAAAGGCGAATGGGCGACGCTGATGATCGACGTCTGGTTTGGCAAGGGTCCCGCGGTGGACTTTCTTGGGCTGCCCGCGCCAACCTCGACCGCCTCCGCCGACTTTGCCCTGCGCGCCAACGCGCTCTATGTGCCTTACTTCGCCCGACGGCGCGACGATGGGCTGACCTTTGACATCACGGTCGAGGCGCCAATTCCGCATGGCGATCCCGTTGACATGGTCGCTGCGGCCACGGCGCGCCTTGGCGCCCATGTGCAAGAGGCGCCCGCGCAATGGTATTGGGTGCATCGCCGCTGGAAAACGCCGCGCCCCTAGTTGGCGCGCGCGACCGCAAGGATCTGTCCCGGCCCCGGGCGTTGCAAGATGACAACCGCATCCTCATCGCCCTCCGCCGCCGTTTCCAGCGTCAAGGGTCCGGTTCCGGTCCATTCACCCAAGACCCGCCACGAGGTTACAATATTGACGTAGGTGATCGTGCGCCCGGCGTTCTCGCCCCGCTCGATCTCTACGGTTTGTTCAGGAATATAGCGCACAAGCTGCACCAGAACCGGCGAGATCGCCCCGTCCGAGGTCGCGTTTATGTGGAAACTGCCGCCGTCGCGGCTGACAGTCAGGGCTATGCCCTCGCCCGCTTGGCTATCCTGCGTCTGGCGCACAGCGTCCATGACATCCATCGCGTCATTGCCGATGACCCGCGCCATGCCATTCACCACCATCTGGGGCGTATAGACCATATGTTCGCCCGCGACGCTGGCATAGGCCTTTTGCCGCGCCGAAAAGGCAGGGTCGGCAAAGCTGTCGACCCAGCCGATGTAATCCCAGTAGTCAACATGCAGCGCCAGCGCCATGACATCGCGGCGTCCGGCCAGCCCCAGCAGCACCTGATCGGCCGCAGGGCAGGACGAACACCCTTGCGAGGTATAAAGTTCGACCACCACAGGCATGGTCTCGGCACGCACCGCTCCGGCCAGCCCCGCCAGCCCCAAGACCCCCGCAATTACCGTTCTGCTGTTCATTTGCACCTCTTAGACCCAGATAAACAGCTAACCCCAGCCGCGATCAATCGCCAATCAACCTATCGAGACCACCTGAAACAACCCCGCCTGCGCTGGCCCCGCAGCCCCGTCGCACAGGCTTGGTGATTTTTTGTGTGCAATGGTATACAATAAAGCGAGACTCCTCTTGATCCCCAGTGTTGCTTGAGGCACAGAGACCGCGACACGCATGATTATTAGCGAAAGGACTGACCGAAATGACCGTTCAAGTCGGCCACGATAACGCCCGCACCCGCCGCGAATTGACTGTCGGCGGCGCCAAGGTTGCCTATTACTCGATTCCGGCCGCACAGGCCGCCGGCCTTGGCGATTTCTCGCGCCTGCCCGCCGCGCTCAAGGTCGTGCTGGAAAACCTGCTGCGTTTCGAGGACGGCGGATTTTCGGTTTCGGTCGATGATATCAGGGCCTTTGGCGACTGGGCCAAGAACGGCGGCCAGAACCCGCGCGAGATCGCCTACCGCCCTGCCCGCGTGCTGATGCAGGATTTCACCGGCGTTCCCGCTGTCGTGGACCTTGCGGCCATGCGCGATGGCATCAAGGCGCTGGGTGGCGACGCCCAGAAGATCAACCCGCTGAACCCCGTTGACCTCGTGATCGACCACTCGGTGATGATCGACGAATTCGGCAACCCCCGCGCCTTCCAGCGCAACGTCGATCTGGAATATGAGCGCAACATGGAACGCTACGAGTTCCTGAAATGGGGTCAGGGCGCTTTCAACAACTTCCGCGTGGTGCCCCCCGGCACCGGTATCTGCCATCAGGTCAATCTGGAATATCTTGCCCAGACTGTCTGGACCGACACGGACCAGAACGGCGCGACCGTGGCCTATCCCGATACGCTGGTCGGCACCGACAGCCACACCACCATGGTCAACGGCCTTGCCGTGCTGGGCTGGGGCGTGGGCGGGATCGAGGCCGAGGCCGCGATGCTGGGCCAGCCGATTTCCATGCTGATCCCCGAGGTCGTCGGCTTCAAGCTGACGGGCGGGATGGTCGAAGGCACCACCGCCACCGACCTTGTGCTCAAAGTCGTGCAGATGTTGCGCAAACATGGCGTCGTTGGCAAATTCGTCGAATTCTACGGGCCGGGTCTTGACCACCTGCCGCTCGCCGACCGCGCCACAATCGCCAATATGGCCCCCGAATACGGCGCGACCTGCGGCTTCTTCCCCATCGACAACGAAACCCTGCGCTACCTGCGCCAGACGGGCCGCGACGAAGACCGCATCGCGCTGGTCGAGGCCTATGCCAAGGAAAACGGATTCTGGCGCGGCGCCGACTATGCGCCGGTCTATTCCTCGACGCTGGAACTCGACATGGGCACCATCGTCCCCGCCATCTCTGGCCCCAAGCGCCCGCAAGATTACCTTGCGCTGACCAGCGCCAAGGCGGCCTTTGCCAAGGAAATGACCGAAACCTTCAAGCGCGAACAGGGCAAAGAGGTTGCGGTCAAGGGCGAGGATTACACCATGTCCTCGGGCAAGGTCGTGATCGCCTCGATCACGTCTTGCACCAACACCTCGAACCCCTATGTGCTGATCGGCGCGGGCCTCGTGGCGCGCAAGGCGCGCGAACTGGGGCTTGACCGCAAGCCTTGGGTCAAGACCTCGCTCGCACCCGGATCGCAGGTCGTATCGGAATACCTCGAGGCTGCCGGCCTGCAAGAGGATCTGGACGCCGTGGGTTTCAACCTCGTGGGTTACGGCTGCACCACCTGTATCGGCAACTCGGGGCCTTTGCAGCCCGAAATCTCGGCCGCCATCGCCGAGGGCGATCTTGTCGCAACCGCCGTTCTTTCCGGCAACCGTAACTTCGAGGGCCGCATCAGCCCCGACGTGCGCGCCAACTATCTGGCCTCGCCGCCCCTCGTCGTGGCCTATGCGCTGGCGGGCGACATGAATATCGACCTGACAACCGAACCTCTGGGCACGGGCAAGGATGGCCAGCCGGTCTATCTCAAGGACATCTGGCCCACCAACAAGGAAATCGCCGACCTCGTGCATGCCACCGTGACGCGCGAAGCCTTCCAGAAGAAATACGCCGACGTGTTCAAGGGCGATGCCAAATGGCAGGCGGTCGAAACCACCGACAGCGAGACCTATAACTGGCCCCCCACCTCGACCTATATCCAGAACCCGCCCTATTTCCGCGGCATGGCCAAGGAAAAGGGCAGCATCACCAATATCGAAGGCGCCAAGGTGCTGGCGGTTCTTGGTGACATGATCACCACCGACCACATCAGCCCCGCCGGTTCGTTCAAGCCCACCACCCCCGCCGGCAAATATCTGACCGAGCGTCAGGTCGCGCCCAAGGACTTCAACAGCTACGGCTCGCGCCGCGGCAATCACGAGGTCATGATGCGCGGCACCTTTGCCAATATCCGCATCAAGAACGAGATGCTGGATGGCGTTGAAGGCGGCTACACGCTCGGCCCCGACGGCAATCAGACCTCGATCTACGACGCCTCGATGGCCTATCAGGACGCTGGCACCCCGCTGGTCATCTTCGCCGGCATCGAATACGGCGCAGGGTCATCGCGTGACTGGGCGGCCAAAGGCACAGCGCTCTTGGGCGTCAAAGCCGTCATCGCCGAAAGCTTCGAGCGTATCCACCGCTCGAACCTCGTCGGCATGGGCGTGATCCCCTTCGAGTTCACGGGCGGCCAGAACCGCAAGTCGCTGGGCCTGAAGGGCGACGAGACCGTCTCGATCGACGGCCTCGACACGATCCAGCCGCTGCAAACCGTGCCGTGCCACATCACCTACGGCGACGGGCGCAAGGTCACGATCGAGGTCAAGTGCCGCATCGATACCGCCCCCGAAATCGAATACATCGAAAACGGCGGCGTGCTGCACTATGTGCTGCGCAACCTCGCCAAGGCCTGAAAATGACAGGGGCGGCCCAAGTGGCCGCCCTTTCTTTTCTTCTGACCGAAAATACCCGCAGGGGGTGAATGGCCGGCAGGCCAGAGGGGGGCGGCAGCCCCCTTTTGTTTCAGCGTGGCTGTGACGCCGCGATCACCGCGCTGATCTCGGCAACCTTTGCCGCCACCAGCGCCGCATCGCCGCGCGCCTCGACATTCAGGCGCAATACGGGTTCGGTGTTCGACCGGCGCAGGTTCACACGCCAGCCCCCCATATCAAGGCTCAACCCGTCCAGTTGATCGACCGCAAGGGCCTCGCGAAGATAGCGTGCCTCAAAGGCCGCGACCGCCGCCGCCGTATCGGCAAGGTGAAAATTGATCTCGCCCGACGAGGGGAAAGCGGCCTTCATATCCGCCACCAGCGCCGACAGGGGCTTGCCCGCACGGGCGACCAGTTCGGCCACCAGAACCAAAGGGATCATCCCGCTGTCGCAATACATGAAGTTGCGAAAGTAATGGTGGGCCGACATCTCGCCCCCATAGACCGCATCGACTTCGCGCATTTTGGCCTTGAGATGGGCGTGACCAGTCTGGCTGACCACCGCGACACCGCCTCCTTGCGCGACAACGGCCTGCGTGTTCCAGATCACACGCGGGTCATGCACGATACGCGCGCCGCGCTCTTTGGCGATAAAGGCCCGCGCCAAGAGCGCCACCACATATTCCCCGTCGATAAAGGCACCGGCTTCGTCAAAAAAGAAGCAGCGGTCAAAGTCACCATCCCACGCCGCGCCGAAATCGGCGCGCGCCGCGCGCACCGCCTCTGCGGTCGCTGGGCGGTTTTCCGGCAACAGCGGGTTCGGAATCCCGTTGGGAAATAGGCCATCAGCTTGGTGATGGTGGCGGGTGAACCGAAACGGCACGCCCATCGCCGCCAGCCGGTCGGCCAGCGCGTCAAAGGTCGGCCCCGCGATGCCATTGCCCGCATTGACAAGGATATGCAGCGGCCGCAGCCCCTGCGGGTCTATGAACGCGGCCACACGCGCCACAAAGGCCGCGCGAGTATCGACCGGTGTTACACGCCCGCCCGCCTTGGCGGGACCCGCAACCGCGCCGACCAGATCGCGGATATCGTTCAGCCCCGTCCCGCCCGAGATCGGTCGCGCGCCTTCGCGCACCAGTTTGATCCCGTTATAGTCGATGGGGTTATGCGAGGCCGTCACCATCATGCCCCCGCCCGCACCCAGATGGTCGGTGGCGAAATAGACCTCTTCCGTCCCGCATAGCCCAAGGTCCAGAACCTCGGCGCCCTCGTCCACCAGACCACGGTTCAGCGCCTCTTGCAGCGCGGCGCTCGAGCTGCGGATATCGCGCCCCGTCACCACACGCGCCGCGCCGATCACGCGCACATAGGCGCGCCCGATCCGGTAGGCCATATCCGCATCGAGATCGACCCCCAGCTTGCCCCGCACGTCATAGCTTTTGAAGGCGGTTAACGGCAGCATGGGCTATTCTCCTTGCAGGGCGCGGTCCAGTTCGGGCAGGAAACGCTGTTCATAATCACTCTCGAGAAGCGGCCCCGCAAAGCGGTACAAAACGCGCCCCTTCCCGTCCACGATGAAGGTCTCTGGCGGGGCTGTCACGCCCCAAGCCAAGGCAGCGCGGCCTGCGGGATCAAAGGCCGAGGCGCCAAAAGGATTGCCAAGCTCCTGCAAATAGGCCAGCGCCTTGTCACTGTCGTCACGGATATTGACCCCGACAATCGGGATACCACGTGCGGCCAGTTCCTTGAGCGTGTCATGTTCGGCGCGGCAAGGCGGGCACCAGCTGGCCCAGAAATTGACCAGCGTGACCTCGCCAGATCGCAGGCTCTCGGCGGTTGCGGGCGACAGGCCCGGCAAAGTTTCGACCGGCAGCGGCGGCGCCGGCTGACCGATCAGGGTCGATTGCAGTCCGGTGGCCTTGTCGCCTGTCACGCTGCTCAGGAATAGCCCGATCAGCCCCGCCGCGATGATCAGCGGCAACAGCACGACGATGCGGATCCTAGGCATGGCCGTGTTCGTCCTCGACACGGGCAAGCTCGGCCTTGACGCGGCGCGAACGGATGACGCTGCCGCCGATGATCACCGCCAAAAGCGCGATCGTGACCGCGTAGGACGACAGCACATAAACCGCATATTCACCAAGATCGGGCATCAGGATCTCCGTCCACGGGTTTCAATGGCACGGATGCGGCGCAAGCGAATTTCTGTCCGCGTGCGCATCAGCACAAGCGCCAGAAACAACAGCACGAAACCCGCCATCGACAAAAGCAGTGGCTGATAGAATACGTCCGACACATGTTCGGCGCGGTCTACCGACAACGAACTGTCTTGGTGTTGGGTGGCCCAGAAAAGCGCGGCGTAACGCGACAGAAAGGCGAAAACAGACCCCACGAGGCTGAGGACCGAGGTCAGATCAGCCGCCGTGTCGGGGTCCTCGATCGCGGCCCAGAGCGCGATATAGCCAAGGTAGAACAGGCAAAGCACCAGAAAGGCCGTCAGGCGCGCGTCCCAAACCCACCACGTGGTCCATGTCGGTTGCCCCCAGATCGCGCCGGTGATCAGGGCGATCAGCGTCATGGTCAGCCCCACGGGGGCCGCAGCCTTGGCCGCCAGCACCGACACATGATGCCGCCGCACCAGCCAGATGATCGAGGTCACGACCATCATGAACCACGCGTTGATGGCGATGAATGCCGAGGGCACATGGATATAGATGATCTTGACGGTCGAGCCGAAATTCTCGGCCTCGGGCGTGAAGAAAAAGCCCCAGCCAAGCCCCACCACCAGAGCGGCGATGGCGAGCGCCCAGAACCATGGCAGGACCTTGCCGGTCCAACCCATGAACCGCAGCGGATTTGCGTATTCCCAGATCGACATAGGCTCTCCTTAGCGCGGCGCGGGCAAGGTCACAATGCCTGCCCTCAGCGCAAATTGACGCGGAGCGCCGCTGCCGCAGCCAGCGGCAAAAGCGCGATGGAACCGGCGGTCAAACCCGCCAGCAGCAACAGCGGCACCTGCATCGACAGTTCCGCAGCACCGCGGGCCACCGCCTCGGCGCCGAAGATCAGCGTCGGCACATACATGGGCAGCACCAGCAGCGACAAAAGCAGGCCCCCGCGCCGCAGCCCGACCGTCAGCGCTGCGCCAAAGGTGCCAATCATCGACAGGGCTGGCGTGCCGATCAACAGCGACAGGAACAGGGGCATGATGGCCGCGGGCTCGATATTGAGCAAAATCCCCAAGACCGGCGCGGCCAGTGTCAGCGGCAGGCCCGACGTCATCCAATGCGCCAAGGCCTTGACCAGCGTCACCCCCTCGGCGGGCAGGGGTGCGGTCAGCAACAAAGGCAGGGCACCGTCTTCGTAATCAAGGGCAAACACCCGATCGAGGGTCAAAAGCGAGGCCAAGAGCGCCGCGACCCACAAGATACCTGGCGCGATCCGGCTTAGAACCGCGGTCTCGGACCCGACGCCAAAAGGGACCAGCACAACCACGATCAGAAAAAACGCCAGCCCAAGGCCAAAGCCACCGCCAGCCCTGACCGCAAGCCGCAAATCCCTGAGCAGAAGCGCGATCATAAAAAGGCCTCGTCGCTTGCGCCCTTGGCTGATGCCGAGGCGCGAAAGGGTGCAAGCTCCAGCACCGGCGCATCCAGACCCAGATCGATATGCGTGGCAATAACCGCAACACCGCCTGCCGCCAGATGACGGTCGCGCAGAAACCGCGCGAACAGGGCAACCGAGGCGGTATCGAGCGAAATCGTGGGCTCATCCAGAAACAGGACCTTGCGCCCGATCACGCCAAGCCGCGCCAGCCCCAACCGGCGTTTCTGGCCCGATGACAAGGTGCCTGCTGCGCGGCGGCGCAACGGCGCCAGATCAAAATCGGCAAAAACCGTCTGATCCAGATCGCGGCCATAGACAGCCGCCCAGAACCGCAGGTTTTCCTCGACCGTCAGCGCGTCTTTCACCCCGTCTGCATGACTGCCATAGGCCGCCTGATCGGGATCGATCTCGATTGTGCCGGCCAAGGCCGGTTGCAGGCCGGCCAATGTGCGCAGAAGCGTGGTTTTGCCGATGCCATTTGGCCCCCGCAGCACCAGCGCCTGACCGGGCTCAACCGCGAAATCCAGCCCCTCCAGCACCGGCATACCGCCGCGCGCGCAGGCAAGGCCCGAAACCCGCAGCACCGCCGCCTCAGACCGGCAAAACCGCAAGGCCGACGCGGCGACCTTCGGACAGCAGAACGTTATAGGTGCGGCAGGCGGTGGGCGAGGCCATGGGCTCGACCCCCAAGCCTGCAGCCGCGGCAGCATCGACCAGCGGCTTGGGCAGATAGGCGATCTGCGCGCCTGTGCCGACAAAGATCACGTCCAGATCGCCCGCCACCGCCATGATCGC
>JAHEBS010000066.1:0-4967 GCA_024642145.1 Marivivens sp.
CATCTGTTCCCAGAAATGGTTGGACGACCGCAAAACCGCGGACGTCAGGTCAAAACCCAGATGCTCTTTGTCGCGCCTCCAGACCACATTGTCCGGCAGAAGGCCCTGCAGGGCATGGCGCTGCACTATCTTGCGAACCCCCAACCGGACGGATTGAGGCGCAGGAAGGCTGATACAAAAATCGATGAGATCCAGATCCATGTAGGGATCCCTCTGGTCAATCCCGCATGCAGCAGCGACCCGTTCATACCGTTCTTGGCCATTGACGGTTGCCCATCCCGTCAGACCGCTGACCTTCTCCTCTGAGACACCTTGCAACGCTTGTGGGCGTAGGCTCCCAAGTTGACTCCATCGTGCTTCCAGCGCGTGGGCCTTCACGTAGTCTTGTTGCAGGAAATTGCGGCCATCCACATATGCGGACCCGCGCAACTTTGCTTTTGCCCACCCAGCGAATGGCCAAACGCCACGAGGCGCGAATGCCAGAGCCGCAGATTTCGCCAGTTCCATGTCGGAAAATTTGACGTTCCATTCCTGCCTGTAGCTCCGGACTTCCTTGATAACGCGCGAAAACCGTAGCGCACGCATTTCACGGGCCAATTGGTTTTCCGCGCTCAAAATGGCATCGCCGCCGCCGCCATCCAGCACGGCTTTGACACCGTCCTTGCGCGCGCCAGCCCATGCCAGTCGCGGCACGTTCATGTTGAGATCAAACGGCTCGTCTATGGTCTGCCATAGGCGGAGCAATTCCTCTGCCCAAGGACCGAGGCTTGCGTAGTCGTAAAGGGTGGGTCTGACGCGCGTGGCGCCAATGACTGCTCTCGTCGCCCAAGTTTCATTCAGGTTCTCGCTTTTCGGACCGATGATGGAATAGGTTCGCAGCGGGGCGCGACCTTGATCTTGATATATCCTGCTGGTCAGCGCGACGATCGCGCTCGAATCCATGCCACCGCTCAGCATTGCGCCTACATCGCCATTGCTGCGTAGCCGACGATTGATGGCGAGGGTGAGTTTTTCACGAAAAATTTCTGCGTATTCGTCATCGGAACGCAGATGGACCAGCGGCTTCGGTTCCAGTTTCCAGTAGCGTCGTTGATGGTAGCGACCGTCACTTTCGAGGCCGAAACTGTGCGCCGGCGGCAGCCTGTAGACTGCTTCATAGAACGTTTCCGCGCTGGTCGTTTCTTCAATATCCACAAGAGCATCCGCGATCCGCAATTCGTTCAGCCGCCGCTCCACCCCTGGCGCTGCCACCGTCGCGCGCGCCGAACTCGAACAGGCGAAAACCTTGCCTTCGGCATACGTGTAGATCAGCTGTTTCATCCCGATCTGATCCCGCGCCCCGAACAGCCGCCGTTTTCGCGGGTCCCAGATCACAAAGGCGAAGTCGCCTAAAAGATGGTTCGGGCAGTCCTCGCCCCATTCAAGATAGGCGCGCAGCACCAGTTCGCCGTCCCCGATCACCCGCGTTCTGGCATCAAGGCCGAAACGCTCGATCAGCGTTTCGCGGTTGTCCAATCGGATATCAGCCGTAATGGCGCAGCCGCTCTCGCTGTGGACAAAGGGCATCGGCTCATGAACCGATTCCGGTGTCGAGGCCAGAAGGCGATGGCCCAAGGCCATGCCACCATCAACCAAGATACCCTCGCCATCAGGCCCGCGCGCACGCATTTCGTAAAGTGCGGGTGCCAGAACGTCGTCCGTGACCTGTGCGCCGTCGAGGCGCAGGTAGGCCGCGATCCCGCTCATGGACGGCTGGCCCCAAATGTGTTTGGGACGCCAAGTTCGACAGTAGCCACCAGCCCGACCTCACAAGCGGAATGTATTGCTCGACTGTCCATCAGCCGGCATCGCGGTGCAAGACGCACAAGCGGTCGACCTTGGTCAGGTGGCCATGCTACGCCAATGGCAACGTTTTCGGGAGGACTACCATGCGCGTTCTTTTTACCGGCGGATCTGGCAAAGCCGGACGTCACGCTGTCGCCTATCTGCTGGCCAAGGGCCATCGCGTTCTCAATCTGGATAAGATGCCGCTCGACCTCGAAGGGGTCGAAAACCGCATCGCCGACATCACGGACGCGGGTCAGGTCTATGATGTCATGTCCGGCTATATGGGGTTTGACGAGCTTGAACCCGGCACCGGCGTGCCGAGGTTCGATGCCGTGGTGCATTTCGCGGCTGTGCCCCGGATCTTGCTGACATCGGACAACGAATGTTTTCGCGTCAACACCATGGGAACCTACAACGTCATCGATGCCGCGGTGAAGTTCGGCGTTCGCAAGGTCATCTTTGCCTCGTCCGAGACGACCTACGGCGTTTGCTTTGCTGACGGCGAGCGTAAGCCCGACTATCTGCCCGTCGATGAGGACCATCCTACAATCCCCGAAGACAGCTATGCGATGTCCAAGGTCCTGAACGAAGCCACCGCGCGGAGTTTCCAGCGACGGAGCGGCTTTGATATCTACGGACTGCGCATCAACAACGTGATCGAGCCGCACGAATACCTTCAGAACTTTCCCGCCTATGTTGCTGATCCTGCAATTCGGCGTCGCAATATCTTTGCCTATATCGATGCGCGGGATCTGGGGCAGATGGTTGATCGCTGCCTGCGTGTCGATGGGCTGGGCTATCAGGTCTTCAACGTGTCAAACGACAACCATTCGGTCGCGGCAACCACCTCGGACCTGATCGGGCGTTTCTATGCCGGTGTGCCGCTGACGCGGCAGATGGCGGAAGACGAAACCTTTTACAGCAACGGGAAGGCAAAACGGTTGCTGGGGTTTGATCCGCAGCATAGCTGGCGGGACTACCTCAAGGTGTAGTGCGCAAGACCCTTGGCCAAGAACTTCTTTCACAAAGGGTCTGCGCGCCAATAAACAGGTCAAGACGTTCGTCATGCAAGTTGTAGGCCCCCGAAACCATGTCCGTAGATGATCCAAGAGCGAGGGCAATTGACGGTGTGCTGGCGGCATTGCTGCGCGGCGACCATGATGCCGCGGCAACTGCAATAGACATCACGGAACTGCCCGATCGCGCTCGCTATCATGGTGTCTCGGGCCTGATCCTCGAAAGCGCGTTGTTGCCGCGTATCTTAGACAAAGGGGCTATCGAACGACTGCGCCGACACGCTTTGGGTTCCGCCGTGTGGGAGATGCGACATCGTCAGATCGTTGCGCCGATACTCGACCAATTTGCCGCTGCAGGCATTTGGCATGTGCTTTTGAAAGGCTCGGCGCTTGCCTATGATCTCTATGCCGAGCCAAGCCAGCGCCCGCGCGGTGATACCGATGTCTTGATGTCGCTCGACAGGGTCGACGATGCGCGCCGCATCTTGCAAGACAACGGTTTTGTGCGGTTTGCCGACAGATTTGACCCTCAGGACGTCGCGCTGTCGCGGCAGGAAACATGGATCAGGACTGCCGATGACGGCACGGAGCATGGGATCGATCTGCATTGGGCGATCATGAAGGACTGGACGCTCGCAGAAGTTATCTCATCAGACGATGTAAGGGCGACGGCCAGACCGCTGGCCAGATTTTCAGCAAATGCGATGGCGATTTCGCGACCGCTGGCCATGATACATGCCTGCGTACACAGGTATTTTCACGTGCGCGGGGCCTATTTTGTCGGTGGCGACGCCCACTATGGCGGGGACAGGCTGATATGGCTCTACGATGTGCTGCTGCTCGGCAGGCAACTGACCGATGACGAATGGCAAGAGGTCGTCGCCAAGGCACGTGCCGCCGACGTCGCCGATATCGTTGCTGAAACTCTGGACCTGACGCAAGCGTCGCTGGGGCTCGGGCTGCCACCGGAAATGGCGACCTTCGTTCTGGCCGAGCGCGCACAAGCAGGATTTGCGCGTCGGCATCTGGTCGAAGCGGGATATTTCAAACACTATTTGTCAGAGTTGCGCGCCATCGAAGGAAATGACCGGAAACTGCGTTTCATCTGGTCGATCATCTTCCCGCCCGAGCAATTTGCCCGCCGCATGTATCCAACGATGGCGCGGTGGCCTGCGTTCGCCGTTCAGGTCCGGCTGTTGTTGCGTGATATTGGCAAAGCCGTGGGAATTGTCCGGTGAGTCACGGACGTTCCATCGGTGCGCACTTATCTGGGCGCCCGATGCTAGCGCCTAAGGGCAATTGACGGGGCTGGCGGGCGCGGACCATGCCGCCTCGGGCTTGGGTGCTAGGGATGCGCCGACGCCGCCAACTCGCGCAAGTAGTCGCCATATCCGTTCTTGCCGAAACGCTCAGCGCGCTTGCGCAGGTCGGCGGCATTGATCCAGCCCATGAGGAAGGCAATTTCGTCAGGGGAACCGACCTGCTGGCCTTGTCGTTCGGTAAGCGTCCGGACAAAATTACCCGCATCCAGAAGCGAACCGTGCGTGCCCGTGTCGAGCCATGCAAAGCCGCGGCCCATGCGTTTGACCGACAAAGCATCGTCCGCAAGGTAGCTTTCGAGGAGCGTGGTGATCTCAAGCTCGCCGCGCGCCGATGGGCGGACCGCGCGGGCGCGGGCGGTGGCTGTGGCGTCCACGAAATAGAGTCCGGTGACAGCATAGCTTGACGGTGGAACCTGTGGCTTTTCGACCAAGCCACGTGCGCGGCCCGCGTCGTCAAAATCGATCACGCCATAGCGCTGGGGATCGGCGACATGGTAACCAAAGACGGTGGCGCCCCGCGTTTGCTGATCCGCTTCTGCCAAAAGATCCGGCAGGCCGTGGCCGAAAAAGATGTTGTCGCCCAGAACCATCGCCGAGGGACTGCCGGCCAGAAAATCCTTGGCAAGGATATAGGCTTGGGCCAATCCGTCGGGATTGGGTTGCTGGATATAGGTCAGGCTTAGGCCCCATTGGCGGCCATCGCCCAAAAGGCGCTGATACTGGGGCTGATCCTCCACCGTTGTGATCACAGCGATTTCACGGATACCGGTCAACATCAGGGCCGACAGGGGGTAATAGATCA
>JAHEBS010000066.1:4977-13553 GCA_024642145.1 Marivivens sp.
AGAACCATTGCTGACGGCGCGCCGGCAAGAAAATCTTCCGCAAGGATAAAGGCCTGTGCCAGCCCGTCGGGGTTTGGCTGGACCAGATAGGCAAGCGAAATGCCCCATTGCGATCCATCGCCCAGCGTGCGCTCGAATTGATCGCGGTCCTGCGGTGTGGTGATGATCAAGATCTCGCGGATCCCTGCCAGCATCAGCACAGTCAGGGGATAGTAGATCATCGGCTTGTCATAAACCGGCAAGAGCTGCTTGGAGACGCCAAGCGTGATGGGATAAAGCCGTGTGCCAGAGCCGCCGGCGAGGATGATGCCTTTGCGCATGGTCATGGACGGGACTCCAACTGGTCAAGAACTGAGGTTAGCCCTGCACGCCAATCGGGACGGTTTA
Source organism: Marivivens sp. (assembly GCA_024642145.1). Lineage (GTDB taxonomy): Bacteria > Pseudomonadota > Alphaproteobacteria > Rhodobacterales > Rhodobacteraceae > JAHEBS01. Next base: position 5,365 of record JAHEBS010000066.1, read on the forward strand.
GGCCAAAGGTGGATGTGGTCGCCGCGCAGTCGAGCAGGCTGTTCAGCGGACGCAGGGCAGGGGTCGGGTAGGCGCTTGTCGGAATCGGATCGACGGCGACGCCGAGACCCGCCTGCGCAAAGATCGCTTTTGCAAAGCCTGCCCAGCTGACTTCGGGCGCGCCGCTATAGTGATAGGTGCCCGATTTGGACGGATCTTGCATAAGCTGGTTGGCAATACGCACACAGGCCATGGCGATTTCGCGCGCCGAGGTCGGGCCGCCGATCTGGTCATCGACCACGGCGATGCGATCGCGGCTGGCCCCAAGGCGCAGCATGGTTTTGACAAAGTTCGCGCCATGGGCGGAAAACACCCACGACGTGCGCAAGATCACATGGCGACCGCCCACAGCGCGGACGCCCTTTTCACCGGCCAGTTTGCTGCGACCATAGGCGTTGAGAGGGGCGGTCGCGTCGCTCGGCTGCCAAGGCCGCTTGCCCGACCCGTCGAAAACATAGTCCGTCGAGATGTGAACGAATGGGATTCCCAAATCGGCGCAGACCTCGGCCATGGCGGTCGGCGCATCGCCGTTGATCAGGGTTGCCAGCCCTTCTTCCGTTTCGGCGCGGTCGACAGCGGTGAAGGCCGCGGCATTGATCACCGCGCTGGGACGCGTTTGCCATATGATTTCCGCGCAGGCCGCGGGGTCGGTCAGGTCTGCCTCGTCGCGCGACATCTGCCGCGCCTCCGGCGCGAGTTGCCGCAACTCTGTCCCCACCTGGCCGCTCTTGCCGAAGACAAGCAGGTTCATGTGCTGATCCCGAGCCTTTGGCCCACGCCGCCACGCGCCAGCAGCGGCCGCCACCAGCCCTCATTGGCCAGATACCAGGCCACGGTGCGTTCCAGCCCTTCTTCGACCGTGACCGAGGGCCGCCAGCCCAGTTCTGCGCGGATGCGGGTCGGGTCGATCGCATAGCGGCGGTCATGGCCGGGGCGGTCGGGCACAAAGGTGATCAGATCGGCATAGTGCCCAGCCACACGCGGGTGCAGCCGGTCGAGAATGCTGCAGATCGCCCGCACCAGCTCCAGATTGGTCCGCTCGTTCTCGCCGCCGACATTGTAGCTTTGACCCAGCCGACCTTTCTCCAGCACCAAAAGCAGGGCTTCGGCGTGGTCTTCGACATAGAGCCAGTCGCGTATATTGGACCCGTCGCCGTAAATGGGCAGGGGACGATCCGCAAGCGCGTTGAGGATCACCACGGGGATCAGCTTTTCGGGGAAGTGGTAGGGACCGTAGTTGTTGGAGCAGTTGGTCAAGACCACTGGCAGACCATAGGTTTCACCCCAAGCACGCACCAGATGGTCCGAACTGGCCTTGGAGGCTGCATAGGGGCTGCGCGGGTCGTAGGGGCTGTCTTCGGTGAATTTGATCGCGGGGTCAGCGGGCAGCGAGCCAAAGACCTCGTCAGTGCTGATGTGATGGAACCGGAACGATGAGGGCCGTCCCGCACCGATCCAATAGGCGCGCGCCGCCTCAAGCAGGTTGAAGGTGCCCGTGATATTGGTCCCGATGAAATCGGCCGGCCCGTCGATCGAGCGGTCGACGTGGCTTTCGGCGGCCAGATGCATCACCACGTCGGGACGGTGAGTGGCAAATATCCGGTCCAGCGCGGCGCGGTCGCGGATGTCAGCGTGCTCAAAGGCGTAGAGCGAACTCTCCGCCACGGGGGCGAGGCTGTCGAGGCAGGCGGCATAGGTCAGCGCATCGAGGTTAATCACGTGATGGCCCAACGCCACCGCCCGCCGGACCACTGCAGAACCGATAAACCCCGCGCCGCCAGTCACGAGGATCTTCATGCCGTCCCCTCGTAGGTGAAAGGGCTGACAAGATCGGCGAGACGCGGCGCCACGCTATCCTTGGCGCTGAGAATTGGCGCGCCCGTCAGGCGCCAGTCGATGCCGACGTCAGGGTCATCCCAGCGCAACGCGCCTTCGGTCTGGGGTGCGTAATAGGCCGAGCATTTGTAGACGATTTCGCTCTCGGGCTCGCGTGTGACAAAGCCGTGGGCAAATCCCACCGGCACATACAACTGAACGCCATTTGCCGCGCTGAGTTCACAGCCAAACCATTTGCCAAAGGTCGGACTGCCACGGCGGATATCCACCACGACGTCAAAGATCGCACCCTTTCCGCAGCGCACCAGTTTGGCTTGGGCATGCGGTGGCGCCTGAAAATGCAACCCGCGCAGCGTGCCGCGCTCGACCGAAACCGAGTGGTTGTCTTGTACGAAATGATCGGCAATCCCCGCTGCCGCATAGGCCCGCGCCGAATAGGTCTCGGCAAAGAATCCACGATGGTCGCCAAAGCGCCTAGGGGTCAGGAGGCGAAGGCCGGAAAGGGCGGTTTGCTCTATGTGCATGTCGAATTGTAACCAATCTCTTACTTGATTTTTACCGTGCCAGCGTTCTTTTCCCCGGGCTCCAGAAGGTGGAAATAGGCGGCTCCGACCTCGTCCCACGTATACCGGCGTCGCGCCACATCGCACATGTCAGCCCCAATTCGGGTCGCTGCGACAGTATCAAGCTCGGGCAGCAGTTCGGTCAGTTCCGAAGCGGTTCCAAAATACAAAGCCTTGTCCTCTGTGCTGTGCCGATTAAAGGCACAGTCGTACGCAAACACGGGAATGCCAAAATGCATCATTTCCACAAGTGACGGATTTGTGCCGCCAGCGGAATGTCCGTGTACATAGACTGAGGCGCGGGCGCGCAAAGCGTAGAGCTTGTCTTGCTCGTAGACTGGGTCGAGAAGGTGCAAGTTGGGTCGATCGCGGTATCGTGCTTTCAATTCGCGGCCGTAGGCGCTGTTTTCCCAATTCCCCACAAATACCAGTGGTGTTTCACGCCTTGAGAACGCCTCGAGAATGACATGGGCATTGTTTTCGGGTTCGATCCGACAAAGTGCCAGTGCGTAACGTTCCGGCAATCCCGCTGTGGTTTCAACCATTTCGGAATGAATCAATGCGTGATCGCCACCATATGCGATGACGTGACATTTCGCGCCATATCTATCCTGAACATAGTCGGCGATCGCTTGGTTATCGGCAATTACCTCGTGTGAAAAACGCACCGCAGCACGCTCGGAAGCGCGCAATACCCAGCGTGCAATACCTTTCCATTTGCGTCGCTTCCATTCAATGCCATCGATATTCGTAATGATGCGGGCTCGGCTGATGAGTCGCATCACTGGCAGAGCAAGCGCGCCCGAAACACCCAAGACTAACACGCAATCATGTCCACTGCGCACCGCTTGCCAAAGACCAAGAACATCGTACGGGATGCTTTGCATTCCGTTCGCCCGCAATCTCACATAGCGCAAGTTGGCGCCCTCGAAGGTCGTCGGATGTTCAAGGGTGTCCCTAGCGGAGCACCAGACAGTGAGTTCAGTACTCCGCCCGTCTCTCTTCCTGAATTTGACAAGGTTTTCCGCCAAGGTTTCAAAGCCGCCGTAGCGACCCGGCACACCAACGGTTCCAATCAGTGCGATCTTCAATTGGCGTCTTTCTGAACGAGTGTGTCGAGTGCGTCGCGGAGAGCTACGACGTAGGCATCAAAGCTGAAATCCCGAGCACGCGCCAAAGCGGCTCGCGACTTGGCGGCATAGTTTTCTGGATCGTCGGCCAGCGCTAGAACCGCATCACGGAGCGCCGCCCCGTCTCGAGAATCGATACAGTATCCCTCTACGCCATGGGAGATCAGTTCGGTGGGGCCGCCAACCGAAGGCGCAATAACCGGGATGCCGAAGCTCATGGCTTCGGCAAGTGTCAGTCCAAAAGTCTCGATCCACTGGTCTACACGTGACAAGTTTAGCACCAGATCAGAACAAGCGTAGTAGATCGTTGGGTCGCTTGTTCTGGGATGAACCGTGACATTTTCGGCTACGGCGTTGCGCGAACAAAAAGTGCGGAACTCACTTGGTTCGGCGTTCAAGACGAGGTCAAAGGCGATGTCAGCACGATCGCGCAGCGATAAAGCCAACGACATGAACTCCTCAATGCCCTTATATCGACGTGGCGAGGCGAGCATTAGCACCCGAAACGGCTTTCGATGTTGCGTTCTGGCGCAAAGCGCTTGACCAGAAAACGAGGGGTCCACAGGATTATGCACGACCCGAATTTGTGGACCATCGATCCTCAGGCGTCTGCAATGGTCCTTTGAAACATAGATCAGCAAGTCGGCGGTACGGCCAGCGCAACATGTCAAGAAGCGGCGCAACAGGCCGGGCCTTATCGAAACTTCGTGGACATGCACCACGACCTGTCGACCTGTTCGCCTGCCCCAGAGCATCGCGGCAAAGGGCAATAAGGTGTTTACGTAGACAGTGGCGTCGGTGGGAATATTTCGGGATCGCCCTAACGCACGGTAGAGCGCCACTTGGCTAGCAAGATAATTTATCAACGTGATGGCACGATAGCGGCTGCGTCTGTACCAGAAGTGCTGTGTTGGCACACCCGACCCGTCAAGCACACCGTCCCCAGGTGCCCCCACAAAGAGCAAACCATTTTCGCGTGCGTCCAGTGCTTCAAGTGTGGAGCGCAGTACGGTCGGGCTTCCAGAATGGTCGTTCAGCAGGTGGCAAAAGACGATCACGGCGCGGTCTTTTCCAACTCGGCAAAGAGTTGCGCCATGAAGTCGCCTTTGCGGTCCCAGCGGAAATCGCGCTCAAGCCGGCGACGTGCATTGACCCCCATCTCGGCGCGGAGATCGGCGTCAGCCGCGAGCGCGCGGAGCGCATCGGTGAAGGCTGCGATCATCGCTTTCGGCGTGCCTGGCGCGACCATTCGGGCACAGGCGTCGTCGGCAATCACCGACATGCCCGAGGTATCGACGCAGATCGATGGCAAACCCGATGCCATCGCTTCCATCAACGACCAAGGCCCGCCTTCGCGTAGGCTCGGGAATAGGTAGATGTCGCTGCGGGCGAGGCGGTCAAACAATTCCAACTGGGTAAGCCGCCCCGTAAATGTCACCGCATCGGAGATGCCCTCCTCGGCGGCGAGCTGTTGGAGTTGCGGCTGGAGCGCGCCATCACCAACGATGGTAAAGTGCAGCGCGACGCCGTGGCGGCGAGCGTTGGCTACTGCTTGGATCGCCATGTCCAGGTTTTTGAAGGCCACCAGGCGGCCAGTATAGATTACTTGGAGCGGCCCGTTCGCTTGCTTTGCCCTAACATGCGCGAAGCGTTCGAACCACGCATCGGCCGCAGCGGTTTCGAGCACAACGCGCACCTTGTCAGCGTGGCGGGCGGGAAGAATCCGTGCGGTATCGCGGGTGCGTGCCAGAATGACCCGGGCCTTGCGCGCCGGACCCGAGACTAGGGGATTTACCGCGAACGTTGCCATCAGCAGGTAGCGGACATACTGTAACACGCGCGCCCTAGGCGGGAGCGTGCGGATGAGCGGCCAAGGCACCGCCTCTCCACCGCCCACTGGGCCCCATATGAATGGTGCAGGCAGCCGGTGCAGGAAGGTCGGCAGCCAGACGCTTCCAAAGGTGAGATGGATGGCGTAGTCCACCGGCTGGCGGGCGACCTCGCGGCGCGCGAGCCGATAAGCACCCCATTGCCAGAACAGGTAATAGATATAGAGCCCCCGTTCGCGCCGCTTGAAAACGCGTAGCCAGTTCGGCAGATCATAGTAGAGAAAGCGGACCCTTCCTTCGAGTTCAGCAGGCAACTGGGCCTCGATCACTTTGCGGTTGTTGGCGCGCGTCAGCACGACAATATCGCCCAACCGCGCGAGTTGCAGAACCCAGTTCCACCCGACACCCTGCTCCGACCCCTTGCCAGGCTCGCAACCGTAGGCGGATACCAGCAGACGGCGTCGGGGCACAGAACAATCCTTTGGGGCGGGCATTGTGTCAGCGTTCATGACCAAAACGCAGTGCGGGTGTTGCCCTCGACTCCAGTAACCGCTCCCTTGCTCGCGAGCGCTGCACGATTTTCTCAGTAGCCATGCCCACGCCGACCATGACCCAGAACGACGCAAGCAGGTTCACACCGCTGACAAGGCCCAGCGCAAAATTCGCAACCAGGGCGAAATAGACACCTTCGCCGATCGAACTATCAATAAGCGAGCTTTGGGCTGCGCGTCTGCCAGACCGGATTGATGCGAAGGCGAGCGCGAAAAAGCTGACGACACCGAACAAGCCGTTGTAGGCAAAGAAGTTCACGACATCGGCGCCGCCTACCTGGCGAACCTCGCCATCAAGCATGGCATAGACCTGTCCCCAACCATTGCCGATCCAGATCCTGAGCGGGTCGGCGAGCGTTTGCTCAAGCGCAATCTGCATGGCAGCCGCGCGGAATTTCCACGAACTGTCGGTTGACAGCGCTTCGAGGTCGAAGAGGGTGGCAAACTTATACAGGTTGTAGTCAGAGAGCCCTAGATCGGAGCTTGTGAAGAGCGCAAAGGCCAACGTCGAGACGACCACGATCGCTGCGAAACGTTTGGCGAAGACAGTGAGGGTCCCCACCTTGGCATACCACAACGCCGCAACAATGGTGGCGACCACCATTGCGGCTGTTGCCGAACGCATAAAATTGATGACGAAAGCCACGGCGATCATGCCGTAAAGGAATTGCATTTTTCGGGTGAATCCACGGCTTACGACCGTTGGCAGGAAAAAGAACATCGGCGTAAGCAGGTATTTGGCGAAAGTGTTCGCCTCGGTGAAAAAAGCCGGCGCGAAACCGCGCAGGATCTGCTCGTTTTGTGTATCAGACAGGGCGAAGACAGCTCCCGACTGAAATGCCACGAATTGCACAATCGCGAAGCCGCACATCAATATGGTCGAGACCCGAAGCACGTCGGAAAAGGCCCTAAACGTTATTCGGCCGGATGTGAGCAGCACGGCAATGGAAAACGCCACCCCCATGTTCAGAGCAAGCAGAGTCGCACTCATGAATGCGTTACCCTTGTGCTCTGACCCCGCCGCCGAGATGACGGTGATCAACATGATAAATAATATCGACCGGGCAACCGGGGTCGTGAATAGCCGGATAAGTCCTGGCAGGAAAAAGGGAACGAACAGGGCAAGCAAGAGGTGGTAGGGCCGCAAAGAGCCACCAGCGATGTTGATGTACAGGAACTCTGTGAACAACACCGCCACAAAGAACATGTGCGGAAAAATAGATCCCGTTACGCCGTTCACGCGCCTTGGCCGCATGGATTCACTGGTCATCGTAGCAAAACTTCTCTGCAACGCGGCATCGGACACCCCCGCAGACATAGGTAGGCGCTGCCAGTTTCCATTTTTTCAAGAACGCCTCCTCTTACGCAACGTGCATTTGTCATGGGGTTACCGTGTAGATTGGCGGTTGCCACTCTTGTATCGTGTTTCGACCGCAGTTTCTTGTGTCCTGCAAGAGCAAGCAACAGCCCGGTCGGCACAGCAGGGCTGATAGCGGGGCTCCGGCGATCGGTTCACGCAAAACTACCAGCTACCGCTCGATTTTCCGATAGCACCGGGTCACCACGGCCTTGATCGCGTCTGCGGCAACTTTGTCGGGCGTCTGGCTGGCATCGAGGCGCACAAAACGCTTGGGGAAGCGGTCCACAAGGACGCGATATTGGTCGAGTTGCCGGGCGATCTCTTTTAGCGGCAACTCCTGCTTGCGGGCGTAAATTTCGTCCGCGTCGGCGTCGAGGAAGAACACGAGGTCGGGCTTCGGTGTAAGCGCGAGAAGGGCCCGCGGAACCCAGCCGGGCAGCGACAGACGCGTGCGGCGTGGGTCGACCACGAAGTCGTAGAAATAGCGGTCGAAAACGATCGTTTGGCCTCGGATTGCCTGCGATCGCAGCTTACCCCAATAGCCTATAACGTAGTCGATCCAATAATAGGCGATCCTGAAGATCGAGCTAAGCGTACCCACAGGCATGGCGCGGTGCGGGTTGTGGTTTTCTGCGACGGTCTCTGCCTTGCCGGTCAGCAGCGTGTTGATATTGGGCAAGAGCCGGGGGCGGAAATGTTCGATCCGTATCGCCTTTTGGTCTTTGACCTGAAGCTCGGCTAGCCGGTCGGCGAGGACCTCGATGAAAGTCGACTTACCTACGCCGTCAGGACCAGCTACAGAAAATAGTGTGCCTGGCTTGCGCCAAACCCTTCGAACTACGCCGAAGCGAAGATGAGCTATTGTGTTTGCTAAAGTGTTG
>JAHEBS010000067.1 GCA_024642145.1 Marivivens sp.
CGGCCCGACATCATCTTTGGCGCAGACCTGATCGCCGGTTTTCCGACCGAAACCGAGGCCATGTTTGAAAACTCGATCAAGCTGGTCGCGGATTGCGATCTGACGTTCCTGCACGTCTTTCCGTTCTCGCCCCGCCCGGGCACGCCTGCCGCGCGGATGCCGCAGGTTCGGGGGCCGGTCGTCAAGGAACGCGCCGCACGCCTGCGGGCCACGGGCGATGCCGCCCTTGCCCGCCATCTGGCGGCGCAGGTCGGGTGCGCACACCGGATATTGATGGAAAGCCCCCGCATGGGCCGGACGGAACAGTTCACCGAGGTGCGCTTTGCCGTCGATCAGCCCGAGGGCACCATCGTCACCGCCAAAGTGACCGGTATCGAAGGAGAGCGGCTGGTCGTCTGACCGCTCTCCCTCTTGCCTATCAGAATCTGTATTTGACCAATGCCGAAATCAGCGGATCAGAGACGGCATCCAGACTGGTTGTGAGGCCAAGGTTGAAGGTTGGACCGTCACAATCGTCATCCTCGCCACCGAAACCGCTGAACGGGCCGCTAAAGCTGCCAAAGCCACCCAGCTTGTTCAGGCGCCAATCGATATCCGCGGTGATATGCGAAATATCCATGATACCGTCTTGCCATGTGGTTGTGCTGGTCAGGCTTACCCGCGTGGCGTCGCTCAGCCTGTAGCTGCCGCCAAGGATCAGACCCGCAAACCTGTCGGGGCCGTTCGTTTCGTAGAAACCACCCAAGCGATAGCGCAGGTTGTCGCTGAGTTGACCCCGCGCCTGCGCGCGAACAAAGACGTTCTGCACCTCGGGAAGGTACTCAATACCCGCCGCAACACGCGTGCCTGATCCCAGCTTGGTCGCATAGCCAGCCGTCAGGAACACAGGCCCGCCCGAAGTCAGCGCATGGGCCGAGAAGCCATAACGGGCGTCGCCCGATCTGGCGTAATAGGCAACCCCAAGCGGCGTGAAGAAGGGTTGGGTCTGGAAATATTCGAACAGGGAATACCGGAACTCGGGAAACACCATATCTGACAGGGCCGGGTTCGATGTTATCCTGAAACCGGGCGACAGACGCGACATGGCGGATCGCGGCGCGCCAATTTCGAGCCTGCGATTGTCATCGAGATGGTAGACCAAGGCACCCGTGAGGCTGGTGAAGCTTGGACCGCCAAACTGCATCTTGCTCAGGATGTCGATGTCATAACCGATTGTCGGGCTGATATCGCCCGACAGGCCCAGTTTCAGACCGATTTCGTCATATTGGGGGCCGCCTTGGGTCAGATACCCATACCAGACGTCCCCGCGTAGTCTGACGGCAACCGAATCGTTCGATCCATGATCGCCCTCACCGGCCAATGCGGCGCCGGATAGTGAAGCCAGCGCAACCGCGCCAGCCAATACAGCACTTTGAAATTTTAACATCGCAGTTACCTCTCCAGTTGCGAATTGCACCCTGGCCACCCCACCACTGCTCGATTTCCGGGGTAGTCAAAAAAGTAACCCGAATGGTCCTGCCCTATGTCCCGCCAATCAAGCAAAAAGGGTCGAAATGGGGGATTTGGGATAAAATGAGGGCATCGAGGTCACATAGTTTGCTGTAGATGGACGCAAAAGCCCCATTGGTTGACGTGATTCCCAACGCGTCAGGCGGCGAAGGGCTGACCCTGAAAACCTCGATCATTTGCGCCCCACCGGTTAGGAATGTCCCATGCACCCCAATCCGATTTACCGCGCCGAAGGCGTCGAACGTAACCTAGGTTTCGCGCGCCATCTCGGGTTTGGAACGCTGGCCTTGGATGGCGGCGTTGCTGGCCCGTTGCTGTCGCACATCCCGTTTCGCCTCAGCGAGGATGGCAGCGAGGTGGAATTCCACCTTGTGCGTTCAAACCCGATTGCCCGTGCGCTGACCGCAGGGGCCCGCCCTGCCGTGATCGCTGTTGTGGGGCCGCATGGCTATGTGTCGCCTGACTGGTATGGCATCGAGAATCAGGTGCCCACGTGGAACTATGTCGCGGTGCATCTGCGCGGCTCGGTCGAACTGTTGCCGCCCGAGAGGCTGCGCGCCGTGCTGGACCGGCTGTCGGCGGTCAATGAAGCGCGGCTATTGCCGAAAGAGCCATGGTTGACCGACAAGGTCGAGCCCGAGGCGCTGGGCAAGATGATGCGGATGATCGTGCCGGCGCGGATGCAGGTGGCCACGGTCGAGGGCACTTGGAAGCTAAGCCAGAACAAGTCGCCAGCGGCGATCGAAGGCGCGGCGCGCGGGCTGGATCAAAGCGGCAATGGCAGTGAGCCAAGTGCGGTCGCCGCACTCATGCGCGGCACCGGGCCGTTCTAGGAGGCGGCTTAGCCCCAGTAATCCCTCACGCAACGCCCGTCCTGCCCCAGATCCTTCCACGTGTCGAACCCGTCGAAATGGTCGATCGGGATGTCGGCCACGTCCTGCGGCTCGGCCAGTCGCAGGTTTACCGCAATCCGCCGCCTGCCGCTCCGTCCAGTCTGCACGGCGCGCCAATAGGCGACGCAACCGCAATCGGGGCAAAAATGAAAACCGATATGCTTGTCGCCCCAGACATAGGTGCTGGTCGGTCCGGAAACCGTGATGCCATCGTTCTCGTGTGCATAGGCCCACAGAACCCCGTAGCGCCGACATATTGTGCAGTTGCATGCGGTTGCGCTTTCGGGCGTGCCGTCAAAGTGCCAGTGGACTTTGCCGCAGTGGCATTTTCCGTCGATCATCGGTCAGGTTTCCTGTTTTTATGCCATTTTCCCAAGCCTGCGCCCGTTTGTCCGCTGGACGCAACCGGAATTGCTGGCTAAACAGCCCCCCAATGGCTGGCGGTTTCCCGCCTGTCGTCGTTTGCGCTTGGGCCACTTGGCCTTGAACTATCGGAGATGCACCCCGTGTCACACGCAGAAGAACACCAGGGCACCCGCCGCGATTTCATCTACTACGCCACGGCAGGTGCCGGCGCAGTGATGACCGGCGCGGCTGTCTGGCCGCTTGTCAACCAAATGAACCCCTCGGCCGACGTCCGCGCGCTCGCCTCGATTCGCGTCGATGTGAGTGCCGTCGAAGTTGGCTCGCAGCTGACGCTCCTGTGGCAGGGCAAGCCTGTGTTCGTTCGTCGCCGCACGCAGGACGAGATTGACGCCGCGCGCGCCGTCAACCTTGCCGATCTGGTGGATGGCAACGCTGAAAACGCGAACCTCGACGCAGACGCTACCGCGACCGACCAGAACCGCGCCCTGAGCGAAGACGGTGTCTGGCTGGTTCAGATGGGTTCCTGCACGCACCTCGGCTGTGTGCCGCTGGGCGAGCAGGGCGACTTTGGCGGTTGGTTCTGCCCCTGCCACGGCTCGCACTACGATACCGCCGGCCGCATTCGCAAAGGACCTGCCCCGCGCAACCTGCCGATCCCCGTCGCCGCCTTTGTCGACGCCAACACGATCAAGCTGGGTTAAGGAGTAGATCCATGTCCGGTATTCCGCACGATAACTACGAACCCAAGACCCGCATCGAAAAGTGGATCGACAGCCGCCTGCCGGCCGTCCGTTTCGTCCATGATTTCCTGATGATCCCCACCCCCAAGAACCTGAACTGGTGGTGGATCTGGGGTATGGTCCTGACCTTCACGCTGGTTCTGCAGATCGTGACCGGCGTTGTGCTGGTCATGCATTACACCCCGCAGGTCGATCTGGCCTTCTCGAGCGTCGAGCATATCATGCGCGACGTGAACGGCGGCTATATGATCCGTTATTTCCACCTGAACGGCGCCTCGCTGTTCTTTGTGGCTGTCTATATCCACATCTTCCGCGGTCTCTACTACGGCTCGTACAAGGCCCCGCGCGAGATCACGTGGATCATCGGCATGCTGATTTACCTGCTGATGATGGCCACCGCGTTCATGGGCTACGTTCTGCCCTGGGGTCAGATGTCGTTCCACGGCACCGCCGTGATCACCGGCCTCTTTGGCGCGATCCCCTTTATCGGCCCCGAGATCCAGACTTGGCTTCTGGGTGCCTCGGCCGTGGGTCAGCCCGCGCTTAACCGCTTCTTCTCGCTGCACTATCTGTTGCCCTTCATCATTGCGGGCCTCGTGATCGTGCACTTCTGGGCGTTCCACTCGACCGGTTCCAACAACCCGGCCGGTGTCGAAATGCGCAAAACCTCGAAAGAGGAAGTCAAGAAAGACAGCCTGACGTTCTGGCCCTACTTCGTCATGAAGGACCTGTTTGCGCTGTCGGTCGTTCTGGTCGTGTTCGTCGCCATCGTCGGCTTCATGCCCAACTACCTTGGCGAGCCTGTGAACTACGTTCCGGCAAACCCGCTGCAGACACCGACGCATATCGTGCCGGAATGGTATTTCCTGCCCTTCTACGCGATCCTGCGCGCCTTTACCGCTGACGTCTGGGTCGTGATGTTCGCGCACTGGATCTCGTTCGGCATCATCGACGCCAAGTTCTTTGGCGTGCTGGCGATGTTCGGCGCTATCCTCGTGATTGCGCTGGCACCGTGGCTGGATACCTCGACGGTGCGTTCGGGCCGTTTCCGCCCGATGTTCAAATGGTGGTTCGCGGGTCTGGCGGTCGACTTTGTCGTGCTGACCTGGGCGGGCTCGCGTCCTGCCGAAGGGATCTACCCCTACATTTCGCTCATCGGCGCTGCCTACTGGTTTGGTTACTTCCTCGTGGTCCTGCCGATCCTCGGCGTGATCGAAAAGCCGCTGGCCCAGCCCGCGACGATCGAGGACGACTTTAACGCTTCCCACGGCAAGGCCGAGTGAGAAAGGACAAAGACAAGATGCTCCGCAAACTCACCCTCACCGCCGCTCTGGCCCTGAGCCTGCCCTTCGCCACTGGCGTTTCGGCCTCGGGCGTCGAGACGGAAATCGAAGACTTCGCCTTCTCCTTCGAAGGCCCCTTCGGTTCCTATGACACCCACCAGCTGCAGCGCGGTCTGCAGGTTTTCACCGAGGTTTGCTCGGCCTGTCACGGTCTGAACCGTGTGGCCTATCGCACCCTTGGTGACGAAGGCGGCCCGATGCTGCCCGAGGATCAGGTCCGCGCCTATGCGGCCCAGCACACGGTCTTTGATCCGACGCTGGCCGATGGCGCAGGCGACGATCGTCCGGCGACCGCCGCCGATTACTTTGGCACCTCGCAGTTCCCGCACGCACCGGACCTCAGCCTGATGGCCAAGGCCCGTGCCGGTTTCGAAGGCCCCTACGGCACTGGTATGAACCAGTTGTTCCGTGGCATGGGCGGCGCGGAATACATTGCGTCGATCCTCGCGGGCTACCACGAGACGCCGGCCTGTGCGCCTGCCGACTTCCCGGGCTATTACAACGTGGCCTTTGCTGCGGGCGGTTATCCCGAAGAGTGCAAGGACGAAGAGGGTCATCACCTCTTCCCCGGCAGCTGGATCGCGATGCCCCAGCCCCTGCATGGCGAAGATGTGGAATATGCTGACGGTCACTCGACCGAGCTTGATCACGAAGCGCAGGACGTCTCCGCCTTCCTGATGTGGGCCGCCGAGCCGCATCTGAACGCGCGCAAGCACGTGGGCCTGTTGGCTGTGACCTTCCTCGTGCTGCTGTCGGCGCTGCTTTACGCGACCAACAAGCGCATCTGGGCACCCCATAAGGGCAAGCACTAAGCGATCCCGCACCTGATTGGGAAAAGGCCCGCCAATCGGCGGGCCTTTTCATTTGCGAAAGTAGCCAGCCAGCCGTTCGGGCGGCGCTGCGGCAAACCGGGCGGCGCTGATCGGCGTATCGGCACGGCCATCGGCCAGCGCGATAACGTAATCGGCGCCAGCGGCGTCTTGCGGGTCATGGGTCACCATCAAGACTGTCTTGCCCGCCGCGCAAAGCACGCCACGCACAAGCGCCATCATTTCTTGCCTTTGTCCGGGACCAAGCGCCGCAAAGGGCTCGTCCATCAAGACCACAGGTCTCTGAGACACGAGGATGCGCGCCAGCGCGACGCGGCCTTGTTGGCCACCCGATAGCGTGGCGGGCAGGCGGTCGCCCATCCCGCTCAGCCCTACCTGCGTCAACGCATCCGCGATCTTGGCGCGGTCTTGCGACGACAGCGCCAGGCGGGGGTTAAGCGCCAAACCCACGTTCAGCGCCGCGGTGAGATGGGGGAAAAGGTTGTTGTCCTGAAACAGGATGCTGACGGGCCGCGCGCCCGGATCGGCTCCGCCAAAGGCGACGCCGCCCCAAAGCATCTGGCCCGCGTCCGAGCCAAGGAAACCGGCGATCGCGGACAAAAGCGTCGACTTGCCGCCGCCCGATGGGCCGATCACGACCGTCAGGCTGCCTTGTGGCAGGGCAAAGTCGGCGCTCAGGGTGAAATCACCGTCGCTGACGCGCAGGGCCTTAACCTCTAGCATCGATGCGCCCTCCTCGGTCAAACAGCCAAAACAGGGCAAGGCTAAGCCCCAACAGCAGCAGCGCCACGCCGCCGGCGGCCTCCATCCGGTAGGCACCCATCAGTTGATACATCAACAGCGGCAGGGTTTCCTGCCCCGGATTGGCAAAGAGCGCGACAATCCCCAGATCGCCTGCCGACAGTGCCGCCGAAAGGCCAAGCGCAAACCCTAACGGGCGGCGCAGACGCGGCAGGTAGAGGTGACGCAGTTGCGCAGCGGGCGGCATGGCGAGCGAGGCGGCTAGCGGCCCATAAGCCAGACGCACCGCCCGCGCCTCGGGGGCCAGCGCGCGATAGGCCAGCGGCAGCGCGGCCAAAGCATTGGCCAGCGCGGTGATGACCAGCGCGAGCGGTAGGGGGTTCACCACAAGCCGCAGCATCAGGAACAGGCCCATACCCAGCACGAACGGCGACACGGCAAGGGGCAGATGCCCCGCAACCGCCACTAACCGCCCACCGCGCAGCGCAAGGGTCAGCGCCAATCCGGTGGCAATGCATGCGGCTGCAAGCGCCACCGCCAATGTGCGCCCCAGCGCGGGCCAGATGGCCGCCGGCATTGCGCCGAAACCGCCCAGACCCGAAAACGCGACCGCAAGCAGCGGGGCGATCAGGAACACCGCAGCCAACAAGATGACCAATGCATCGGTCACCCGCGCGGCGGTGTCTTGCCCATCCCAGCGCACCACAACGCGATCCATCGCGCCGTCCCGCAGATCGCGGGCGGGCAACAGGCCCATGGCGCTGGCGGCAATCAGGCAAATGCCGAATTGCAGCGCCGCCAACAGCGCGGCCTTGCCCAGATCAAAATCAAAACGCACCGCCTGATAGATTGCCAGTTCAATCGTCGTCGCCCGAGGACCGCCACCTAGCGTCAGCGCAACGGCAAAACTTGTCAGACAGATGAGGAATACCGCCACAAAGGCCCCTGGCACCACGGCCCGCAGCATCGGGCGTTCGATATGCGGGAAAAGCGGCAACCGCAGGCTTTGGGCAAGTCTGAACCGCTCAGCCGGAATGCTGGCCCAACCGCCAAGGATCAGGCGCGTTGCCAGCGGCAGGTTGAAAAACACATGCGCCAGCACAACGCCCTTGAACCCATAGATGGCCAGCGGCGGCAGGCCCATGGCCCCCAGCGCCACGTTCAGGACACCCGCCCGACCGAACACCGCCAACAATCCCAATACGGCGACGATCACCGGCAAGATAAAGGGCGCGCCCATGACCAGCATCAAGGCACCGCGTCCCCAGAACCGGCGCCGCGCCAGCGCGCGGGCCAGCGGAACGGCGAGGCCAGCGCTCAGCCCCGCCGACCACAGCGCCTGCCAGAGCGTGAACCGCAGTGCAGCCCAGTCGGCAGGCCCGAGTCGCCCCGCGCCCTGCGCCTGTGCGGCCAGCATGGCGATGGCCGCAACAAAGAGCGCGGTGATGGCCAGCGCCACCACCGCCGCCGCGCCGCGCGCCGGACCTAACGGGCGAGCGCTGCGCGCCATTCTTCGATCGCGGTGTCATGCAGGGCCGCCGCTTCGCCTTCGGTCATCAAGAGCGGCTTGACCACAGCGGCGGGGTCGTCAAAGCCCGTGGGCAGGCCACCTTCGGGCATCCGCACCGGATACATCCAGTTCGTGGTCGGGATCAGCGCCTGCACCGCATCGCTTTGCAGATACCGCAGGAAATCGCGGGCCAGACCGGGGGCGTCGCTGCTGGCCAGCGCGGCCGCGACCTCGATCTGCATGTATTGGCCCTCGTCAAAGCGCCAGGCAACCTTGCCCGCGTCGCCCTCGGCGATGATGTGATAGGCGGGCGAGGTTGTGTAGGACAGCACCGCATCGGCTTCGCCATTGAGGAACAGGCCATAGGCCTCGGACCAGCCGGGGGTCACGGTCAGGATATTATCCGCCATATCCGCCCAAAGCGCGCCAGCCCCGTCGCCATAGGCCGACTTGGCCCAAAGGATCAGACCCAACCCTGGCGTCGAGGAGCGCGGATCCTCGATCACGACCTTCAGATCGCTGTCCGCCAATTCCCGCAGCGAGTCTGGCGCAGGGGTGTCGGCGTCCGCGACAAAGGCGAAATAACCCCAGTCAAAGGGCACAAAGATGTCGTCGTTCCACGCGACAGGCAGATCGGTCGCCTCATCCACGCCCGACGGCGCAAAAAAACCGCTGGCGCGTGCCGCGGCGGTCAGCGCGCTATCAAGCCCGACCGCCACATCAACCTTGGTCGCGCCGCCTTCCAGCGACAGGCGCGACAGGATCGCCGCACCGTCAATGGCGATCTGATAGGTCACGGTGCAATCACAGACGGTCTCGAACCCCGCCTTGATCGCGGGGCCAGGACCCCATTCCGAGGCGAAACTATCGTAAGTCAGCACTGTCAACTCTGGCACATCCGCCATGGCCGCCGAAGCGCCAAGGCAAAGTCCCGCGACAGAGATCAGGTATTTGGTTTTCATAGCCATCCATCTCATGCGCCGGACGGAGACGGGGCTTTGAGAGGATCTCGCAACCTTCCCTCCGCCGGTTCTAACCGGTTCAGGTTCGACGGGTTCGCATCATGCGTCTCAGCCCTGACAGGGCACCCCGAGGTGAGTCGCAACTTGGTCCCAACCTCGATCAATTGCAAGTAGCCCGCTTTCCCCGCCGCCCAGCCCGCGTTAAAGGGGTTGGTGAAAGGATCGCGGTCATGAGCTTTAATACCTTCGGGCACCTCTTCCGTGTCACTACATGGGGCGAAAGCCACGGGCCTGCCTTGGGCGCGACCGTCGATGGCTGTCCGCCCGGCGTGCCGCTGACCGAGGCTGACATCCAGCCTTGGCTGGACCGCCGCAAGCCCGGCACCTCTAAATTCACGACGCAGCGGCGCGAGGATGACGCGGTGCGTATCCTGTCCGGTGTGTTCGAAGGTAAAACCACCGGCACGCCGATTCAGTTGATGATCGAAAACACTGACCAGCGGTCCAAGGACTATGGCGATATCGCCAAATCCTTTCGTCCTGGTCATGCAGATATCACCTACCACCAGAAATACGGGATCCGCGATTATCGCGGCGGCGGGCGTTCATCTGCACGTGAAACGGCGGCGCGTGTGGCCGCTGGCGCCGTGGCGCGGGCCGCACTGGCGGGGCTTGCGCCCGATCTGCGCATCACGGGCTATATGGTGCAAATGGGCGCCAAGGTCATCGATCGCGCACGTTTTGACGCGGCGCAGATTCAGGAAAACCCCTTCTGGTGCCCCGATGCGACCATGGCCGCCGAATGGGCCGCCTATCTGGACGAGCTGCGGTTGAACCACAATTCCATCGGTGCGGTGGTCGAGGTCACGGCCTCGGGCGTGCCCGCCGGTCTGGGCGCGCCGATCTATGCCAAACTGGACAGCGAACTTGCCTCGGCCATGATGACCATCAACGCGGTCAAAGGCGTCGAGATCGGCGAAGGCATGGCTGCTGCGGCCCTGACGGGTCTGGAAAACGCCGACGAGATCGTGATGGGCCCTAACGGGCCGGAGTATCTGTCAAACCACGCGGGCGGCATTCTGGGGGGCATTTCGACGGGGCAGGATGTGGTTGTGCGCTTTGCGGTCAAACCCACCTCGTCGATCCTATCGCCCCGCCGCTCGGTCACGGTCGATGGTGAGCCGCTGGAGCTGGTCACCAAGGGCCGCCACGATCCTTGCGTTGGCATCCGCGCGGTGCCGGTGGGCGAGGCGATGATGGCATGTGTTCTGCTGGACCAGTTGTTGTTGGACCGCGCCCAGACGGGCGGGGTCCGCGGCCAGATCGGTTGACCCTACATCATTGACGCGTGCAGCGCGGCATCGAGCAGACCTTTGATTTCCGCCTCGGTGGTGCCCGCGACGACGCGGCCCAGTTCCTTGTCGCCATGCAGCGCGACCAGTGTCGAACGGCGCGGAATTTCCAGCCGGCGTGACAGCGCGTCATCGGCGAAAATATCCCAGTCCACGCGGACAAAGGCGATGTTGGCCTGATAATCGGGATTGGCGGACAACAGCCCCTCGATCACCCGCCCCTGCGCACGGCAAGTGGTGCACCAATCGGTATAGAAATCGACGAAGACGGTTTTGCCCTCGGCCAGCAACTGGTCCACCAGCCCCGGGGTATAGACGGCGCCTGTCGCGGCGCGAGCGGTCGTTGCAAGGGCAAGGCCGGCAACGGTGGTGGCGATGAATGTTCTGCGATGCATAGGTATTCCTTTGTTCAAAAACGGACCGAAAAGTCCTGTAGCCAATAGGGAAGGTGGTCGAGCAGCCAGACCTCGCCCGCGCGGAACCAGCCGAACCAGAGCGCGAGGCCTGTGAGGACAAAGATGGCTCCAACCAAGGCATGGGAACGTTCGGCCAAGGATTGGAGCCGCGCCTTGCGGGCCATGATGGTCTGGCGCGCGCCGTAACCCAGCGCCAGAACGACGGTGGAAACGCCTGCCGCGAAGGCGGTCATGACCAAGGCGGCATGGCCAA
Source organism: Marivivens sp. (assembly GCA_024642145.1). GTDB lineage: Bacteria > Pseudomonadota > Alphaproteobacteria > Rhodobacterales > Rhodobacteraceae > JAHEBS01. The sequence continues at coordinate 10,916 of JAHEBS010000067.1, forward strand.
GGCTCTGGCCCGCTGCGGCCAGCGCCAGCGCGCCGCCCAGCGTCGGTCCGACGCACGGCGCCCAGACCAGACCCAAGAGCGCCCCGCCCGCGACCATTGCGCCTGGCCCGCGGCCCAGCCCGCCGAAACCGGCATCGGCCCGCAGCGCCAGCGGACCCATGGCCGTGGCAAAGCCACGCCCCAAGCGCGGGACCAGCAGCACTGCGCCAAAGACCGTCATCAGCGCGGCCCCGATCTTCAGCAGCGAATCTTCGTCAAGGCCGAGGCCGCGCCCAAAGAGCGACAGGGCCAGACCCGCAGCGACAAACGAGATTGAAAGCCCCAGTGCCAGCGCCGCCGGACCACGGCGGTCAGCGGCCAGCGACGAGGCCAAAACCAAGGGCAACACCGGCAGGACGCAAGGATTAATCAGCGTCAGCAGTCCGGCAAGATAGGCGAATACGGGTTCCATGAACCCTCACTGCCCAAAACAAGTGTTACATGCAGCCAAACTGCCCGTGATCGACGATCACGTTCCCGTTGGCTTTGCGCGAGCAAGCTGCACCGCAAGGATACCCCCCGCGATCACAGCGACACCGAAAACATCAACAATTTCAAACGGCTCTGACAGCAATACCGCCGCTATGGCGACGCCGAAAAAGGGGTTGAGAAAGTGAAATGTTGCGGACCGCACCGCGCCGATACGGCTGACCAACAAAAACCAGACCAGCGTCGCAACAAGGCCCGGAACCAAAACGGTGTAGCTGAAGGCGACGGCAAGCTGCCATGAAAACACGTAGCGTGGCGTTTCCCACAGGAAGGCGGGCAGGGCCAAGGCCGCAGCGCCGACCAGCATTTGCAGCCCCACGATCATCATGGCATTGCCACCGCCCGGTGCTGCATGGCGCAGGGCCAGCGTTGCGACCGCCAGCGAAATCACGCCCGCCACGCACAGTGCCAGCCCGCCAAGGCTCGCCCCTTGATCGATGCGCAGTCCCATGATCAGCGCAACCCCCGCAAAGCCCGCCACAAGACCCAGATTGGCCTGCAGCGGCAAGCGCTCGCCATAGATAAAGCGGCTGGCCAGCGCCACGACCAATGGCAGCGTCGAGGCGACAATGGTCGCGACCGAGGCCTCGACCCATTGCATCGCCACGAAATTGAACCCGAGGTAGAATGCGTTCTGGCAAATGCCAAAGATCAGGATCGCCCGCCACTGATTGCGGCTGAGCCGAACCGTTTGGCCCATGGCGCGGGCAATGGCGATGCCGATCAGCCCCGAGATCAGGAACCGCAACGCCAGCGCATGCAGCGGGGCGGCGTAGTCGACGATCACATGGGCCGAGGTAAAGGCCGAAGACCACATCAGCGCAAAGCTGACCCCCATAACGATCGCCGTCAGGTCCATGATGACTCACCAATGCAAAAGGGCCGCCCGATGGGGGCGACCCTCGCAACTCTGGCCGTTCCCGGCAAGAGAGATTAGCCGTTGACGCTGTCCTTGAGCGCCTTGGCGACGGTCACCTTGACCACCTTGTCGGCCGGCTTTTTGACCGACTCGCCAGTGGCGGGGTTACGCACCATGCGCTCGGGGCGCTCGCGGCAATAGATTTTGCCGACGCCCGGCAGGGTCACGGCGCCGCCGGCGGCGACTTCGGAGGTGATGATCGCGCTCAGCGCGTCGATCGCGGCAGCTGCCGATTTCTTGTCCGAACCGGCTTTCTCGGCCAGGGCGGCGACGAGCTGTGCTTTGGTCATGGGTTTAGCCATTTTCTGGTCTCCTCAGGTGCCCGATGAGTGGGGCCTCAAATGCAGCTATTTAACTGTTTGTGCGCTACCACCACAACAGTTTGTGATCGCTGGCAAGCAAAAACATTGCATATGGTGGGCCGCACTTGCCGATTGGGCTCAAAGAAATGCGGTTTCCTCGAAACTTCTGAGCTTTCGGCTATGGATCCGCTCGAGCGGCATGTCGCGCAAACGCTCCATCGCGTTGACTCCGATCCGCAGGTGGCGTGACACCTGAGTTTTGTAGAAATCGGACGCCATGCCCGGCAATTTCAACTCGCCATGCAGCGGCTTGTCAGACACGCACAAAAGTGTGCCGTAGGGCACGCGGAACCGGAAACCGTTGGCGGCAATCGTGGCGCTTTCCATATCAAGCGCGATCGCGCGGCTTTGACTGAGCCGTTTGACGGGGCCGGACTGGTCGCGAAGTTCCCAGTTGCGGTTGTCGATCGTGGCCACCGTGCCGGTGCGCATGATGCGTTTCAGCTCGAACCCTTCCAGCTCGGTGACTTCGGCCACGGCGCGTTCCAGTGCGATCTGTATCTCGGCCAGCGCCGGAATCGGCACCCAGACGGGCAGGTCATCGTCCAGAACGTGGTCCTCGCGCAGGTAGGCATGCGCCAGAACAAAGTCACCCATGCGCTGGCTGTTCCGCAGACCGGCGCAATGGCCGACCATCATCCACGCATGCGGGC
>JAHEBS010000211.1 GCA_024642145.1 Marivivens sp.
CCTATCTCTGGCCGCTGCTGATCGTCCTGTTTTCCGGCCTCTTGCCAGGCGAGCGGTTGGGGGCTTGGCACATTGGTGGCGCGGTTCTGGCCTTTGCAGGGGCCGCCTTGATTATCGCGGGACAGGGCTTGGGCGGGGCGCATCTGGGTGGCGCGGCCTTGGCACTTGGCTGCGCGCTGACATGGGCGGTCTATTCCGTCGGGTCCCGCCGTTTCGGCACGGTCCCGACCGAGGCGGTGACCATCTATTGCCTTGCCACGTCCGTGTTGTCGGCGTTGGTGCATATGCGGTTCGAAACGACAGTCTGGCCCGAAACCGCCACGGGTTGGCTGGCCATTGCGGCCTTGGGCCTTGGCCCCGTCGGCGCGGCATTCTTTACGTGGGATATCGGGATGAAACGCGGCAACATTCAGCTTTTGGGCGTGGCCTCATATGGCGCGCCGCTGATGTCTACCTTGATCCTTGTGGCCGCCGGACTTTCCCCCGCGACGATGACCCTCGCGGTGTCGACCCTGCTGATCGCGGGCGGCGCGGCGCTGGCCGCACGGGGCGGCTCGCCGCGCCGTTAGCCTTGGTCAGTGTGCGCTAAGGCGCGTGATTTCCTCTTTGATTTGAAGCTTTTGCTTCTTGAGACGGGTAATTTCGATGTCGTCGATCCCGGGCGCGCGCTGCGCCGTTTCGATGGCATCCGAGATGGACTGGTGCTTTTTCCTCAGCTCATCAAGATGCGAACTCAGGGCCATGTCGTCCTCCTATTTGGGTAAATGTCCCTTCAAGTCGAACATAGATTTTGCGACCTGTCACCAGACAATTGCATCGGATTTGCGATATCGGCCTGACAACGCCGACAGGGTTAAATGGCCCATGCGGCCGCATCCCTGAGAATGGCTTTTGCCTCAGGGCCATAGCTGTCCTCGTCGCGTTCATGGCGCGCGCCCGCGTGCATCACCAGCGCGGGCATCAGACGGAAAGCCGCGCGCCCGCCCTTTTTGGCCTGCACGACGAATCGCTCGGGCGCGCGAGCCGTGCGGCCACCAATGGGGCGCACCACGACCGAACCCAGACCCAGCGGCAGCGCGGCTAGCGTCTCGGGCAATCTCTCGATCCGCTGGATCATGGAAAAATGCCCGCCGGATCGCAGTCGCCGTGCGGCGACCTCGGCCCAGACGCGGGCGGCGGTCGCGCCGCCAAAGGCCATGTCGCGCCCTTCGTCGGCCGATCCGGTGCCAGCGCTGCGGTCGAAATAGGGCGGGTTGGCGATCACATGATCGAATTGTTCCTGACGCAGCGCGGCGGGCAAGGCGGCGATATCTGCGGTGTGGATCGTGGCGTCCAGACCGTTCGTTGCCGCATTGGCGCGGGCGAGGTCGGCATAGAATGTCTGCACCTCGACGCCACAAAGGGTCAGCCCCGCAACCCGTGTGGCAAGGCAAAAGAGCGCCGTCCCCGCGCCGCAGCCCAGATCCAGCACCGACTGGCCCGCGACCGCTGGCACCGCTGCGGCCAACAGCACCGGATCGACCCCCGCGCGATAGCCCTGCGCCGGTTGCGCCAACCGCAGCCTGCCACCCAGAAAATCGTTATGGGTCAGCGCCTTTTCCATCTGGTTCAGGCGAGCCCGTGATCGACCAGGACCGCGATGGCCTGATCGTAGAACACATCCGCCACCGCCAGCCTGCGGGGGAATATCCCGATGCTGCCTTCTAGGACGCTCATGTTTACGTCCCATTCGAACCAGTCTATACCCTCGGCGTCCAACGCCGCCTTGGCGAGGGCGATTTCTGTAGGGTCGTTGCTGCGTAAAATATCCTTCATGCCCAGAAGGTAAGCATGCGCCATCGGCTTGTCGAGAAAGTGACGGAAGAGAATGAGCCTCGATCACGCCGAACGCAAACCGCATGACCGTCTGGCCGAGGCGCTGGCCACCGATCTGACCGCCGTGGGCGAAATGATCCGCGCGCGCATGGCCTCGGATCATGCGCCGCGAATCCCCGAGGTTACCGCCCATCTGGTCGAGGCGGGCGGCAAGCGGCTACGCCCCATGCTGACGCTCGCCGCGGCGCGGCTTTGTGGTTATCAGGGCCCCTACCACATCCATCTTGCCGCCACGGTTGAGTTCATCCACACCGCAACGCTGCTGCATGACGACGTGGTCGACGAAAGCAAACAGCGTCGTGGCCGCCCCACGGCGAACCTGCTTTGGGACAACATGTCCTCGGTTCTGGTGGGCGATTATCTTTTCGCGCGATCCTTCCAGATGATGGTCGAAACCGGATCGATGCGCGTGCTGGATATCCTTGCCAATGCTTCGGCGACCATCGCCGAGGGCGAGGTGTTGCAGCTGACCGCGGCCTCTAATCTGGCGACGACCGAAGATATCTACATCAAGGTCGTGCGCGGCAAGACCGCCGCCCTGTTCGCCGCCGCCTGCGAGGTTGGCGGCGTCATCGCGGGCGCGGGTGAAGAACAGGTGCGTGCGCTGCATGCCTATGGCGATGCGCTGGGCATCGCCTTCCAGATCGTCGATGACATTCTGGATTATGGCGGCACGGATGCTATCGGCAAAAACATCGGTGACGATTTCCGTGAACGTAAATTGACGCTGCCGCTGATCCGCGCGGTGGCCGCCGCCGACGCCGAGGAACGCGCTTTCTGGGAACGCACCATCGCGCGCGGCAAGCAGGAAACGGGCGATCTGGAACAGGCGCTGGCCATCCTTGCGCGGCACGATGCCTTGGGTCAGGCGCGCAGCTTTGCGCTGGATTGGGCGGCCAAGGCACGGGATGTGCTGGACAGTCTGCCGGATGATCCTTTGCGCGAGATGTTGCAGGATCTGGCCGACTACGTTGTGGCGCGGATCAACTAAGCAACTCGCCCGGCGCCACCCACCAGCCCATTTCCGCAACCTGAATGGCGCGCGCGACGGTTTTGGCCGCGGCGAGGTCGCGCGTGATTGCCACGCAGGTCGCGCCCGAACCGGACATGGTTGCGAATTCGACCTGCGGCATTGCTTCAAGCCGGTTCAACAAACCGCCCACAACCGGCGCAATGCGGATTGCCGGTGCGATCAGGTCGTTGCGGCAGAGCGATAGCCACCCCATCAGGGATTCAAAGTCCCATGCGGCGGGCATGGGGGGCAGGGGACTGCCATCCGTGCGTTCCAGCCCCTCGAATACCGCCCGCGTTGGCATGGCGACCTGCGGATTGATCAACACCATGCCGCAGGGCGGCAGGCGCGGCAGGGTTGTGACCCGCTCACCGATGCTTTGCATCCGCGCGGGCGAAGGCGCGGCCATGCAAACAGGAACGTCGGCGCCCAGCGACAGAACCTCGGGGTCGGTGGGGTCCAGCGGCGGCACGCCCCAGAGCGACGCCAAGAGCCGCAGCACCGTCGCCGCATCGGTTGATCCGCCACCCAATCCGGCGGCGTGCGGCAAGACCTTGGTCAACTCGATCGTGGCGCCGACGGGCACGTTGTGCCGCTGCCGCAGCAGAGCCGCTGCGCGCATCACCAGATTGCGCCCGTCTGTCGGCACGCCGTCAGCAAATTG
>JAHEBS010000068.1 GCA_024642145.1 Marivivens sp.
GTAGAGCCAAGCACCACATTGCCGCTCCGCGCGGTGACACTTGAGGGCGGGCCTGTCAGGCTGACATCAGACGCGGGTTGGTGGGTCGCTGCCGAAAATCTGCTGACGGCCATTCGCCCTGACCCCGCAGTCGGCGATGCGTCTGCCTATGATGTCTACGCCAGCGCCAGTGTTCTGGCCCCGCCCGAGGCATGGCGGCACGCCGCGGACCCGCAAGGCACCCTGCCCGCCGCCATCGGCAAGGCGACCTTCAGCGCCATCGTCACGACCGATGCCCCGCTTGACCGCTTGGCTTTGACCGACAGCGCGCCATCAATCGCGTCTGTCCGCTTTACCGACAGCGAAGTGGTCTGGGGTTCGGTCCACCTCAAGGTCAACGGCACAGTGTCGCCCGATGCGCTTGGCTATGCCGAAGGCACGCTGATGCTGGAGGTCAGCGATTGGGATCACCTTGTCGCCATGGCCGCCGCTGCGGGGGTGATTGCCGACGAGACCGTGCCCGCGTGGCAAGACGCTTTTGCGCGGCTTGCGGGTGAGGCGGACACCATCACCGCCCCCCTCAGCTTTGGCGGCGGCTGGATCAGTTTCGGCTTCCTTACCCTCGCGCCGGCACCGCGACTGCGCTAGTGGCCCTCGGCCTCGGGCGTGCGACCAAAGTTTGGCACGGCGGTATCTTGGCCCGCTTCGATGATCTCGCGGCGGATCGCGCGGGTGCGGGTGAAATAGTCATGCAAGAACGCGCCGTCGCCGGTGCGGATCGCGCGTTGCAGGGCAAAAAGCTCTTCAGTGAACCGCCCGAGAATTTCCAGCGTGGCCTGTTTGTTGTTCAGGAACACATCGCGCCACATGGTGGGGTCCGAGGCCGCGATACGTGTCAAATCCCGAAAACCGCCGGCCGAGTACTTGATCACTTCGTTATCGCTTACGCGTTCCAGATCATCGGCCACGCCGACCATCGTATAGGCAATCAGGTGCGGGGTATGCGAGGTCACGGCCAGTGCCAGATCATGGTGGTCCGCTTCCATGGCGTCGACATGGCTACCCAGCCCGCGCCAGAGGTCCATCAGCCGCTTGACCGCTGCTTCGTCGCCGCCATTGGGAATGACGATGCACCAGCGGTTGTCAAAGAGCGAGGCAAAGCCCGAACGCGGGCCGGAATGTTCGGTGCCTGCAATCGGGTGTGCGGGGATAAACTGCACGCCCGCGGGCATATGCGGGGCCACCGCATCGATCACCGCGCGTTTGACCGAACCCACGTCACTGACCGTGGCACCCTTGGCCAAATGGGGCGCGATTTCCTGCGCGATGCCGCCCATTGCCCCCACGGGCACGCAAAGCACGACCAGATCGGCCCCCGCGACCGCCTCGGGCAGCGTATCACAGACGCGATCCACCAGCCCGATCTCACGCGCGGTATCACGGGTTTCCTTGGAGCGCGCATAGCCCACAATTTCGCCCGCCAACCCGCCGCGGCGCATCGCCAGCGACATCGAACCCGCGATCAGGCCAAGACCGATCAGCGCGACGCGGTTGTAGATGACACTCATGCGCCCTCTCCTTTGAACTGGCCGATGATATGGGCCACACGGCGGCAGGCGGCCTCGTCGCCCACGGTGATGCGCAGACAGTCCGGCAGTTTGTAGCTGGCCACGCGCCGCACGATGATGCCTTCGGATTGCAACCGCAGGTCACAGGCCTCGGCCTCGGCGGGCGAGGCAAAGCGCGCCAGCACGAAATTGGCGTGAGATTCGTCACAGCCCAGACCCACATCGCGCAGCGCCGCCACCAGCCAACCGCGCCAACGCGCGTTATCGGCGCGGCACTTGGCGGAAAAGTCCAGATCACGCACCGCGGCTTCGGCAGTGGCCAGCGCCACGCCAGACAGGTTGAACGGACCGCGAATGCGATTCAGCACGTCAATGATCTCGCGCGGGGCATAGCCCCAGCCGACCCGCAGACCACCAAGCCCGTAGAGCTTGGAAAAGGTGCGCGTCATCACCACGTTGTCGCGGCTTTCGACCAGGGCCGCACCGCCGTCATAACCCTCGGCGAATTCGGCATAGGCGCCGTCCAGAACAAGGATCGCCTGCGGCGGCAACCCGTCGGCCAGCCGCGCCATTTCCGCCTGCGAAATCATCGTGCCGGTCGGGTTGGCCGGATTGGCGATAAAGACAAGCCGTGTCTTTTTGCTGCAGGCGGCAAGGATCGCGTCCACATCGACGGTGCGGTCACGCTCGGCCACCTCGACGGGCGTTGCCCCCGCTGCCATGGCCGAGATGCGATACATGAGAAACCCATGCTCGGTGTGGATCACCTCATCCCCTTTGCCGGCATAGGCCTGACAGAGGAAATGGATTATCTCATCCGACCCCACGCCACAGATGATGTGGTCTTGATCAAGCTTGTAGACACCGGCGATCGCCTTGCGCAGCGCCGCATGATCGGTCGAGGGGTAGCGGTGCAATTCGTGGACCGCGCGCTGAAAGGCGGCTTTGGCCGCGTCCGATGCGCCATGCGGGTTTTCGTTCGAGGAAAGCTTCAGAACCTGCGTCTTGCCTGCAATGGCCGACGCACCGCCCTGATAAAGGGCGATATCCAGAATGCCGGGCTGTGGCTTGATCTTGTTGGTCATGATGGCTCCCTCACGCCGCCCCTCATAGCCAAGCCGCGCGGGCCTTGCCAGAGTCAAGCGACCGCGGCGAAATTTACGCCGCGGTGCGTGGCTTTAGGACGCCAGAACGTTGCGAAACTGCCAAGGATCGGATTCATCGATATCCTCGGGGAACTGTTGCCAGCGATCCTGCAGGGGCGTCCAGTCGGTGTAATGGGCCTCGACCGGACCCAGATAGGGCCGTTGCACCTCAAGACAGCGCTTATGATCCATCTCGTCGGTTTCAACGATGCCGGCTCGCGGGTTCTCGAGCGCCCAGACCATGCCCGCCAACACCGCCGACGTCACCTGAAGCCCCGTGGCGTTCTGGTAGGGCGCGAGCCTGCGCGCCTCGGCGGTCGAGAGGCGCGAGCCATACCAGAGCGCGTTCCTGTCATGGCCGTAAAGCAGCACGCCCAATTCATCGACGCCTTCGACAATTTCATCGGCATCGAGAATCTCGTGCTGGGTCTGCTGTCGGCCGGAACCGAACATCTCGTAAAGGCTGAGGATCGCGTCATCCGAAGGGTGATAGGCGTAGTGACAGGTCGGGCGATATTCGGGCGCAGCGGGGTCGCCTACGGTATAGTAATCCGAAATCGAGATGGCCTCGTTATGCGTCACCAGCAGGCCAAACTGCGGTCCGGGGGTCGGGCACCATGTATGGACACGGGTGATCGCGCCCGGACGGTCAAGCCAGATGGCCGCCTGACAGCCCTCGTCATAGCTGTGCGCATTATCGGGGCGCCAATTCTCATGCGTGCCCCAGCCCAGTTCGGCGGGCTGGAAACCCTCTGAGATGAATCCTTCGACCGACCACGTGTTGACAAAGGTCCCGCGCGGGCGGGGCTGGCGGCGGGCCTGCGTGTCGCGCTCGGCCACATGAACGCCTTTGACGCCCAGTGCCTGCATCAGGCGCGCCCACCCGTCGCGATCGACCGGTTCGGTGGTATCGCGTCCGGTATCGGCGGCCAGCGTCATCAGCGCCTCTTTGACAAACCATGACACCATGCCGGGGTTCGCACCACAGCAACTGATAGCTGTCGGACCACCGGGATGGCGTGCGCGCTCGGCGCGGACCGTTTCGCGCAGCGCATAATTGGTGCGCGCGGCGTTTTCCTCGGTGCCGAAATAGAAACCGGCCCAAGGCTCGGTTACGGTGTCGATGTAAAGAACACCCAGTTCGCGGCAAAGCACCATGATGTCGAGGGACGATGTATCGACCGACAGGTTGACGCAGAAACCCTGACCCTCGCTGAAAATCCCGCTTAAGACATCGCGGTAATTATCAGGCGTCAGCGCCACCTGAAGGTGGCGGTGCCCATGTTGCGACAGAAAATTATGGGTATCGGGATTTGGGTCGATCACAACGAGCTTTGAGGCGTCGTAATCAAAATGCCGCTCGATCAGCGGCAAGGTGCCCTTGCCGATCGAACCAAAACCGATGATCACAATCGGTCCGTCGATACGGCCATAGGTGGGATAGGTCTGGTGCGTCAGTGCGGCCATGAACGGAGCTCCTTTTCGTAGGACTGCCCGCCTTTCGGTGGGCCGGAAACGAAAAGGGCCGCACCGTTGTGGCGCGGCCCCGATAACAGTCGCAAAGAGGATTAGTTCTTTGCGTAATATTCGACGACGAGGTGGGGTTCCATGATGACCGGATAGGGAACGTCGGCCAGCGAGGGGCTGCGCACGAAGGTCGCGGTCAGTTTGGAATGGTCGGTCTCGACATAGTCGGGAACGTCACGCTCGGCCAGTTGGACGGCCTCGAGGACGATCGCAAGCTGCTTGGACTTGGCGCGAACCTCGATAACGTCGCCCTCTTTCACGCGGAAGGAGGGGATGTTGACGGATTTGCCGTTCACGGTCACGTGGCCGTGGTTGACGAACTGGCGGGCCGCGAAAACGGTCGGCACGAACTTGGCGCGGTAAACCACCGCGTCCAGACGGCGCTCCAAGAGGCCGATCAGGTTCTCGCCGGTGTCACCCTTCATACGGGCGGCTTCGCCGTAGATGCGCTTGAACTGCTTTTCGGTCATGTCGCCGTAGTAGCCCTTGAGCTTCTGCTTGGCGCGAAGCTGCAGACCGAAGTCCGACATCTTGCCCTTGCGGCGCTGACCGTGCTGGCCGGGGCCATATTCACGCTTGTTCAGAGGCGACTTGGGACGGCCCCAGATGTTTTCGCCCATGCGGCGGTCGATTTTGTGCTTGGCAGCGGTGCGTTTGGTCACAGCTGATCTCCTTCAAATGGTTTAGCCCCCGGCAAAAAGCCCGAGAGCAGAGCGAAGGGCGTTGTCCTCTGGGTTACCCCCGACAGGTCACCCCTTGCGGGGGCCACCAACACCAACGGCGGCCTCATGCCCCGAAGGCAGGGCAGAGTCAACACAAATGGCCGAAAAAGTCAGCGCGCCGCCACACCAAGCAGGATCGTGGCCTCGCTTTGGGTCAGCACGCGCCGCGCGGTATCGCCATAGCGCAGCGGGTCATGACGCAGATTCGGCATATCCGCAAACAGCCGATCGCGGTCCTCGATGCCCATGGTCGCAAAGGCGGCGCTGGCCGGATGGAAGCTTTCGGTTTCCACGCCATTGGCGAAAACGATCTGATGTTGTGACAAAAGCAGGTGGTGATAGGTCACCGCACGCACGGAATGATCGATGATAACGTCGGTGTCATTGACCAGATCACGGGCCGCGACCAGCACCTCGTCGGCGCCGAAGGCCTCTTGCGCGCGCGGCCCCCGCAGCACGACGCGGTGGTCGGGCGAAACCAGCAGCCCCTCGTCCGGAACGCCCTCACGCAGCGAACCCGGTCGCATCAGGACGGGCGCCAGATGCGGCATGGCAAAGAGCCGCGCGCCGCTGACCTGCTTTTGGCCTGTCCAGTGAACGTGGTCATAGCCGTTATCCTTGGTCTGCACGCGGTCACCGACACGGATGTCCTGAACCGCGACCAGACCGCGTTCCGTCAAGATACGGGTGCCCGGCGTAAAGCAGATGATGCCGCCCAGACTTTGCCCAAGATCACCGCCATCGCTGAGCTTGCGCGGCAGGCGCACCACCCAAAGATCACGTTCAAGCGGCGGAATATCCCCGCTGAAGACCAAGAGCGGCCGAGGTGAGGTGTCGCTGCTGACAACCCCGATTTCCCATGTGTCGCGCCCGTCCGTGACGACAAAATAGCGATCCCAGAGCGGCATCGGGTCTTCTTCGGCCACGACTTCGGACAGATCGATGCCACTTGACCCCATCAGGCGGCGCAGGCTCGCCGTTGCGCGGCGGCGCAGTTCGGCTTCGCCATCGGCCAGACCCAAGGGCAATACACCGGCAGGACCATCGACCCGCACGGCCTCGCCCGACCAACGCCACTGCGCGCCAACATGCAGCGCGGAAGGCGACGCCCCGCGCTGCCCGTCGACCTCGGTCTGGGCCCAATTAATTGCAAACGTGCCGCGAAAGCCCGTTTTCATGCCACTACTGCCTCATATCGCCCCGTCTAACGCGGAACGTTGAGGTCAGAATAACCTGACCGGACTCCGCCGATCAAGGTCCAATTTCCAGAGATTCCAGTAGCCTAGAAGTTGAGGTTCAACTTGACCGAGCCCAGCGTCTGCCCCGTGGGCTGACCCACGAACTCGGGCGACAAATATGTCAGCCCGTAAAAGAACGACATACCGGGTGCGATCTGCCAACTGACGCCACCGCGCGCGCGCCAGCGCGTGTCCGTCACCTCGTTCGGTGCGGGCAGAAAGACCGAGCTATCCACCGCGGCAAAGTCAAAGCCCGCCTGATAGGCAAAGCCCTGCGCGGCACCTTCGGTGCCCCGATATAGCTGACCGGTCGAGCTTTCGCGCAGCATGACCTCATCACGGCCAAAACCGTTGATCATGACGTCAGCGCCGACACGGGCCAGATCCTCGATGCCGGTCTGCACTTCGGCAAAGGGGCGCAGGGTTACGCGGTCAGACAGAAACAGCGGCATGGCGATTTCGCCAGTGGCCCCGACATGCACCGCATCCGCCAGTTGGAACTGCGTGTATTTGGGGCCGGCAAGGCTGAACATGTCATGGAATTGCTGCTGAAAGTTGGCAACCCCCGTCGAGGGGCCCATCGCCAGCACATCGACGCCAAGGCTGGCGTCAAAGCGGTTCAGCCCAAAATGGCTATGCACGCCAAGAGACAGGGCACCCACATAGGGACGGTCACCCGGCGAGGCGGAATTGTAGGACGGCGCGATGATTTCGCTCCGCAGGCGGAATTCGATAACGTCACCAAAGGGTTGCGGCGTCCCTGCGTAATCGGACTTGCCTGTCACGATCGACAGAACATAGCTTCCCGAACGCCAGCGGTCCTCGTTGTCACCCAAGAAATCGTTGGTGAAAAGGCGGCCAACGCCGATTATTTCGCGCGCTTGGGCGATGGCGGGCATGGAAATGCCCGTAACCACCGCCAGTGCCAGTGCTGCTATCCTGCTCATGGGGCATTCCGTTTTTATTGTGCCGTTGCGGGTTTTATCGCAGCGAAGGTCCAATAAATCCAGCGATTTCAGCCCATCAGCCGCATTTGGAATGGCCGCAACTGCCGCAGGTCATGCAGCCCTCGACCATCCGCAGGTCATAGGAGCCGCACGACGGGCAGGCCTTGCCCTTGGGTGCGACCGATCCATGCCCGCCACCGCCGCCGCTCATGGCAACAACCTCGGCCTTTGGATCGGCTTTCAGGCCCATGCCCTCGCCGGAAAGAAATCCGATCGAGACCATGTGGCGCTCGATCACGCCGCCGATGGCGGCGAGGATCGAGGGGATGTATTTGCCCTGCATCCATGCCCCGCCACGTGGGTCGAACACGGCTTTCAGTTCCTCCACCACAAAGGACACATCACCGCCGCGCCGGAACACCGCCGAGATCATGCGCGTCAGCGCCACCGTCCACGCAAAATGCTCCATGTTCTTGGAGTTGATGAAGATTTCAAACGGCCGACGATGCCCGCCGATGACCAGATCGTTGATGGTGATATAGATGGCATGTTCGCTATCGGGCCATTTGACCTTGTAGGTCGCCCCTTCCAGCTCATTCGGGCGGTCGAGCGGTTCAGAAAGATAGATCACCTCGCCATGGTCGTGGACCGTCTGCGGCGCCTCGGCGGGCGTCTTGTCCGAGCTTTCCGAAACCGTCAGCACCGAGCCCGTGACATCATTGGGCCGATAGGTGGTGCAGCCTTTGCAGCCTTCGTCCCAAGCCGCCATATAGACGTCCTTGAAATCCTCGAAGCCGATATTTTCCGGACAGTTGATGGTCTTGGAAATCGAACTGTCGACCCATTTTTGTGCCGCTGCCTGCATCCGCACATGGTCGAGCGGGGCAAGGCTCTGGGCGTCGACAAAATAGCTGGGCAGGGGTTTGTCACCAAAGCGGTCGCGCCACATCTGCACGGCGTAATCGACGACCTCCTCTTCGGTGCGGCTACCGTCCTTTTGCAGCACCTTGCGGGTGTAGGCATAGGCAAAGACCGGCTCGATGCCCGAGCTGACATTGCCCGCATAAAGGCTGATCGTGCCGGTGGGCGCGACCGAAGTCAGCAACGCGTTGCGGATACCATGTTCCGCAATTTCCTTTTTCACATCTTCGTCCATGTGAACCAGCGAGCCAGAGGCCAAATACTTGTCCTTATCGAACAAGGGGAAGGCGCCCTTCTCGGCGGCAAGTTTGGCGCTGGCCATATAGGCCGCGCGCGCGATGCGGTGCATCCAGTGTGACGTCCGCGCCGCCGCCTCGAGCGATCCGTAGCGCAGGCCCACCATCAACAGCGCATCGGCCAGACCCGTCACACCCAAACCGATACGGCGCTTGGCGCGCGCTTCGGCGGCCTGTTGCGGCAAGGGAAAGTTCGAGGCGTCAACCACGTTGTCCATCATCCGCACGGCGGTGGCGACCAGATCGTCCAGCGCGGCCTCGTCCAGATCGGCGCCCTCGGCAAAGGGGTCCTTGACCAGCCGCGACAGGTTGATCGACCCCAAGAGGCAGGCACCATAGGGCGGCAGGGGCTGTTCACCGCAGGGGTTGGTCGCGGCGATTGTCTCGCAATAGGCGAGGTTATTCATCTTGTTGATACGGTCGATAAAGATCACGCCGGGTTCGGCATAATCATAGGTGCCGCGCATGATGCGGTCCCACAGGTCGCGCGCCTGCAGCGTGCGATAGACCTTGCCGCCAAAGACCAGTTCCCAAGGGCCATCGGCCTTGACCGCTTCCATAAAGGCATCCGTTACCAAGACCGACATGTTGAACATGCGCAGACGGGCGGGGTCGGATTTGGCGCCGATAAAGGATTCGATATCGGGATGGTCGCAGCGCATCGTCGCCATCATCGCCCCACGCCGCGAACCGGCAGACATGATGGTGCGGCACATGGCATCCCAGACATCCATGAACGACAAAGGCCCCGAGGCATCGGCCGCCACACCATGCACGGCCGCACCCTTGGGGCGGATCGTCGAAAAGTCATAGCCGATGCCGCCACCCTGCTGCATGGTCAGCGCGGCCTCTTTCAGCCCGTCGAAAATACCGCCCATATTGTCGGGCACGGTGCCCATGACAAAGCAGTTGAACAAGGTCACCGACCGCGCGGTGCCGGCGCCTGCGGTAATGCGGCCAGCGGGCAGGAATTTGAAATCCTCAAGCGCGCCATAGAACCTGTCTTCCCACGTCTCTGGCTGTTTCTCGACCGAGGCCAGCGCGCGGGCAATGCGCCGCCAGCTATCTTCGACCGTGCCGTCAATCGCGCTGCCATCCGCCGCCTTGAGGCGGTATTTCATATCCCAGATCTGTTCGGCGATGGGCGCGGCAAAGCGGGACATAGGGCAGGTATCCTCGGATTTGGTTTCATGGGGGTCGGGACAGAATTTATGAACCGCAGACCGGCGCGACGCAAGACCTAGTGGTATTTGCCTTGGCCGCTGTGGCCGTTTAACTATGCCCCCTGTCATAGGAGGCCCCTTGTCCCTGCATCTGATCAAACTTTCTGTCGGCACCGAGCATATCGCCGACCTCGAGGATTGGCACCGCCGCCCCGAGGCCCAGACCGCCGACGGTTATCCGCGCCACGTCACACGCATGTGGCCCAAGCGCGAGGCCGAACTGTTGGACGGCGGGTCGATCTACTGGGTGATCAAGGGGGTCACGCTCTGCCGTCAGCGCGTGCTGCGCCTTGACGAGGTGCGAGGGGCGGACGGGATCTTGCGTTGCGCGATCGTCATGGACCACGACCACGTGCGCGTCGCGCCGTCGCGCAAGAATGCCTTTCAGGGCTGGCGCTATCTGGCCCCAGCCGACGCGCCCCCCGACCTGAACTTGGCGCGGGGCGGCGATGACGAATTGCCCGAGGATCTGGCGGCGGCACTGGCCGAGATCGGACTGCGCTAGGGATCACAGCCCGACGCGTTCCAGCACATCTTCCAGAATGCGGCGGTCCTCGTTCGACATATTGGCCGTGCGCGACCGGTAGAGCGTGGCTTGACTGGCGTGAATCAGGCCATCCGTCAGCACCTTGAGCCCGTTGGCCCGCAGGGTTTCCCCCGTCGAGGTGATATCGGCAACCGCTTCGGCGGTTTCGTTGCGCACGACGCCTTCGGTCGCGCCCTGACTGTCGACCAGCTGATAGTCGGCCACGCCGTGTTCACGCAGGAAATCGCGCACCAGCCGGTGATATTTCGTGGCGATCCGCAGCCGGAACCCATGCGTCGCGCGGAAAGCGGCCGCCACGGCGTCTAGGTCGTCCAGCGTATCGACATCGACCCATGCCTGCGGCACGGCCACGACCAGATCGGCCCCGCCAAAGCCCATGCGGGTCATTTCTTCGACGCGGAGCGACCAGTTGGCCAGCTTTTCGCGCACCAGATCTGATCCCGTGACGCCCAGTTGAATGCGCCCTGCGGCCAGTTCCCGCGGGATCTCGCCCGCGCTCAGCAGCACCAGTTCCAGACCCTCGACGCCTTCAACCGCGCCTGCATATTCACGTTCGGCGCCGGATTTTGCCAGTTGGATCCCGCGCGCGCCGAACCAGTCGAAGGTTTTGTCCATCAGCCGCCCCTTGGACGGAATGCCCAGTTTGACGGTCATGCCATGTCCCTCAACTGGACGACGATTTCCGGTCGGATCACCGCGCCGACGGCGGGGGCGGTCTTGCCCTGCCCCAAGACGCGGGTCAGCGCATCATAGCGCCCGCCGGTCGCCACGGGCGGCAACGCCGCCGTTTTTTCGGCGTAAAACCCGAAAACGAAACCGTCGTAATATTCAAGGCTTGTGCGCCCGTAGGACCCTTCGTAGTCCAACTCGGCCAGATCGACGCCCTGCGATTCCAGCGCTTTGAGGCGCGCCTCAAAGCCGCTGACGACAGGGCGGATGGCGGGCATATCGATCTCGATGTCACGCAGACGCGGCAAGATATTCACGCATTTCTCGCGCAGCGACAACAACTCGCCAATCAACCGCACCTGCGTCGCCGGAATGGGCGCGGTGTCGGCATCCTCGCGCAGGACCGCAAGCCGCGTGTCGATTTCCGCGGTCGAGCGCAGGCCCATCGGCGCGATCTCGGCACCGGGCCTTTCGCCACGACGCAACGCCTCGACCAGCGCGGCGCGGCTGGGCGGCGGCGGGGTGCGACCCGCATAGCGGTCCAAAAGCTCGCGGAACCGGCGGGGCCGCCAGATGTGACGCATCAGCGCGGCTTTGCGCTTGGCCGTGGTTTCCAGCCCGCTGATCGCCGAAACGATGATCCCTAGATCGCCCGTTGCGCTGCGCAGGGCCAAGCCGGCCAGCGCGGCGCGCATGGTGGCATAGACCTCGGCATCGGCCGCAGTGCGGTCCGCTGCAAAAACCTCGTAGCCCACCTGCAGATATTCGCTGGGGCGGTCGGTCATCTCGTCTTGCTGGCGGAAAACCTCACCGGCGTAGGTATAACGTGCGGGGTCCGCGCCGCTGTCCATGTGCATCTGCACCACGGGCATCGTAAAGTCGGGCCGCAACATCAACTCGCCCCTGAGCGGGTCGTGGGTCACATAGGCGCGCGCGCGGATGTCCTCGCCATAAAGGTCAAGCAAAGTGTCGGCCGGCTGCAGAATAGCCGCATCCACGGGCTGTGCGCCCGCCGCCTGAAACAGGGCCGACAGGCGCGCAGCCTCGGCGCGTGCTGCGGCCGAGATCGTCACTTGCCCTGCCCCGCCAGAATGGCGCGCACGCGCGCGACCAGTTCGCCGCGCGGCACCTCGTATTGGCTGGGACGATCCTTCCATTCCTCAAGGCTTGCATTCTTGGCGATTTCGGCACCAAGGATCAGGTCCTTGATCTGCACCACACCGCGCGCCTTTTCGTCGCCGCCTTCGATCACGGCCACGGGCGAGTTGCGTTTATCGGCGTATTTCAACTGGTTACCGAATTGCTTGGGGTTGCCAAGGTAAACCTCGGCGCGGATGCCCGCGTTGCGCAGTTCGGCCACGATAGCCATGTAATCGGCCATGCGGTCACGATCCATGACGGTCACGACGACGGGTCCGACCGCTTCGGACCCCATGCGACCCTTGGCGCGCAGCGCAGCCAAAAGGCGATCAACACCGATGGAAACACCGGTCGCGGGGACCTCTTGGCCGGTAAACCGCTTGACCAGATCGTCATAGCGCCCGCCGCCCGCAACCGAGCCGAACTGGCGCGGACGACCTTTTTCGTCGAGGATTTCAAAGGTCAGCTCGGCCTCGAACACAGGTCCGGTATAATAGCCGAGGCCGCGCACCACCGAGGGGTCGATCAGGACGCGATCCGCACCGTAACCGCCCGCGTGCAGCAACTCGGCGATTGTTTCCAATTCGGAAACACCGGCGGCACCCGTTGCCGAGCCTGTCACCAGTTCGCGCAACCGCGCAACGGTGGCCGCACCGCTGTCGCGTTTGGCGTCCATGAACCCCATGACAATCTCGGCCTGCTCCGCCGAAAGGCCAGCGCCCTTGGTGAAATCGCCGCTGTCATCCTTGCGCCCCGCGCCCAAAAGCGCGCGCACGCCCTCGGTGCCCAGACGGTCGATCTTGTCGATGGCGCGCAGGACGATGCCGCGTTCGTTGGCCATCCAGTCGGGGTTCTTGGGGTCCAAAACACCCGCGACCTCCATCACGCCGTTCAGGACCTTGCGGTTGTTGACGCGCACCACATAGTCGCCACGGGGAATGCCTACGACCTCGAGCGTATCGGACAGCATCGCGCAGATTTCGGCGTCGGCCGCGACAGACGCCGCGCCAACTGTATCTGCATCGCATTGATAGAATTGACGGAACCGACCGGGACCGGGCTTTTCGTTCCGCCAGACGGGGCCCATCGCATAGCGGCGATAGGGGGTGGGCAGATCGTTGCGGAACTGGGCGTAAACGCGGGCGAGCGGCGCGGTCAGGTCATAGCGCAGCGCCATCCAATCGCCTTTGTCGCCTTCGTCCGCCTCTTGCCATGCAAACACACCGGCATTGGGGCGATCGACGTCGGGCAGGAACTTGCCCAGCGCCTCGACCGTTTCCACGGCCGAGCTTTCCAGCGCTTCGAAACCATAGCGATGATAGACGCCCGCAATCGCACGCAGCATCTCGCTGCGTTCGGTCACTTCCGCGCCAAAATAGTCGCGAAAGCCCTTGGGCGTTTCTGCCTTGGGTCGGGGCTGTTTCTTGTCGCTGGCC
>JAHEBS010000069.1 GCA_024642145.1 Marivivens sp.
GGTAGATGTCCCAACGGCGCTCATCAAGAGTGATAATCTGGAAGGTGCCGCGCTTGCCCGGTTTTAGCCTTTCGCGCACCGTGTCGAAATAGATGGGCCAGTATCTTTCGCCCACCGCCTCGAACATCTCGATCGAGGCAATACCGTCGTAGAGCCCCTTTTCGTCGCGATAATCCTGCAGCTTGAACGTCACCTTGTCGGACAGGCCCGCATCCGCGATGCGTTTGACCGCAAACTTGTATTGTTCTTGGCTGAGGGTCAGGCACGTGACGTGTAGCCCGCGCACCTTGGCCGCATATTCGGCAAACCCGCCCCAGCCACAGCCGATTTCAAGGATATGATCGCCGGGTTGGGCGCCCATTTCATCGACCATCGAGGCGTATTTCTGGGCCTGCGCCTTTTCGAGGCTTTCTTGCCCGTTCTCGAACTTGGCCGAGGAATAGGTCATCGAATCGTCCAGCCAGAGCCGGTAGAAATCATTGCCCAGATCGTAATGATACGAGATGTTCTTTTTCGCCTGACGCTTGCTGTTGGACTGCAACCAGAACCGCAGCTTTTCATAGGCGCGGATCAGCTTCTGGCCGGGGAACCCGTCATAGAGCATATCGGCGTCGTCATGCAGCAGGTCCAGAAAGGCCTGCAAGTCGGGCGAGGACCACCAGCCCTCCATATAGGCTTCGCAAAAGCCCAGATCGCCCTCGCGGATCAGCCGCGAGAAAAGCCCGTCGTGATGCACCACCAACTCGGCCACATAGCCGGCTTGCGGACCTTCGGCGCGAAAACGGCGTCCGTCGGGCATCACAAAATCCAGCCTGCCCCGCGGAATGCGCGTGGCGATGTCGAAAACATTGGCAAAATAGCGCGGCAGGCCAGACTGCCCTTTGGTCGTCGTCAAGATCATTTACACTCCCTCCCCCGGGCTCGGGCACCCGAGGATTTCGATTTTCGAAAGAGTGTAATGCTTGCGCCTTGGAAGTCACGTTTTTCGTAACTTGACGCGGCGCAAGCCTCGCGCTGTCACAGCACTTTTTGCAGCGCGCCGATCAGGCGGTCCACATCTGCGGCCGAGGTGTAATGGACAAAGCTCATCCGCAAGACACCTTTTTCGGGGTCAACGCCCATCGCGGCCAACGGGCGGACGGCGTAGAAATCGCCCCCCCAGCAGGCAATGCCGTGCTGCGACAGGTCTTGCGCCACCGCATCGCCGCGACGGTCGAGCGCCACCGCAACCGTCGGCGCGCGGACCGCAGCGTTTGAGGGGCCGATCAGGCGCAGATCATTGCGGGCCTTGAGGTAGTCCAGCAGCGGCGCCAACAGGTCTTCCTCATGGGCGCGCATCAGATCATGGGCGAACCGTGCCGCAGCCGCCCCCTGCGCGGGGCCACCGTGATGGGCGGAAAACGCCTCGAAATAGTCAGCCATGCCCGCCGATGCCGCAATCTGGGCATGGTCGGGACCAGCGGGGGTAAACCGCTTATAAAGCGAACCTGCGTTGAAATAATGCGCCTGATTGGGCAACTCGAAACCAAAGGCGCGACGGATCACCATGATGCCTTGATGCGGGCCAAAGGTCTTGTAGGCCGAGAACATATAGACATCGCACCCCAGCGCCGCGACATCGGGGAAGCCATGCGGTGCATAGCTGACACCGTCCACGATGACCCGCGCACCGGCGGCATGTGCAATGGCCGTGATGGCGGCCACGTCATTGATCTCGCCCACCACGTTCGAGCAATGCGGGAAACAGACAAGACGCACCTTGTCATCCAAGATCGCCTTCAGCGCGGAGGGATCAAGATGCCCAGTATCGGCGTCGATCTTCCATTCACGCACGTCGATGCCATCATCGGCCAAACGCCGCCAGAAACCGGCGTTGGCCTCGTGGTCTTGGTTAGACACAACGATGGCGTCGCCCTTTTTCAGCCAACCGCGCAGCGCCTGCGACAGGACATAGGTGTTTTGCGTGGTCGAAGGCCCGAAAGAAAGCTCATCTTTTTCCACGCCCAGCATCGCAGAAAGGCGCGCCCGCGCCTCGTCCATCTCGGCGCCACCGGCTTGGGCCGCCGGATAGGGTCCATAGGGCTGGACTTTGCGTTCGGTATAGAAACGGTGCAGGCGATTAATCACGGGCGCGCAGGCGTAAGAGCCACCGGCGTTTTCAAAAAACGCGTGTTGCGCAGCGGCGGGCGAGGCAAATGCGGGAAATTGGCCGCGCACAAAGTCGAGATCGATCTTGGTCAAGTGAGGCTCCTGCAGTGACATGTGGCACCGCAAAAGCAGCGCCATAAAGGGCGAATGCCCCAGTCAAAACCATCAACCAAGGCGGCAATCAAAGGCTTATGTCGCCGCTGCCCAAAGGTAAAGCTGGCTCATTTGGTCTAGTTGCTAGCCCAAACTGGACCGAAGGTTGAGACTTGCCCCGCATGGTGTCCACGCGCTAGCGTCATTGCACAATAAAATCAGGGAGACTTCATATGAAACATTTCAGCCTTTTGGGCGCGGCATCGCTGATCGCACTGGCCTCGGCTGCAAGCGCTGCGGACGGCGATCTTCTGGTGTTCGATTACCCGGGCTTCGAAGATGCGTCCTTCCACGCTGATTACGTCACCAAATATGGCGACGATCCGACCTTCTCGTTCTTCTCGGACGAAGAAGAAGCTTTCCAGAAAATCCGCTCGGGCTTCCGCGTTGACGTGGCGCATATCTGCGCCGGTTCCGTGCTCAAGTGGGCCGAAAGCGGCATCATCGAGCCTTGGGATACCAGCAAGATCCCCGAATTCGGCAACATCGACCACAACCTGACCGGCACCGACATCGGCGCCACCACGGGCGACGTCTACTTTATCCCGACCGATTTCGGCTCGACCGCTGTCGCCTACAACCCCGATGAGGTTCCGGCCGAGGATGTGGCGTCGCTGAACGTGTTCCTCAACCCGAAATATGCCGGTCGCGTGACCATTCCCGATAACGTGGACGATGCCTTTGCGCTGGCCTACCTTGCGACCGGCGTGGACAACTGGACCAACGTCACCGACGACCAGTTCAACGCCGCCGTCGACTGGCTGCGTGAAGCCCACCAGAACATGCGCACCTACTGGACCGACCCTGCCGAGCTTGCGCAGCTGATGTCCACCGGTGAAGTGCTGGTTGGCTGGGCCTGGAACGAAACCTACCCGACGATGGTCGAAGAAGGCCGCCCGATCGCATTCCAGCGTGAAACCGTCGAAGGTTCGTCCGTCTGGATGTGTGGCCTTGTCGACCTCAAGGACGGCCCCGGTTCGGAAGAAAAAGTCTATGACTATCTGAACGCCTTCCTCGCCCCGTCCTCGACCATGCCGCTGATCGACCAGGGCTACGGCCACGCCAACCAGGTCGCTCTGAATGCGCAGGTCTCGCAAGATGACCTCGACGCTGCCGGTCTGGGCGTGATCAACGTGCCGGTTCTGGCACAGTTGCCGATCACCAACGCCCAGCGTGAAAAGCAGGCCGAGGCCTTTGAACTGATCAAGGCCGGCTTCTAAGCTTGCGCCAGATCTAACGGATACGGGCGGGGATTTCCCCGCCCGTTTTCTTTTGATCCAAATCCCGATCCCGCGCGTATCTCTTGCGACAAAGATGAGGCACGCCATGACAGCACTACCCTATATTCTCGCCCTGTTTTCCATCGGCCTTGGCGCCATAGGCTGGCTTGCGCCCCGCTATACGATGGAGGTGTTGGGCATGGCCGTGGCCAATGGCAACATGGCCATGTCCGAAATCCGCGCGGCTTCGGGCGCGCTGTTCATCGGACTCGGCATGGGGGTCATCTGGCTGCAATCGCCCATCGCGGTGCGCATGTTGGGCTTTGCGTGGGCGGGCGCTGCGATTGGTCGCGCGACGTCTTTGATGATCGACGGGGCGAGCCCCAAGAAATGGATCTTTTTTGCGGTCGAGATCAGCGTGGCGCTGATTGCCATCTGGCTGGCGCCGCAGATGTTCAAACGCCTCTGATGCGCCCTTGAGACCTGACGCCGCCGCGCCTATATTGGACCTGTCTCGCAAGGGACTATGGACATAAACGCGCCTGTAATAAGCGGATCGGACCCGGGGGCGGTACCCGGCGGCTCCACCAAAACCTCTCATTGGGGGCGAATGGGGCCGAAATAGGATCGACGAACGTGTAAAGAGGAATGCTTTGTTTCGGTGAGGTACCACCGTTATCGGTCCAAAACGTACAGTTGCCAATGACAACCGTGCTCCGGCAATGGCTCTGGCTGCGTAAGCAGTTCGGGTCGCCGAAACTAAGACCTTGCGCCTAGCCGCGTAAGGCGGGGTTCGCAGGTACCTGGCAACAGAAACCTGCACCTTCCCTTTTCCCAGTCCGCCAATCCGCCTGCCGCGCGAAAGCGTGCGGCCCCCCTTTCCTCCGATTTCGAATCCCCTATGCTGGGTCGAAACTACCGGAGGACCGACGTGAGCCGTTCGATCGACTATGGCAATCTGATGCACAACGCCATGCGGAGCCTGATCCGCGAAGTGCTGGGCGATGTTGCCAAAAACGGGCTTCCGGGCAAGCACCATTTCTTTATCACCTTCGATACCAACCAAGACGGCGTCGAGATCGCGGATTGGCTATCGGACCGCTATCCGGGCGATATGACCATCGTCATGCAGCACTGGTTTGACCGGCTTGAGGTCAGCGAAGAGGGTTTCGGCGTCACGCTCAATTTTGGCGACAACCCCGAGCGGCTTTATATTCCCTTCGACGCGATCCGCACCTTTGTCGATCCCTCGGTCGAGTTTGGCCTGCGGTTCGAGACGCAGACCAGCGACGAGGATGACGACGACGAACTTTACGACGACGAGGATGACGGCGACGAGGCGCCAATGGCCGAAGACGCCAAGCCCGCCCCGCATGAAGCCGAGATTGTCAGCCTCGACAAGTTCCGCAAGTAAACCAAGCTCTTATGGTTCAAGCACACCGCAACTGAAAACCCTCTCCATGCGAGGGTCCGGCGGCTTGGTCCAACCTCATGAAGGCGCGAGATCGGGCGGCACGAAACAAGTCTTGCCGTCTACGTAGGCATCAAAATTCTGAACGAGATTGAGGTTTCCCAAAGCGCCGTTCGAAATGCCTGAGCCCGGCGTATAGAGATCGCCGACGGCAAAGGCTCCAAAAAACATGGCAGCGATATTGGCAAGCGCTCCTGCAGGCGTTTCCAGATTTGCGAATTCGTTGCAAGCTAGGTCAAAGGGTGTCGCAGGCAATTGACTGTAAGTGTTGGCTTCAACAAACGCCTCCACTTTCGAATTGGACGGGAAATAATCGGCGCCCAAACGTGCATAGGGTATTTGAACCCCGCCGTTCAACAGGAACGCCGCCTGTCCCACATCCCAGCCAAATCCGGCATTGGCCAGAAACGTAGTCGTACCGGCCAGGCCAAGCATGCGGGCGCGCGGTTGTTTTGCATTGTCGGACAACGGCACAGACACATTGCTTTCAAAACCAAAAACATTGCCATAGGAGTCGACATTCACCCGTCTGACACCACCCGTTAGGTGCGCGCCGCCGCCGCGACCAAACGAAAATGAAAGGCCGAAAAATGCTTGGGTTTGCCACTGATCCTGTCCGACTAGCGTAGGTGCAGCGCATGACCCGCCGGTTCCAGCCAAGAGATTGCTATCGTAGTCAAATGAGCCGCTGGTAGAGCAACCATCCAAAATTGGGCCATCCGCGCTTGCGGCATGAACACCAAGACCGACAATGACAGCTGCAAGAAAAGTACCAAAACTTCCGGTAGTGCCAACCGAACGGTGATGTTCCATCATTGCCCTCTGATGAATGCCAAAAACCAGCATTGATACGTCAAGCTGATCGTCACTGCAAAAATTTATCAAGGAAATTCGTAGAGGCTGATCCGCCGTCGCAATCTTGGATTTTCCGGCTTGATTTGCTGAACCGTCATGCCCGGCGACACGTCCGCATTCCTCAAATACGCACAGATTTCGCTTCGACTTTCCTCGATCAAATACATCGCTTATAGCGAGGCAAGCACAGGAGGCGCCGATGACCCAGACCCGCACCGAAACTGACAGCTTTGGCCCTCTTGAGGTTCCGGCCGACAAATACTGGGGCGCACAGACCCAGAGGTCGATCATCAATTTCCCCATCGGTTGGGAACGTCAGCCCGTGCCGATCATCCGCGCGCTCGGGGTCATCAAAAAGGCCTGCGCGCAGGTGAACAAGGCGCAGGGCGACATCGACGCCACCCTTGCCGATGCCATTGCCGCCGCCGCGACCGAGGTGATCGACGGCAAGTTCGACGACAACTTTCCCCTTGTCGTCTGGCAGACCGGATCTGGCACCCAGTCGAACATGAACGCCAACGAAGTGATCTCGAACCGCGCGATCGAGATGCTGGGCGGTGTCATGGGCTCGAAAAAGCCCGTCCACCCCAATGACCATGTCAACATGGGCCAGTCGTCCAACGACACCTTCCCCACGGCCATGCACGTGGGTATCGGCATGCTGGCGCGCGACGTCTTGATCCCCGGTCTGGAAAAACTGTCCGTAGCCCTCTGGGCCAAATCGACCGAGTTCAAGGACATCATCAAGATCGGTCGCACCCATACGCAGGACGCAACACCCCTGACTTTGGGCCAAGAATTCTCGGGCTATGCCACGCAGGTCGATAAAGGCATTGCCCGCGTCAAAGCCTGCCTGCCCGACATCTATGAACTGGCGCAGGGCGGCACCGCCGTGGGCACGGGGCTGAACACCAAGGTCGGTTTCGACACGCGTGTGGCCGCGGCCATTGCCGCGATCACAGGCCTGCCCTTTGTCACCGCCCCCAACAAATTCGAGGCGCTGGCCGCCCATGACGCGATGGTCATGTTCTCGGGCGCGCTGAAAACCGTGGCCGCTAGCCTTTTCAAGATCGCCAACGACCTGCGTCTGTTGGGTTCTGGCCCCCGCTCGGGCTTGGGCGAACTGATCTTGCCGGAAAACGAACCGGGATCGTCGATCATGCCTGGCAAGGTCAACCCGACCCAAGCCGAAGCGCTGACCATGGTCTGCGCCCATGTCATGGGCAATGACGCCGCCGTTGGTTTTGCCGGCTCGCAGGGCCATTTCGAACTGAACGTCTATAACCCGATGATGAGCTATAACGTCCTGCAATCCATGCAGCTTTTGGGTGATGCGGCGTCATCGTTCACCGACAACATGGTCGTGGGCACAAAAGCCAACGTGGCGCGTATCGACAAGTTGATGAAAGAGAGCCTGATGCTGGTGACGGCGCTTGCGCCCACCATCGGCTATGACAATGCCACCAAGGTTGCCAAGACCGCGCATAAGAACGGCACAACCCTGCGCGAAGAGGCTATCGCACTGGGCTTTGTCGATGGCCCGACCTTTGACCGCATCGTGCGGCCCGAGGATATGGTCGGCCCCAAGGGCTGATCCACGCGCCGATCCAGTGGCCCGTCAGCCCGCGAAAGCCGCAGGGTGGCGGGCCTCGATCTTTTGGGCAACGCGGCCCTGCAGGTCCCACAGATAGGGGTCGTGGATTCCTGACGCCTCAAGCGAGATCACCGTTTGCAACAGGTAGTCCGCAGCCGTCCCCCAATGGCCGCAGGCGCGCGACAGCCGTTCAGCCACCGCATCGGCATCCAGACCTGGTTCATAATTGGGGCTTTCCGGATTGGCGGTAAAGGCTATGGCCTTGCGTGGCGCGGCTTCGCCGTCAATCTGCAGATCGATCCAGCGCGGCGTGTAGGACGGGGGGCGCACCGACATTTCACGCCGCCAGAGATCGGCCAGAATGGCGGGTTCTTCGGCCTCGGGCACAATTTGCAGCACGCCCTCGCACAGCCCGCCACGGTCGATCTGCATCATCAGGCCCGGATAATCTCCGGTGCCACGAAACCGTTTTTGGCGCAGCGAAAATGCACGCTGCCAGCCATGCGCTGTGGCGCGGTATTCGGCCACGGGTGCAAAAACGCGCTTCCAGATCAACGAGCCATAGGCAAAGACACCAATCGCCCCATCGGGTCGCTCGCGCAGGAAATGGGCAAGGTGTTCATCATATTGCGCCTCGGTAAAGCT
Source organism: Marivivens sp. (assembly GCA_024642145.1). GTDB lineage: Bacteria > Pseudomonadota > Alphaproteobacteria > Rhodobacterales > Rhodobacteraceae > JAHEBS01. Next base: position 8,087 of record JAHEBS010000069.1, read on the forward strand.
TTCGAGGCCGGGCCATGCACCGGGATCCTCAAGTTGTTGAAACACAAGGTCGATATGGCGGGCACTCAGTCGTGGTTCACGGCTCATGGGCGGCGCTTTCATATAGGCCAATGGCTGGCAATGTCCTATTGCGCACCACCGATCCGCTGCCTGTCAAGCAAGACGCGCGCCCCTTGGACAAGCGTCACGGGTCGGCTAGAGTCGCGCCATGGGCAATGTGACCAACCTCAACCGCTTTCGCAAAGACAAGGCCCGCGCCGATGCCAAGGTGCAGGCCGATGAAAACGCAGTGAAATTTGGCCGCAGCAAGGCTGAAAAAACAGTGGCCAAGATCAAGTCGGACAAGGCGGCGCGTGATCTGGACGGGCACAAGCGTTCATGACCGATCGTCCGGTGAAACATTCCCTGACGTTGCACGGGCATCGCACCAGCGTGTCGCTGGAGCCGGAATTCTGGCAAGCGTTCCGCGAAATAGCCGCACGAAGCGGCAAGGCGCTGAATGAATTGGCGGCGGAAATTGACGCGGCCCGCGGCGATCAGGGTCTGGCTTCGGCGATCAGGCTCGCCGTGCTACGCGATCTGCGGTCGGGCGCATAGGGCGCAGCGGATCGCGGCGCAATTCACCGGCAAGACCGGCTTCGATCACCGAGGCCATTTCATGAGCGAGGTCACGGGTCCGGGCGCGGGCCACTGCCTTGGCGCGGCGCAGGGGCATCGCAGCGGCAAGACCCGCAAAGGCACCAACCGCAATCAAGATCAGGTTCTGTTCAAGCAGTCCCATGTTCGACCAAGCCTCCGTCGTCCTGCATTCAATATGCGCCACTTTCCCGCCATGTTTTAGCCCAAAAATCGCCCGCCGCGACGCAGCCCAGACAGACCTGCCCCTTAATGCGCTGAAATGCTTACTTTTTCGTGAGGAACGCCCGGCTCGCGAATTGCGGCAGCGGCCTAGGCAGATTGCGGCAATCTGTTTCCGCAGGCTCTGCAATCACGGCGGCGGCCCCCACATTGGCGATTATTCGGCAGAATCGATTCGCCTTGGCCTGATTTCCAGCCAGATTCCGTCACGCGCGCGGACCGTCAAATGGGCCACCGGAACGGGCTGCCGCCCCTCGACCAGCCGGAACTCATAGGCCCTGAGCATCATCGCCAGCAGCAGCGGCCCCTCGATCATGGCAAAGCCCGCGCCCGTGCAGACGCGTGGCCCTGTTGAAAAGGGCATATAGGCGTCGCGCGCGCAGGCCCTGCCCTCTTCTGTGGACCAGCGTTCGGGGCAAAAGGCGTCAGGGTCCGCCCAGATCCGGTCGTGGCGGTGCAGGTGCCACGGCGACAGCACGATTTGCGCACCTTTGGGAACATCGCGTCCACGGAACGTCTCGGGGCGGGTGGCCTCGCGCACCATCATGGGGACCGGCGGATAGAGCCGCAGCGCCTCGCGGAACACATCACGGGCCACACGTAGCTTGCCCACCGCCGCAAAGTCGTTCGTTAGTCCCTGCGCCTCGGCCGCAGCGCGGTCTTGCCATTGCGGATGCATGGCCAAGAGATAGAGGGTCCACGCCAGTGCCGAGGCCGAGGTTTCATGCCCTGCCAAAAAGAAGATCGCGACCTGATCGACCATCTCGCCCAGATCGAACCGCGCGCCCGTCACCGGATCGGCGGTCGTCATGATCTTGGTCGCCAGATCATCCGGCGCCTGCCCTGCGGCAATCTCGGCCAGACGCGCGCGGGTCAATTCGGTGATCAACTGCCGGATCACCCGCGCGGTGCGGCGTGTCTCGCGGCTGAAAAGGCGCGGCAACCAGCGAATGGGCAGGAAGGCCCGCAGGTTCAGGATCGGTTGGCTGCGCTGATGGGCGCGAAACTCGGCAAAGACCTGCGCGGCAATCTGATGCTCGATGGGAATGGAAAAGAGCGTGCGAAAGATCACATCCGCCGCCGCATGGCTGGTTTCGGCCTCGATCTCGGTAGGTCGGCCATCCGCCATCGCGGCCATCCGCGCCACCGCCGCTTCGCCCGCCGCCCACATCGCCGGAAACGTATCACGCAGCCGCCCGCCCTCGAAAGCCGGATCAATGATGCGCCGCTGACGCTTCCAGACCGCGCCATTGGTCAGGAAAACCGAATTGCCGAGGATCGGCCGCAGACCCGCGCCCACGCGGTCGGATTTGGGAAAATCATCGGGGCGTTCGTTCAGCACCGCACGGATCAGCGCCGGATCATTGATCATGAAGCTGCGGAAAAATGGCGTGCGGAATTCGGCCATCCACGCGTGATAGAGCTTGGCGGGTTGGGCCGACAGGATGTCCTTGCGAAAGAGCCGCAGATATTGGCGCAAGGTGACCTTATCGGGACGCGGCACGGGTTTGGGTGGCAGGTTCATGACGCCATATCCCGATAGCGGTTGACGGGCGCGGTGATGCGGCTGGGGCTATGGGCGCGGTCGCCATAGCGTGCAGCCAGTGTCATTGGACCCGCCGTGATACGGAAATAGTCATAGTCGCGCGGTGCGTCGAAGGCGCAAAGGTATTGAAAATGCAGGCGGAAAAACCGCCATCGCAGGGTCTTCCACCGCGCGGGGCTGAGCGTTTGGGTAAAGGCCGCGGAAAAAACCAGCGGCCATTTCTGGTCGGGTCCGCCCACGCCTGTCACCGCAACCGGATCACAGAGCGCGAACGCGCAACCATCACCTGGCGCCGTGACATCGACCCAGGTCAGTTCGTCCCGCGCCGACAGATAGGCCAGATCGGCCCGCAACCTTTGCGCGCGCGGCAGGAACGACACCATGGGCACCACCTGCCCCAAGGACAGAAACGACAGCGCAGGCCGATTGGGTCCGATATTGATCCGGCCCGCGCGGATCAGATCGGCCAGAACCGAAACGGCCAGATGCGCGCCCGAGGAATGCCCCACGACCAGCACCTCGTCCACGTCATGGCCCATGGCCGCCGCTATGCGGTCCGCAAACTGCGCCAGCCGCGCCTCGAGTTCTGGCGGGTTCGCGCCGTTGAACTGGGCGCCATAGGCATAGTCATGCATCAGGTAATAGGCAAAAAGCTTGTTGTCCCGCTCGCGAAACCAACGCAGCACCACGACAAACAGCGCCGCCGCCAGCGCGCCTGCGAGGGCCTTGGCCATCAAGGCCAGTGCGCCCAAGGCAACGCCCGCCCAAGAAACACCCACATAGGCACCCCAAGCCAATAGAATGGCCATGGCCAGTTGCAAGGCCAGCATACCGACCGGATAAAGCGCCGCGATGACCGGCCCCTTGCGTAGCCGCATCAACCGCCAGAGTGCGCCCGAACCGATATAGGTCCATGCGGTGCGGGCCAGTTGCAGATAGGTGGCGGGGATCGAGTTCGACATCGAGGCCAGCACCAGATCCGACCAGACCAGAACTTCGACCTCGGTTTCGACGCTGCGCCCCTCGATTTCGGCGGCAACGCTCCAACCATAGACCTGGCCCTTGGCGCGCGGCTTGAGCGTCAGAGAATAGCCCGAGATTTCAGCCTGTTCCGCCGACTCTTTGCGATAAAGCTCGCGGTAACGGCGTGGATGGAACGGGTCATAGCCGGGGATGTAGAACACCCGCCGCCTGATCGCCCTATCCGCCTGATCTGCCGCCATGTCGCCTCGCTTTGAGGCATCCTAGCCTCTCTGGCGGACAAGTTAAGCCCGTTTCCCTCAGCCGATACGCGCCAGCGCAGGGATATGTTCCAAAAGCCAATAGGACATCGCACTGAACTGGCCCGTGGCCATCATCAGACCGACCGTCCACAGCAGCAGACCAGAGATGCGTTGCACCTGTTCCATATGCCGTTTGAGGAACCCCATGGCCCCGCGCAGGCTGGGAAAGAACGCCGCGACCAGCAGAAACGGCAGGCCCAAGCCCGCCGCGTAGCCTGCCAACAACAGCATCCCGCGCCCCGCATCGCCCGCGCCCGCCGCGAGGCTGAGGATCGCGCCGAGGATCGGGCCAAGACAGGGCGTCCAGCCAAAGGCAAAGGCCAGCCCCAGAACATAGGCCCCCAGCGCCGAACCGCCCTTGTTGTCGGCCTCGAAGCGCGCCTCGCGGTCAAAAAACGGGATACGGATAGCGCCCACGAAATGGGCGCCGAATATCATGATGACGATGCCGGAACCAACGATCAGTTGGTCCTGCCAGACCAAGATCGCCCGCCCGAGCGCGGAAGCCGCCGCACCCAAAAGCAGGAAAATCGTTGATAGCCCCATCACAAAGAAGCAGGCCGCAAGGATGACACGCCCGCGCCCGCGCGTTGTGCCATCCATCTCGGTCATGCTGACACCGCCCATAAAGGCCAGATAAGGCGGCACCACGGGCAAGACACAGGGGCTGAGAAAGCTGAGCAGCCCGCCCAGCACAGCGATGACAAAGGCCGAAACAAAGGGCGCGTCAGAGATCAAAGAGGCATCAAGCATGGCCCCTCATAGGCCAAGACGCGCGGCGCGTCACGGGGGCTTGGGGTCACGAGATCGTGGACAGGGCAAATGCCCTGCCCTATGGCGGTGCCATGACGGCTATTGATCATGAAATCGACGCGCGGGGTCTTTTGTGCCCGCTGCCCGTGCTGAAAGCGCGCAAGGGTCTTGCGGGTCTGGCCGCAGGTCAGGTGCTGCGCGTTCTGGCCACCGATCCCGCAGCCATCGTCGACATGCCGCATTTCTGCGCCCATGCGGGCCACAAGTTTCTGGGCGTGGATGATTTACCCGATGGCGGTCAGGCCTATCTGATCCAGCGCGGCTAGCGCCAAGACAAACGCCGCCCCGAAGGGCGGCGTTCAATCCGTTCCAAAGCCGGAAATTAACCGCGCGACCACCAGCCGCTGCGCTTGGGCTTGGGCGGTGCCTCGGGCGTCGGTGCCGTGACCACGACCGGCTCCGGTGCGGGGGCGGGCACTTCTTCGACGACGGCTTCGGCCACGGGCGCCTCTACCGCTGCCTCGGCTTCGGTCGCAGCAGCGGCCTCGGCTTCGGCCGCGATCTGCGCCTTGGTTTTGCGCACGCGCTTGGGCTTGGCGGGCTGTTCAGCCGCTACTTCGGCCACAGGCGCTTCGGGCTCTGCCGCGGCATCGGCCTTTTTGCGGCTGCGACGCGGTTTCTTGACCGGTGCGGTTTCTTCGGCGGAGGCATCCACGGCGGGCGCCTGGGTCGGTTCGGTCACCGTTTCGGCAACGACCTCGGCCTCAGCTGCGGCCTCGTCGGCCTCATCTGAGCCCTCGGCCCCGACCTGATCGCGACCCTCGCCACCAC
>JAHEBS010000070.1 GCA_024642145.1 Marivivens sp.
GGGTTAAGCCAGAACGCCGCCAACCGGCGATTGCAGAAACTGGCCGAGGCAGGAGTGATCTTGGGTTCAACCGCTCGGATCGATCCGCGCGCCTTGGGTCTGGACCTGACGGTCTTTGTCATGATCCGCACCCGCAACCATGACAGCCAGTGGATGAAGCGGTTTCGCCAGCGGGCCGAGTCGATCCCCGAGATTATCGAGATGCACCGCGTGGGCGGCGACTGGGACTATTTGTTGAAGGTCGTGACAACCGGCATGTCCGGTTATGACCGCGTCTATCAGGCGCTGATTGCGGATCTGGGTTTTGAATCCGTGACCGGTATTTTTTCGATGGAGGCGGTGTTCGAGGGCCGCCCCATTGTCGCCCGTTAGGGCAAAGCTGCGGTCAGAAACAGCTTTACCCCGATGCCGCCATGGGCAATGGGCGGTCCGGGCGGCAGGAACGGCAGGCCGGTCGCGGCGGCAAGCCCGCCGTCAGGCGTAATGATGCCCACACGCCAGCCGCGAAACCGCGTCCGCAGCACTTCACCCATCGCGCCATAAAGCGCAAACAGCGGTTTGCGCTCGCCAATCCTTGCGCCATAGGGCGGGTTGATGATCACCAGACCCTTGGGGCCTTCGGGCGGTGTCAGATCGGAAATGGCCAAGCGGTTGAATAGGCAAGTCTGCGCCACGCCGGCGCGGTCGGCGTTCCTGGTCGCGCCCTGAATGGCGCCTTGGTCACGGTCCGAGCCGTGAAACCGAACCGTGGTTTCGCGCGGGTTGACCGCCGCCTTCAGGCCCGCCCAGCGCGCGGGGTCGAAATTGGCAAAGCCCATGAAGGCAAAGTCGCGGTCGCGTCCCGGGGCCAGTCCTGCCGCGATCTCGGCAGCTTCGATCACGAAGGTGCCCGACCCGCACATCGGATCGACAACAGGTTCTTGCCCGTCAAATCCGCAAAGCGACAGGAAGGCCGCCGCCATGTTTTCGCGCATCGGCGCCTTGCCGACCGCGACCTTGTGGCCACGTTTGTGCAGGCTTTCGCCCGATGTATCGAGGCTGAAGGTCACCATATTGTCGTCGATCCGCGCCTTGAGTTCGATGGCCGCGTCCTTGGCGATGGTGATGCCCATTTCCTCGGTCAGGGCGCGTTCGATCCGCTGGGCGGCGGCTTTGGCGTGATAGATCTTGGAGCCACGCGTGGTGACATCGACGCGCAGCGGCTGATCGGGGCGCAGGTAGGCGGACCAGTCAAAGGCGCGGGCGCGTTTGTCCAACTGGGCCAGATGGAAGGCGCGAAAGCCGCCGATACGGGCGAGAATCTTGGTGGGCGTGCGCATCAGCAGATTGGCGCGCCAGACGTCCTCCCATGTGCCCTGCACGGTCACGCCGCCGCTTTCGATCACGGGACTTTCAAATCCCGTTGCGCGCGCCTCGGCCTCGAGTGCGGTTTCCAGCCCCGGAGGGATGACAAGGAAGATGTCGAAGGTTTCATGGCCCATGGCGCCTCTTAGCCGCAATGAGGGTGGCGGTCGAGGCGTCAGTGGAAATCGCGGCTTTTTGGCAAAAGCCGAAGATTGCGCGGGTGATGCGGCGGTTGGGGTGCTATTTGGCGCGGTTCTGCATTGGCAAGCCGCACCAAGGCGTCCGTGCGGTCGGTGACCTGATCGACAATGACATGGATGATATCGACCTCGCGCTGGATGCGGCCCTCGATGGCCATCAGCCGCGCGGCCATGACCTGCCGCCGCTGCGCCTCCATCACCTTGGGCCAGACCACGAGGTTGGCATTGCCGGTTTCATCCTCGAGCGTGACAAAACAGACCCCCTTGGCGGTGCCGGGCCGCTGGCGGATCAGCACCACCCCCGCAATACGCACCCGCGCGCCGTTCGGCACATCAGCCAGACGGGCAAGCGGCAGATAGCCCTGTTCGCCAAGGCTGCGGCGCAGGAATGTCATGGGATGGGCGCGCAAGGTCAGGCGCAGCGTCTGGTAATCGGCCACCACCTCTTCGCATTGTGGCATGACGGGCAGGGGCACGGTCGGCTCTGCCCCCTCGTCGCGCTCACCGGCAAAAAGCGGCAGGTCGGGCGCGTCATGCAATCCCTTGGCCAACCACAGCGCCTGCCGCCGCTCGATGAACAGCGAACCCAAGCCATCGGCCTCGGCCAGACGTCGGGCAAAGGTGGCGGTGACCCCGCCGCGCCGCGTCAGATCGTCGATATCCGTATAGGGCACCCCATCGCGGCCCAACAAAAGCCGCGCGGCGCCAGCCATGGGCAGACCGGTGATCTGGCGCAGCCCCAACCGCAGCGCAAAGCCACTGCCCGCGCGGGGTTCAAGCGTATTGTCCCATTCCGAATAGTTCACATCCGGCGGCAGGATCCGCACGCCATGGTCGCGCGCGTCGCGGATGATCTGGGCGGGGGCATAAAACCCCATGGGTTGCGAATTCAGAAGCGCCGCCGCAAAGGCCGCCGGATAATGCAGGCGCAGCCATGCCGAGACATAGACCAGATGCGCGAAGCTTGCCGCGTGGCTTTCGGGAAAGCCGTATTCGCCAAAGCCCTTGATCTGGTCGAAACAGCGCCGCGCGAAATCGGGGTCGTAGCCGCGCGCCACCATCCGGCCCACCATACGTTCCTCAAGCGTGCCGATGGTGCCTTTGGACCGGAAGGTGGCCATCGCCTTGCGCAACTCATTGGCCTCGGCGGGCGAAAACCGCGCGGCGTCGATGGCGATCTTCATCGCCTGTTCCTGAAAGATCGGCACGCCCAGCGTGCGGCCAAGGATGGACTTCAGTTCTTCGGGGTCATTGGGCGGCGCGGGTGAGGGAAACGCGATCGCCTCTTCGCCGTTGCGGCGGCGCAGGTAGGGGTGGACCATATCACCCTGAATAGGGCCCGGGCGGACGATGGCGACCTCGATCACCAAATCGTAGAAACAGCGGGGGCGCAGGCGCGGCAGCATGTTGATCTGGGCGCGGCTTTCCACCTGAAACACGCCCACGGAATCGCCGCGCGACAGCATCTCGTAAACGCGCGGATCCTCGCGCGGGATGGTGGCCAGCGTATAGGCGCGTCCGTGATGCGCGGCGACAAGGTCGATGCATTTGCGGATGCAGGTCAGCATACCCAAGGCAAGGATATCGACCTTGAGGATGCCCAGCGCATCGATGTCGTCCTTGTCCCATTCGATGAAACTGCGCTCGGGCATGGCGCCGTTGCCGATGGGCACGGTTTCCGACAGCAGGCGTTCGGTCAGGATGAACCCGCCCACGTGCTGGCCCAGATGGCGGGGCATGCCGATGATCTGGTGGGCCAGTTGCACGGTGCGGCGCAAAAGCGGGTCGTTCAGGTCAAGCCCCGCTTGCGATACATGCGCGCCATCTACCTCGCGCCCCCAAGACCCCCAGACGGTGCGGGCCAGCGCGCCGGTCACATCCTCGGACAGACCCATTACCTTGCCCACCTCGCGGATCGCCGATCGCGGGCGATAGCGGATCACGGTGGCGCAAAGCCCCGCGCGGTCACGCCCGTATTTGGCGTAGATATGCTGGATCACCTCTTCGCGGCGCTCGTGTTCGAAATCCACGTCGATATCGGGCGGCTCTTTGCGTTCCTCGCTGATGAAACGCTCAAACAAAAGTTGATGCTGCGCGGGGTCCACGGCGGTGATGCCAAGCACATAGCAGACGGCCGAGTTTGCCGCCGACCCGCGCCCCTGACAAAGGATCGGCGGGCTGACCCCTTCGCGGGCAAAACGGATGATGTCGTGGATGGTCAGGAAATAGCGGGCGATATCGAGCTTTTCGATCATCGCCAGTTCCTTTTTCAGCGTGGCGGTGACGGCTGTCGGCACGCCATCAAGATAGGTCTGCGCCGCGCCCGCCCATGTCAGTTCGCTCAGGTATTCTTGCGGGGACCGCCCCTGAGGGATCACCTCGCGCGGGTATTCGTAGCGCAGTTCCTCAAGGCCGAAACCGATGCGGTCGGCCAGATTGCGGGTCGCGCGCACCGCCTGCGGCCATTCCGCGAAAAGCCGCGCCATCTCGGCGGGTGATTTGAGGTGGCGTTCGGCATTGGGCGCCAGCGCGGTGCCCGCCTCGGTCAGCTTCAACCCCAGCCGGATGCAGGTCATCACATCTTGCAGCGGGCGGCGGTCGGGGGCGTGGTAGAGCACCTCGTTCGTGGCGATCATGACCAGCCCCGCCCGCCGCGCGATGGTCTCGATACGGTTGATACGGGCGCGGTCGTCACCGCGATAGAGCCATGCGGCGGCGATATGGCCAAGCGTGGGCACCGCGCGTTTGATGGCCATGGCCTGTTTGTCAAACCCCCTCAGTTCGGCGGGTGGCACCAAGATCAGTTCCAGCCCCTCGGCATGGTCCGCCAGATCGCGCAGCGTCAGGTCGCATTTGCCCTTGGCCTGCCAGACCCCGTCCACATCATGGCGCTTACCCTTGGACAAAAGCCGCGCGAGCCGCCCATAGGCTTCGCGGTCGCGGGGATAGGCGATGATGACCTCGCCCGTCACCAGTTCCAGCCGCGCCCCGATCAGGGGCCGGATCTGCGCCTTGCCCGCCTCGACATGAAACCGCACGGCACCCGCCAGCGTGTTGAGATCGGCGCAACCCAGCGCGTCATAGCCCAGCGCGGCGGCGGTTTCGGCCAGATCGGCGGCCTCTGACGCGCCGCGCAGGAATGAAAACGCGGTGAAAAGCCCCAGTTCGACATAGGCCGCGCGCGGGTTCGGGCGAAAGCCTTCGGGGTCAAGGCTGCGGGGGGGATCAGGGCGTTCGCTTTCGGGCATGGGGGGCGCTCACACGAAAAGACCTTGCAAGAACCAGCGCGGCTCTTGCCCGCGACCGTCGCCCAAAACGCCGTCGCGGTAGATCCAGAACCGGTGCCCCTCGTGGTCCTCGACCCTGTAATAGTCGCGCAGCCGCGTGCCGGGCTTGTCGGCCCACCATTCGGGCGCGATCCGTTCAGGCCCTGCAAAGCGCACCACGCGATGGGGTCGCCTGCGCCAGACGAATTGCGCGGGCGGACCTTCGGGCACGGCGTAAAGCACGCGCAACTCTTCGGGGTGATCCAGCATCCGCAGGGGGCGCGGCACTGGCGGGGCCGATGCGGGCAGGGGGGCCGCATGCCCCGCCCAAGTCACGGCGCGTTCAGGGATATGGCTTGGCCGTGGTGCGGGGGCGGTCAGCGCGCGGGGACCAAGCCGCGCCCGCAGCCGGTCGGTCAGACGCGCCAGATCCTCGGCATCATCGGCCGCCCCGTCGAGCCGCCTTTGCCGCACCGCCAGCGCCTCGGTCACATCGCCCACCAGCGTGATGAGGTCAAAACCAAAGCCCGGGTCCAGCCGGTCGAGCCGCCCCTCGAAAAGCCGCGCCAGATGGGCCGCGTCGCGGCTGGCGCGTGCGGTGGCGACCGAGGCGGCGGCGATCTCGCCATCGGTGCGGTAGAGCGTCAGGGTGATGCGTCGCGCGCCCATCCCGTCATGGGTCAGTGCCGCGCAGAGATCCTCGCACAGCGCGGGGATCCATGGCGTAGGGTCCTGCACCGGATCGGCCAGCCGTGTGCGCGCCAGATAGCGCGGCGGGTCGGCGGGCGCATCAAGCGGCGTGGGCAGGCGGCCTGTCATCCGGTCAAGCGCGATCAGCGGGTTTTCAGCGGCGGGCGTGCGGTTGAACCGGCGCGCCAGTGACAGGCGCGGCACGGCGGCCAGATCGCCGATGGTTTTCAGCCCCAACCGTTGCAGCAGCAGCACGGTATCGGCACCCAGACCCAGCGCGGCTACGGGCAGGGGGGCGATCTGGGCCTCGATCTGATCCGCGCCCGAGATTGCCCTGACCCCGCCAAAGCGCGCCAGCGCGCGGGCGGCGGCGGGGGTGGGGGCAATGGCCAGACCGGCCGAGAGACCCAGATGCGAGAGCGCGGTTTCGATCTCGACCAGCATCGCCGCCTCGCCGCCCCAGAGATGGTCGGACCCCGTGGTGTCAAGGATCACCCCGCCCGCACCATCGACTGCTGTCCAAGGGCAGAACCGCCGGAGCCAGAGCATCAACCGCTCGAGCGCGAGGCTGTCGGCCTCGGTGTCGGCGGGTTCGAGCCGCAGCACGGGACAAAGCGCGCGCATATCCACCGCCCGCGCGCCCGCCTGCACACCGGCCAGTTCGGCGGCGCGGGTCGTGGCATGGATAACCGGCCCATGCGTGCCGGGGCGGGCCAGGGCCAGCGCGACCTCGGGCGGCACATCCTCGCCCCGTCGCGCGGCCAGAACCAGCCAGCGCTCGATGGCAAAGCGTGGCAGCCAGAGCGCGGTGATGCGGCGCGCGCGTTCAGCCATGGCGGACAAGGACCGGGGAGGCGACGGGGGATGAGACGGGGGATGCGACGGGGGATTCGGATGCGGCGCCTTCGCTGCCGTGATCCATGATCAGCCCCCGCGCGGGATCAAGACGCGCCACCCACGAGCCCGGCTGGCGCCAGCGGGCACGAAACAGATCGGCCCGCCAGACCGGTTGCCCCGGTGCGCGGCTATCATCCTCGTTCTGCCATGAGGGCAGCGAGGCCACACGCCAACGCTCCCGCGCCGCCGACAGATCGGGGCTGGCCGCACGGCGGATGAGCCAGAGCGGCACGCCATGCGCCTCGGCGCGGATGGCAAGCCGCTTGGAGGCGGTGAAATCCAGAACCTGCGGCGCGCCCCAGACCTCGCCGATGATCCCGCCCAGCGCGGGGCAACCCAGCGCCTCTTCCATGGCCCAGAGCGCATCGACGGGTCGCGCCACGTCCAGATGCATGAGCCCAAGATCAAAGGGCAGACCCGCCGGATAGGGCATGCCGGCCTCGCGCCGCGACAGATGGTCCTGCACCCACAGGACTGGCCCCCTGACCCCGCGCAGATGTGCCAGCGCAAAGCCCGTCGCCGCCGCATCGGCGGGCGTGACGGCAAAGACCTCGCTCAGCGTGGCCTGCGGGCGGTTGTCGGGCACCTCGCGGTTGCGGCGGCGCAAAAGGGCGATCTGGGTTTTGGGACTGGTCATGGCCACCTCGGCAGACTCGGGCGGTGTTCTCTTTTTGTTCTAATCCGTTCCCGACCCAAGGTCAAACCCTGCCTGCAGGGCCACGGCAATTTGCCGCCCATGGGCAGTATTCCTGTCTTTACAGGATGTTAGATCGCGATGTTCAGATAGGTCGTTATGCGTCGATTTTCGCTAACCATCTGTATTTCCAGATAGATAGGACGATAAGTTAATCTAACGCCGCTCGGGGTCGAAACCGCCATAACGCCCGCCGTGAAAGACCAGAGGCTCAAGGGTCTCACCTGCCAGAACCTCGACCACACGCGACACAAGGATCAGATGGTCGCCACCCTCATACGTAGCTTCGGCACGGCAAAGAAACGTGGCCAGCGCGCCCGCGATCACCGGCGCACCGTTACTGCCGGCCTGCCAGTCAATCGCCCCCCAATCCGCCGCATGGCGGGTAAAGGCCGCCGCCATATCGCGGTCACGGGCGGGCAGAACATGGATCGCGGTGGTCGCGGCATCGCGAAAAGGGGCAAGCCGGCGCGAGCTTTTGGAGGGGCACCACATCACCAAAGGCGGGTCGAGCGAGACGCTGGCAAAGCTGTTGGCCGTAAAGCCAACCGGCCCATCAGGCGTCATCGTGGTGACAACCGTGACGCCGGTGGCAAACTGCCCCAGCGCGTGCCGAAACCCGAAAGGATCGCCCGCAGGGTCGAAAGCCCCCATCACAAAGCGCACCCCGAAATCGCTATGAAAGCGAAGATATAATGCGATTTCATAGCGTTCGGCCTCATTCCTAATCTTGGTATCACAGCGAGGCTTACCCCCATCTCGGGGCATAAAAACACGGAAACCGATTGGATGACAGCGGCAAACCACCTTGCGCGTTCCGCGGATCGCGGCAAACATCCGCGCCATGAAGATTGCCTATACCATGGCCGATGGCCCCGGCGTTCTGGATAGCTGCCTTGCAGAGGTGGCCGAACGGCTTTTGGCCGGAGGACAGCGGCTTGCCGGTGTTGTCCAGATAAACGCCGATCGACCTGATGCACACCGCTGTGACATGGATCTACATGTTCTGGGCGGTGGGCCGCAGATCCGCATCTCGCAATATCTGGGCCGCGAGGCCCGTGGCTGCCGTCTGGATAGCGGCGCCTTGGAAGGCGCGGTGGCCGAGGTGCTGGCGCGGCTGGAACCGGGCGTGGATCTGTTGATCGTCAACAAATTCGGTCGGCGCGAAAGCGAGGGCGGCGGTATGCGGGCCGCAATCAGCCGCGCGATCGAATTGGATATACCCGTGCTGATCGGGGTCAATCCCGTTAGTGCCGATGCTTTATTGGCCTATCTGGGCGAGGGCGCAGAGCCGCTTGCCCCTGAAACAGCCGTTTTGGTGAACTGGGCGCGCGGCCTCTAGGCGCGTTCAGGGGTGCTTGAAACCCGCATCCCGTGCCTATATATCCCAAAATCGAGATATATAAGGAGCGAGCCATGTCTTCGACCAATCGCCGTCTTTTTGTCGCTGCCGCAGCCGCTATCGTCATTGGCGGCGGCGCTTATTACCTGATGGGAAATACCTCGGGCGGTCAGATCGAGGTTGCCCCGCTCAGCGTGGCGCAGATGCGCGCGAAGGGCGGGTTGATCGTGGACATCCGTCGCCCCGACGAATGGGTCGCCACGGGCGTGATCGAGGGTGCGGTCTTGGCGACCTTCGATGATCCGGCGACGTTCATGGCCGAAATCCATGACCGCCTCGCGCCTGGTCAGCCGCTGATCCTTGTCTGCCAGTCCGGCAATCGTTCTGGTCGCGCCGCAAATGCCTTGGCCGGACAAATTGATAATCCGATCATATCTGTCGCCGGTGGCATGGGGCGGCTCATGTCCGAAGGTTATCAGACCGTCGCGCCAAACTAGCACCTTTTCCGATAAACTTGCCCCGCGCGACGTTTCGGCCTAGGAGAGCCACCGACCAGCCTCGATCCCAACCCCGCTAGGAAAGCCTTTGTCCGCGCCGCCTTCAGATCTCTGGCAATCGGCCCGCCTGTCCGTCGCGCCCATGATGGACTGGACCGACCGTCATTGCCGATATCTGCATCGTCTTTTGTCGGGTCAGACCCTGCTTTACACCGAGATGGTGACGGCGCCGGCGGTGATTCACGGCGACCGTGACAGGCTTTTGGGATTTGACGCGGCTGAACAGCCCGTAGCCTTGCAACTGGGCGGCTCTGATCCCTTGCAACTGGCGCAGGCCACGCGGATCGGGGCCGAGTTTGGTTACCCCGAGATCAACCTCAACTGTGGCTGCCCCTCGGACCGTGTTCAGTCCGGCGCATTCGGTGCTGTGTTGATGAAAGACGCGCCCTTGGTGGCGGAATGTGTGGCGGCGATGATCGCGGCGACCGACGCCGAGATCACGGTGAAATGCCGCATTGGCGTTGACGAGCAGGAACCGCGCGCGGTGCTGCCCGATTTCATTGCCCAGATTGCCAGCGCCGGCGTGCGGCGGGTGACAATCCACGCCCGCAAAGCTTGGCTGCAAGGGCTCAGCCCCAAGGAAAACCGCGATATTCCGCCACTGGACTATCCCTTGGTGCTTGCGATGAAACGTGCCTTTCCGGATCTGCATATCTCGATCAACGGCGGCATCGGCAGTCTTGATCTGGCCGAGGATCTGCTGGCGCAGGGGCTTGACGGGGTGATGATCGGTCGCGCCGCCTATCACGAACCCGCCGATATCCTGACGGGCGCTGACCGCCGCATCTTCGGCACGGGGCGCGACAGTGACGCGGTGGCGGTGGTGGAACAGATGCTGCCCTATATCGAGGCGCATCTGGCCAATGGCGGGCGCCTGCATCAGGTGACGCGGCATATGCTGGGCCTCTTTACCGGGCGGCCCGGCGCGCGGGCGTGGCGACGCTACCTGTCGGAAAACGCAAGCCGCGATGGCGCCGGACCCGAGGTGGTTCTGGCCGCGCTGTCCCATGTGACGGCCGCCGCCGCCTGAGCGGGCTTGGCAGCGCGGGCATCTGCGGTCACAAAGGGGCGCGGAGGCGAATATGGGCGATACCGGACTACTGATCGAACTGGCCGTCATGCTCTTGGCCATCGGCGCCTTCGCGGGCGTTCTGGCGGGGCTTTTGGGGGTTGGCGGCGGCATTATCCTTGTGCCGTCCTTCTATTACGCCTTTGCACGACTGGGCTTTGACAGCCCCGAACTGATGCGGCTGTGTCTGGCGACCTCTTTGGCGACGATTATCGTCACCTCGGTCCGGTCGGTCCTAAGCCACAACAAACGCGGCGCGGTCGAATGGGCGATCTTGCGCAGCTGGGCGCCAGGGATCGCGCTTGGCGCTGTGGTCGGTGTCGCGGTGGCGTCAAGCCTGCGCACGCCGGCCCTGCAGGCGATCTTTGGGGTGCTGGCGATGATTGTGGGCCTTTATATGGCCTTGGGGCGCGATGCGTGGCGGCTTGGGCCAGAGATGCCGCGTGGCGTCGCGCGGGCTGTGATCTCGCCCGCGATCGGGTTTCTTTCCGTGCTGATGGGGATTGGTGGCGGCTCGTTCGGCGTGCCGACCATGAGCCTGTTTTCGGTGCCCATCCACCGCGCGGTGGCAACCGCTGCTGGCTTTGGCGTGATCATCGCCGTGCCTTCGGTCGCGGGGTTCTTGCTGGTGCCGATGTCGCCAGAATTGCGGCCACCCTTTACGCTGGGCGCGGTTAATCTGGTGGCCTTTGTGCTGATTGTGGCGATGACCCTGATCACCGCGCCTTGGGGTGCGGCCTTGGCCCACCGGATGAATGCGCGACCGCTCAAGCGCGCCTTTGGGGCGTTTCTGACACTGGTGGCGTTGAATATGCTGAGAAAGGCCATGGGATGGTAGACGGCGACTATTGGGACGACGGATTTACCACCTTTGCCCCAGATGCGCGCACCCGTGCGTGGGTTGCGGCCGCCTACCCGATGGCGGTCAAGGTCGCCGCTGATCCGGCCCTGCGCGCCAAGTGGCTGCGCCATGACGGGACATGGTTTGTGGGTGTCGATGCCCTGCCGACCGGTCCGCAGGGCGCCGCGGATGGCATCGCCTGTCGTGGTGCCTGGGAAGAGATACTGACCCTGCCGCAAGACCTGCATCCCGCGCAGCTTTCGGTGGTCTATCCAGGATATCCCAAACGTGACAAGGACGAGACCGAGGCCGCGCATAAATTCCGCCTGACCAAGGATGCCGCCCATCTGGACGGGTTGCCAGCCGAGGGTGCCGACCGCCGCCGCCACCTGCGCGAGCCGCATCGCTATATGTTGGGGATCGCGCTTAACCGCGCCACGGCCAGCCCGCTGGTTGTCTACCCCGGCAGTCAGGAAATCATCCGCGATGCGTTTTTTGCCGCTTTTGCCGGTCTGCCGCGCGCCATGTGGTCAGAGGCCGATGTCACCGAGATCTACAATGAGGCGCGCGCCGAGGCCTTGGAATGCTGCGAGCGTGTCGAGGTGCCGCTGGAGGCGGGCGAGGCGATCTTGATGCACCGGATGCTGATCCACGGAACCGCACCTTGGGCCAAGGGCGCAAAGGCCGCACCCGAAGGCCGGATGATTGCGTTTTTTCGGCCGGTTTTCGACGATATCCGCGACTGGTTGCGCGACGAGGACTAAGCCCCTGTCCGTCCGGCGCGCCCGCCGCGCCTTTGCCGCAACAAGCCCGCGCGGGACGGCAGTTCGGCCATGACCGCCCTACGCTCGTCCGAGGTCATGCGGCTCCAACGGCCAATTTCGTCAATGGTGCGATGACAGCCGGTGCAGATGCGCGCCGCCGGATGCACAAGACATACTTTGACGCAGGGACTTTCGATCTCGTCCCGCGTCCAGATGCGCTCGCCCTCGTCCTCAGCCATTGGTGTCCCGCTTTAAATGCCCCAGCCTGTCGAGCATACCTTGCAAGATAAACCCTGCGGCCACGTGATCAATGACCTCCGAACGACGTTTGCGAGACGTATCCGCCTCGAGCAGCGCGCGTTCGGCGGCCACCGTCGACAGTCTTTCGTCCCAAAAGCCGATCGGCAGATCCGTCAGGCGCGACAGATTGCGCGCGAAGGCGCGGGTCGCCTGCGCCCGCGGGCCTTCGCTGCCGTCCATGTTCATGGGCAATCCCAAGACAATGCCTTTGAGGTCGCGGGCCTTGATGATCTCCAGCAGACGCGCGGCATCGAGGGTGAATTTCTTGCGTGCGATGGTTTCAAGCGGCGTCGCGACCGCCCGCATCGAATCCGAAACGGCAACACCGATGGTCACGGTGCCCAGATCCAGCCCCGCGATGGCGCCAAAGGCGGGCAGGGCTGCCGCAAATTCCGTGGCGCTGTCGCAGATCATGGGGCCACCCCCGCCGCGATCGCCGCCGCGCGAATGGTTTCGACCGCTGCCGGTGTGTCGGCAAAGACCTGCTGCGCCTCGGTCCAGATCGCACGCGCCTGATCGACCTCGCCAAGCACGCCATAAGAGGTGATCAGCCGCGCCCAGTCCTCGGGCGGGCCGCCTTGCGTGGCCAGCCGTTCGGCAAGCCCCGAAACCATGCTGCGGATCATGGCTTGCTGGTCGTCGGCCCCCATGGCCGCAACAGCGGCGGCGGCGCGGCCCTGCGGCGGCAGGCTATAGTCCACGCCTGCGTCAAAGGCCGCCTGTTCGATCCGGTCACGCATCAGGCCCATATGCAGATCGTCACCATCGGGGCGATCCACCAAGGGCCGCCAGATCTGAAACGCCAGATCGGGGCGGTCGGTCTGGGCAAAGAGCAGCCCCATATAGAAAAGCGCCACGAAATTGTCGGGCTCACGTTCAAGGATCAGCCGCGCCTGCGCCTCGGCCTCGGGTGAAACATAAAGGTCGGCGGCGGCGGCCATCATGTCGAGGTATTCGACATGTTCTGCGGTGGTTGCCGTATCACCCTTGAGCCGGATGATGTTTTCCATGGCGACACGTGCCGCGGCAAAACGGAAAAGCGCGCGTTCTTCGGGTTCGATGATCTGCCAGCCTTCCAGCAGATCGGGGCGGTCGGCCAGAACACTTTCCAGCGCGAGGACGGCATCCACCGTGTCCTGCGGCGTGCCGTCGGGCAGGGGCAGCGGCGTGGCGGCAGCCTCGGCCACCTTTTGGCTCGGGCGGCTTGCGCGCAATTCGTCGCCACGCGCGATGCGTTCGGCCAGGGGCAGGTCACGATAGGCGGGCGCCCCGAGGTTGATATATAGCGTAAAGCTGCCCCCGATC